>JAISCC010000083.1 GCA_031265845.1 Treponema sp.
CGGTAAGATTCCAAGCCTGACTCGGTGAAGAAGTCCTTCTTCAAGACCGAGTCAAGGTCGGGATGGGTAATGAAGAGTCCTTCGTTGTTGATGAAGAACATCTCCTGCCCAGCCATGAAAGTGCTTGTTCTGAGCAGCTCGTCAAGGAAGCCAATGGAGACGTTCCCGGACACCGCCCCGACGTCTCTCCCTTGCTCGTCATAGACGTTGGTAGATATGGCTGTGGTGAGTTGTCCGCTGGTGGCGGCTATGTAAGGCGCGGCATAGACCACCTTGCCGGCGTTTTGCTTTGCCCCGGTAAACCAACTGCGTGAGGTATTGTCATAGCTTAGCTCAGGGCTGTGTCCGTCGTCATAGATCATATAGCCTCCGGGCTCAGTCCAGACGAGGTTGCCGCTTCCGTATAACAGCCAAAAATCGCTTTGCGCCGCCATACAGTGATGGAACAAGCGTTGCAGGTTGTAGGTGTCCGGCGTTTCCAGCGCCATAAACGGCGCGGAAGCGATGGCAACATAGGAAATAAGGTGCGTCCAGAGCTTGAACCGGTCGCTCACCTGATCCTGTATGTGGGCGACTTGCTCAAGAACTTGGGTTTCAGCCTGTGTATAGGACATGGTTCTGTAGTTTGCGATGACCAAGCCGGACAAGGAGAGTGTGGTGGCGAGAATACTGCACACACAAAGTCCGCCCATAAGGACGGCGAAAGACGGTTTTTTACGTTGCATCATGATACTCCTTACACCCTTCGGGTGTCAGGCATAGCCTGTTTAAATACTTCACACGGGGCGGCGTTTGAAAGGTAGCGCCGCTGACCCCGACTTGACGGTTACGCTTGCCTTGCAAGCGGAACCTTCTCGTTGTTCATCACGTCGCATACCCCGGTGTCTGACACCGCCGCCCATCTTTGCTCTCTTCTCTCTACTACCTGCTCATTACTCTCTGCTCTCTATGAGCGGGGACGCACGGTAAACCGCTGAATCGCCTCGTCCAAGGCGTCTAGCCCCCTCCCGTTCTCCTCCACTGACCCGTGAGCCTGCTGCGACGCGGCAAACACCTGTTCCGTGCTCTTCACCACTTCTCCCACTCGCCCCTGGATCACCTCACTCATGTCCGATAGCGTGGCGCTCATGAGCCGCGAGGCGTCCGCCTCACGCTTGATGCGCTCCGCCTCCGCCTTCACCTGTCCCGTGATCCCTTGTATCTGCTTCAGCCGCTCCAGCACCTGTTGTGAACGCCCGGCTTGCTCCTCTACCGTGCGCTTCACCTGCTCTACCACTTCGTTACTCTCCAGAACCAATGCATTCGTTTGCGCGTAGGCCCCCTCTATACGCCCCGACAATGAGGCTATCTCGGTGATACGCTTCTGAATCTCCCCCAAGGTCCCGCTGGAACCCTTTGCCTGAGCCGCAGTGGTCCCGGCCAGCTTTTTAATCTCAGACGCCACCACCGCAAAACCCTTGCCCGATTCCCCGGCGTGCGCCGCTTCAATAGCCGCGTTCATAGCCAGGAGATTGGTTTGCCCCGCCACATCGTCAATGGTCTTGTTCATAAGCGCCAAGCTCGCTGAGGCTTCCCCAATCTGCCGCACTGCCGTGGTTGAGCGGGCAATCTGATCATGCTCGGACCGGGAACTGCTCATGAGGCTCTGTATTCTGCCATTCAAGGCGGTGATCTGACTCTGCATTTCACGGTTATAGGCGATCATGGTTTCTATGACGGAAGCGGAGGAGTTTATCTGCACGGCTTGATCCTGAATGAGCGTGTTAAGGGACAATATCTTATCGTCAATCTGAGCCACGGTTTTATCCACCATGCCCGCTTCCTCTTTAATGCGCTGATCTACATCGTGTACTGCTTCTACGATCTCCCCTGCGGCGACAGAGGATCGCGTGATCACCCCCTTGAGTTCCGCTCCTTGCCTACGCATTCGCTCAAAGGAAGCAGCTATATTGTGTATCAGCGTAGAGATATGCTCGTTAATGGCGTTAAAGCCCACCGACAGCCCTGAAGTCTCTAATGTTCCATAGTCTGGGATGGCGCCGGAAAAGTCGCCTCTTGCAAGCGCTGCGGCGTAGTTGGTAAGGTCTCGAAGGGGTTTCACCAAGACACGGGCAAGGCACATTGACGCTGCCACGGTAAGGACGAGCAAGACGCCGCTGGTAAGAATCAGGCGGAGGAAAAAGCGCTGAACCGCCGCGAAGATCACGGCATTCGGTATAGTGGCAACGAGTATCCAGTTTACCTGGGGTATCTGCACGGAAACGATGAAGCGCTCGGTATCCATGACCGAGAAGGTGGGTGAGCCCAGTATGCCGGTACGATAAGACGCTAAGCCTGACTCGGTGAAGAAGTCCTTCTTCAAGACTGCATCAAGGTCCGCATGGGTAATGAAGAGGCCTTGCTTGTTGATGAAAAACATCTCCTGCCCGGGCAAGAAAGCGCTTGTTCTGAGCAGCTCATCAAGGAAACTGATGAAGACGTTCCCCGTAACCACTCCGATATCCTTCCCTTGATCGTCATAGACCGTGGTAGATATGGACGTAGTGAGTTTGGTGCTGCTGGCGGAGGTGAAGGGCTCCGCATACGCTACCTTGTGAGGGTTTTGTTTAGCGCCGACAAACCAGTTGCGGGTCGTATTGTCATAATCTGCAGGAGGGCTGTGTCCATCATAATACACCATATAGCCTCCCGGCTCATTCCAGACTATATTGTTTGATCCATAGAACGACCCAAAATCACTTTGCGCCTCCATAAAGCTGTTGAATAGGCTTTGCAAATGCAGTGTGTCTGGTGTTTCCAGCGCCATAAACGGCGCGGAAGCGATGGCTGCATAGGATATAAGGTCGGCCCAGCGCGTGAATCGGTCGCTCACCTGATCCCGTATATGGGTGACTTGCTCAATAATATGGGTTTCAGACTGTGTATAGACCGTATTCCGGTAGCTTGAGATGACCAAGACTGACAGGGACAGCGTGGTTACGAGAATACTGCACACACAAAGCCCGCCCATAAGGACGGCGAAAGACGGCTTTTTACGTTGCATCATGACACTCCTTTATCAGAGATAGGCATAATTCCTACACGTTGGATAATGGGGAGGAAGGTACGCTGGATTTCATGGCGGCGACGCCGCATAAGGGCGTTGCGCTTTGAGTCCCTGGTAGGTCTGTACCGTTAGTCTTACCCTGTACGCCTGCATAACGGTATCCGTTGATGGCAGCGGTTGCGACGTGATCATTGATACTAGCAGCCATAAGTCCTCCTTACGTGATGGTATTCTATATTAAAATAAAACCTCATACAACCCATGTATGGGTCGGCCTTCACCCTTCGGGTGTTAGACGACTTCACACGGGGTGTTGTACGAAAGGGGTCGCCGCTGAGAAGATCAACACCGGTTTTCATACTACACTCCTTACTTTATATTATGTTTGAAAGAAGTATATACGTTATTATATACGCTTGTCAATGGAAATATCCGCTTCAAACGCAACGCTTGCCGGCGCTCTTTGCCACCACACCATCGAACGTGCAAACCAACCGCCCATCTACGATCAGTATGGTGTTACTGGCGTAGTAGTCGGCTATGCGCGGGGGGAAACCTGCCCGCCTTGCCAAGACGCTTGTCCCCCTGTTCCCCGCCTCCCCCTCCCCGAACTTTTTACCCGCAACGCTAAAAAGGCAGGTTGACTCTACTGCGTAGATTAGACTGACTCTAATGCATAGATTAGAGAGACTCTAATGCGTAGGTTAGACTGACTCTAATGCGTAGATTAGAGAGCCTCTAATGCGTAGCGTGGCGCTCATGCAAGGGGGTGTTACAAGAGGTCCAACGGAGACGGCTTTTAGCGCTGTGCGGGCGACCCCCCGAGGGGGCCTGTTTGCCGCCCTCCGCGCAGGGAAAGGCGCCCCCTCCGTGTGCCGCCTGTGCGCCTGTATGCCAAGCAACGAGACGGTTGCGCCTGCTGTGCAAGCGCAACCGTCAGGACCGTGAAAGCGGGCACCCCTTTCATACACCACCCCGTTATGCCGTATGTACCCAGCCTACGGCTGTTCTACGGTTAATTCCTTGTCAAAGGTGAAGGTGTGCGGGACTTTTAAGAAGTTGCCGGAGGTGTATTGCGTTACTATGCGCAGGCGGTAGGCTCCGGCGGGCAGGCTAGGGGTCAAGGCTATGAGTTCAGACGGGTTGTTTACTATAACATCGGACATGTCCACCTTCACCGCGTCTCCTGTTGTGGGAACGAGGTACAAACCCACTTCGGGATCGTCGCCCGCTATCTTTAGTTTCACGCCTGCTATTTTCACGTTCCGCCCCGGGGTGAGCGTCGTGTTGATCGCGCCGGTCTTCATGTCCGTCACCGCCGTTACGACCGTGCCGGTTACGACGACGGCGACCCGCTTCGTCTTGACTTCCGCGACTGCGGAGCGCAGGGCGACGCCAGGGTGCAGGTTGATGTGCACCTTGTGCCTCGCAGGGTCAAAGGGCGCGTCAGGCGACTCGAACACGCCGGTTATGCTGGGGAATGCGTTGAACAGGTCCGTGTTGACCGCGCCGCCGTCCGCGATGATCTTCGTGACGACCTGCTTCTCCGCTTCAAATACGCTGATCACGTCCGAGCGGGTGAGCCCCGCGCCGATCTCCATGATGAGGTCTATGATGGCGTCCAGGGAGAAAGACGAGACGTTGACCGGTTGGGCGCGTAGGTCGTTGGGGTTTTTGGTAAGCTCGTTGGCTTCCAATCCGTATAAGAGCATAAAAGGCTCCTTAAAAAGGCGGCGCGTTGCTGCGCCGCCCCACGGCGCTACTGCGCCGCGTCCGTGATGAGAACGGCTTTGTGATCAGAGCCGTATATGGTGGTGTCGCCATTCGCCGGCGTGTCCGCGTTCACGCCCCACGCGGCGGTGTACGCGGCGACCGCGCCCGCAGGCACGCTGACGGTTATTGTCCCGCTACTAGCGCCAGTATAATCAAAAATCTCGCCCCCTAGCGACGGCGGCGTTGCGGGCAGGCTCACCTCCGCTAGGCTGGTACAATCGCGGAACGCCGTGTAGCCGATGGTCTTCGCCGCAGGCAGGCTCACCTCTGTTAGGCTAGAGCACTCAGAGAACGCACCTCCGCCGATGTATGTCGCCACGGGCAGGTTCACCTCAGTTAGGCTCATGCCGGAGAACACCAAGGCGCCGATGGTCTTCGCTGCGGGCAGGCTCACCGTCGTTAGGTAGCTGCCGGAGAATGACTCGCGGTTGCCAAGTTCTGTAACAGCTGGCAGACTTAACGCCGTTAAGCTCTCGCAACCCCAGAACGCAGAGTCGCCGATGGTCTTCGCCGCAGGCAGGCTTAACGCCGTTAAGCTCTCACACCTGGCGAACGCAGAGTCGCCGATGGTCGTCGCTACGAGCAGGCTCACCTCCGCTAGGCTCGCGCAATGGTAGAACGCCTCGTCGCCGATGGTCTTCGCCGCAGGCAGACTTAACGCCGTTAAGCTCTCACAACTGGCGAACGCATAGTCGCCGATGGTTGTCGCTACGGGCAGGCTCACCTCTGTAAGGCTATCGCAATGGTAGAACGCAGAGTCGCCGATGGTCGTCGCTACGGGCAGGCTCACCTCTGGAAGGTTATAGCAATAGCCGAACGCATTGGCGCCGATGGTCGTCGCTGACGGCAGGCTTATGTCCGTAAGGCTGCTGCAGTCCCGGAACGCCAAGTCGCCGATGGTTCCCGCTACGGGTAGGGTCGCCGCGCTCAGGCTTCCGCAACTGAAGAACGCCTCATCGCCAATGTCCGTCGCTACAGGCAGGTTTATGTCTGTAATGCCCGTGTCGGCTAAGGCAGAGTCGCCGATGGTTTTCGCGGAGGCCAGGCTCACAGCCGCAAGCTCCCTGCAATAGCGGAACGCCGACGCGCCGACCGTTTCTACCAAGGGCAGGTTCGCCTCGGCAAGGCTGTCGCATTGGCAGAACGCATAGTCGCCGATGGTTTTCGCGGAGGCCAGGCTCACCGCCGCAAGCTCCCTGCAATAGCGGAACGCCGACGCGCCGACGGCTTCTACTGAGGGCAGGTTCACCTCGGCAAGGCTCGCGCATAGGTAGAACGCCGCCGCGCCGATGGCTTCCGCTGACGGCAGGTCTACCGCCGTAAGGCTCGCGCATTGGTAGAACGCATAGGCGCCGATGGTCTCAACGCCCGCGCCGCTTATAGATGCAAGCCTGGTAAACGCTTTGAAGGTGGGATTAGCAGGCGTCCCAGGCTTTACGCTCCGCGCTGTGTCGGGCAGTGTCAACGCGGTTATCTTGTCCGCGCCCGCGCCGCTGGCACCGGGGTCAACCTCGGTTCCAATCATGGCGCACGCGGATAGATCAAGGGTCGCGTACTTGCCGGCCGCGGCTAGCGCGGAGAAGATGACGCCCCAGCCGCTGTTTGCAAGGGTCCCGCGTATCGTCAAGGGTACCGGGTCAGCCGCAGTGTTCCCGCCCGCCGCGCTTGCAAGATCGTCAAGCCCGGCAAGCGGGACGGTTACCGTTACCGTGAAGGTCGCGGTCTTGCCGTGTACCGTGACGGTCACGGTTTGCTGACCCGCTACGTCCGCATCATACCCGCTTATGTTGGACAGGCTCACGGCTTCCTCCCTGGTCGTTCCGTCAGCGTACGTTCCGGTTGCCACGAGGCCGCTCAGGTCCAGGGCTTCGCCTGGCTCATACACGATCTTGGCGGGCGGGCTGGTTATCGCTATGCTCTGCAGCGCCTGGTCGCCCACGGTTACCGTGAAGGTCGCGGTCTTGCCGCTTACCGTGACGGTTAGGGTTTGCGCTCCTGCCGTAGCCGCGTTGTATCCGCTTACATTGGCAAGACCCACAGGCTCCGTCCTGGTCGTTCCGTCAGTGTAGGTTCCCGTTACCACAAGACCGCTCAAGCTCAGGGCTTCGCCTATGACGTATACGGTCTTGGCAGGCGGGCTGGTTACCGCTATGCTCTGTAGGATCGGGTCTTCCTCGCGCTGGCCGGCGGAACAGCCGAGGGTCGCTCCGATGAGCATGGTTGCCAAGAGCGCGGGGATCGCGCTCTTGCCGAAATGGTGTCGCTTCATTCTTTTCCTCCTTTATGCTACGTTTACGTTCATTGCTGGTATTATAAGCGACCGCGTGGAAACACGCGGCCGCCGCCCAACGGGTCAATTCGCGCTTTTCAGCGACGACGCCTTGCCGGTATACGGATCGCCTACGTATATGAGGTCATCATACTCGTCATCGGCAAGCCGTTGGTTGGCAAGCTCTCCTTAAAAAAGGCGGCGCGGTACTGCGCCGCCCCACGGCGCTAGTGCGCCGCGTCCGTGATGAGAACGGCTTTGTGCTCAGAGCCGTAGTAGCTATCGCCCGCAGGGGTGTCTGCGTTCACGCCCCATGTGGAGGTGTATGCGGAAACCATGCCTGCGGGCACGCTGACGGTTATTGTACCACTAAAGCCTGTACTATTAAAAATAGTGTTCCCTAGAGACGGCGGCGTTGCGGGTAGGCTCACCGTCGTGAGGCTCGCGCAAGACCGGAACGCCTCGTCGCCGATGGTCTGCGCCACGGGCAGGCTCACCTCTGTTAGGCTCCCGCAACTGCCGAACGCCTCGTTGCCGATGGTCGCCGCCACAGGCAGGCTCACCTCTGTTAGGCTATAGCAAGCGAGGAACGCTTGGTCGCCGATGGTCGCCGCCGCAGGCAGACTCACCTCTGGTAAGCTCTCACACCTGTAGAACGCAGATGCGCCGATGGTCTGCGCCGCAGGCAGGCTCACCGTCGTGAGGCTCACGCAATACCGGAATGCCTCGTCGCCGATGGTCGTCGCCACGGGCAGGCTCGCCTCCGCGAGGCTGGAGCAATTGTAGAACGCTTGGTCGCCGATGGTCGTCGCCACGGGCAGGCTCGCCTCCGTTAGGCTGGTATTGTAGAACGCAGATTCGCCGATGGTCGTCGCCGCAGGCAGACTTAACGCCGTTAAGCTCTCACACCTGGCGAACGCAGAGTCGCCGATGGTCTGCGCCACGGGCAGGCTCGCCTCCGTTAGGCTGGTGCAATTGTAGAACGCCCCGCGGTCGATGTCCGTCGCCGCAGGCAGGCTCACCGTCGTGAGGCTCGTGCCGGCGAACGCTTGGTCGCCGATGGTCGTCGCCGCAGGCAGGCTCACCGTCGTGAGGCTCGTGCCGGCGAACGCCTCGTCGCCGATGGTCGCCGCCACAGGCAGGCTCACCTCCGCTAGGCTGGTGCAATCGTAGAACGCCCAGTCGCCGATGGTCTGCGCCGCAGGCAGGCTCACCTCTGTTAGGCTCCCGCACCTGTAGAACGCATCGTTGCCGATGGTCTGCGCCATAGGCAGGCTCACCTCTGTTAGGCTATAGCACCCGCTGAACGCAGTGGCGCCGATGGTCTGCGCCATGGGCAGGCTCACTTCTGTTAGGCTATCGCACGCGTAGAACGTATCGTTGCCGATGGTCTGCGCCATAGGCAGGCTCACCGTCGTTAGGCTCTTGCAATGCCGGAATGCAGCGTTGCCGATGTGCGCCGCAGGCAGGCTCACCTCTGTTAGGCTATCGCAGCTGCTGAACGCAGTGGCGCCGATGGTCTGCGCCACAGGCAGGCTCACCTCTGTTAGGCTATCGCACGCGTAGAACGCAAGGTCGCCGATGGTCGTCGCCACAGGCAGGCTCGCCTCCGTTAGGTTTGTGCCGTAAAACGCATAGCCGCCGATGGTCTGCGCCGCAGGCAGGCTCACCGTCGTGAGGCTCGTGCCGTAGAACGCAAGGTTGCCGCTGGTCAGCGCCGCAGGCAGGCTCACCTCTGTTAGGCTATAGCAAGCGAGGAACGCGGCGTTGCCGATGGTCTGCGCCGCAGGCAGGCTCACCTCCGTTAGGTTTGTGTCGTAAAACGCATAGGCGCCGATGGTCTGCGCCACAGGCAAGCTCACCTCCGTTAGGTTTGTGTCGTAAAACGCATAGGCGCCGATGGTCTCAACGCCCGCGCCGTTTATAACGGTAAGAGTGGTAAAAGCGCTGAAGGCGGGATTGCTAGAAGTTCCCGCTTTTATGCTTTTCGCGGTGTTGGGCAGCACCAGAGCGGTTATCTTGTCCGCGCCTGCGCCTGTTCCGGGGTCAAATTCGGTTCCATCCATTGCACACGCGGAGAGGTCAAGCGAGACGTACTTGCCAGCTGCGGCTATCTTTGAGAGGGCGGACGCCCAGATGTCGTTTGTAAAGCTGCCGCGTAACGCCACGGAAACGGGGTCAGCCGCGTCGTCCCCGCCTTCCGCGTTTGCAAGGTTGTCAAGTCCGCTAGGCGGTTCGCCCACGGTTACCGTGAAGGTCGCGGTCTTGCCGCCCATCGTTACGGTTAGGGTTTGCACTCCTGCTGTAGCCGCGTTGTATCCGCTTACATTGGACAGGGTTACGGATGCCGTCCTGGTCGTGCCGTCCGTGTAGGTTCCCGTTACCACCATGCCGCTCAGGTCAAGAGCTTCGCCTGGCTCATACACGGTCTTGGTGGGCGGGCTGGTTACCGCTATGCTCTGTAGGATCGGGTCTTCCTCGTGCTGGCCGGCGGAACAGCCGAGGGTCGCTCCGATGAGCAGGGTTGCCAAGAGCGCAGGGATCGCGCTCTTGCCGAAATGGTGTCGCTTCATTCTTTTCCTCCTTCATGCTACGTTTAGTTCATTGCTGGTACTATAAGCGACCGCGTGGAAACACGCGGTCGCCGCCCAACGGGTCAATTCGCGCTTTTCAGCGACGACGCCTTGCCGGTATACGGATCGCCTACGTATATGCCGCCGGGATATACGGCGTCGGCATAGTTGTCGTCGATAAGCCGAGGGTTGACAAGCTCTATCGTCTCTATCATCTGGTAATTGTCCCCGTTCGCCGCCGGGTTGCCCGTCGCCCATTTGTATATGAAGTCGCGGTCGTTGATGTAATCCCCGTACGATTCCACGTCCTCGGGGAACACGCGGCCGTTGAGGATGTCGCCGGCGCCGAGATCGTAGGTTGTCGAAACGCCTATTTTGTGGGCATACTGGTGTATCCTGAACGATATGTCGTCGCCCGGCCGGATCTGGTTGAACATCTCCCTGTGGGTTATGTATAGCGGGGACAGGGTCATGCACTCGTCCTCGGCCCCGTCGTTATCCGTGTCAATGGACACCCTGCGAGAACGGATGATCTGCGTGTCGTCGTCCCTGTCCATGTGGTTGCGTATCTTGCTGTCGACTATGCCCAGTACTTTGCCATCGATAACCGGCGTAGTCGCCTTGGACGGCATAGAGTGCCAGGCGTACACGTCTCTCTCATGCATAGTAGCGGGATAAATGTAATCGGGCATGTAATCAACGTAATTTGCCGGATAATAAGAGTTGTTGCTAGCTTGCTCACTAGCTTCCATAGGCTGCCCGTCAGCATATATAAGTCCAAAACCAATTATATTAGTGTATGCAAAATCATTGGGACCATCCCACTGCCTAGCCACCAAGGAGCCTTCAGGCATCCCCATGGCCTCCTCAGTAAAAGCATTTCTCCAAACGGTCACCTCGCCGGGGGTGTATCCCGGACCGTATCCCAGATGCGCCTTGATCTGGATCCGCCTCATCAATACATGGACAGGAAGAAGATAGTCAACACCGTTCAAATATATCTTGTACGGCACGCTTTCCATCACCTTGTATATCGCGATATCCTCGGCATAGTAGTTCTCCGGGAAGTCAAGCTTCTCGCCCTTGACGAAATTCGCGGTGTAATTGGCGGGTCCGGCAACAGGTACCGGCGTCGGCTTCCATCCGAGCGTATGGTTGTACAGCCTCGCTTTGGTAGGCAGTCCCGAGATATATAAAAAGGCGCGGCCTGTCGAAAAATCGACGCTCTCCGGCAGCATCGGCGTCGGGCCGTTATAGGCGGGCATGGCGCCCTCCTTCACATTTCCGGCCTGAAGCACACTCCCGTCGGTGTCGATCCACGTTATAAAGAACTCTTTCGGCGTGGGATTGTCGGGATCGTTGTTTGGGTTTTCTGGATCAGGGTTTACAGGTGGGGGGGGGGGGGGGCAACGCTTCGTCAGGGGCGGAGCAAGCGGTCATAAAAAGTGCGGTTAGTATCGCAGCCAAAACGAGGCTTTGTTTCAAACGTTTCATGTGTTTCACTCCTGTGCTTTATAGTAGGCGGATGGCTTCACCCGCCTTTACGTACAGTATACCCTATGTCGTGCGCCGTGTCAACAGCAGCCTGTGTAGATCAAAAAAAATACCGGCGCTCTCATACATCGCTCATACTCGCCACCCTGCAAAACCGTTTCTTTCCGGCTCTCAGCGTTAGCTCGCCCTCTTCATCAAGCTTGTCCGCGCCGACCGTCGCCGCCACATCCGTAACAGCCGTAAAAGCTCCCTGTGAGCCAACGCACGCCCCGCCTTGTTGTACCATGCGGCGGGCTTCGCTCTTGGTTGCGCAGAGACGCGCGTCACAGAAAAGGTCTACGATGTTGTAGCCAGTTTCGAACTTCGAGCGGGCGAGCCGGACGCTTGGCATCGCGGCCTTGTCGCCGCCCGCGCCGCCGAAACTGGCGCGGGCGCCGGACAGGGCTTTGTCAGCTTCATCCGCGCCGTGTATGAGCGCGGTGACTTCCCACGCCAGCCGCTCCTTGGCCTGGTTGGGGTTTTTGTCCGGCGCGACAAGGGCGTCACATTCTTCAAGGGGGAGGAAGGTGAACATGAGCAGGAAGCGGCGCACGTCGGCGTCCTGCACATTCCGCCAGTATTGAAAAAAGTCGTAGGGCGCGGTGATGTTCGGGTCAAGGAACACCGCCCCCTTTTCTGTTTTGCCCATTTTCTTGCCGTCCGCAGTGGTAACAAGCGGAAAGGTGAGCCCAAACACCGTTGCGGCTTCCGCAGACGCGCCGTCCGCAGACGCAGATTCCCCGCCCCATTCAAGCCGCCTGATGAGGTCGGCGCCGGCCGTGATGTTGCCCCATTGATCGTTGCCTCCGATTTGGAGACGGCACCCGTATCTTTTGTATAGCTGATAAAAGTCGTAGCTTTGCAAAAGCTGATAGTTGAATTCAATAAAAGAAAGACCCGCGTCGGATTCGAGCCGCATCTTGTAAGACTCAAACGAGAGCATACGGTTTACCGAGAAATGGCTGCCAATCTCCCGCAAGAAGTCAATGTAGTTGAGGTTGGCAAGCCACGTTTTGTTGTTTTCATAGGTTATGGCAGCCGCCGCATTGTGTGGCAGCGCGGCGAAAAACCGGTTGATCTGCCTGGCAATGGAAGCCGCGTTCTCATCAAGCTGTTCGTAGGAAAGCATTTTCCGCATGGTTGTCTTGCCGGACGGATCGCCGATGCGGGCGGTTCCCCCGCCAATCAGCACTATCGCCTTATGACCGGCTTCGACAAGATGCCTCATGGCAAAATAAGGCGCCATGTGTCCGATGTGCAGGCTCGGGCCAGTGGGATCGCACCCTTCGTAAAACACAATCGGGCCCTGATCCATGAGAAGAGACAGCTTTTCCACGTCCGTGCATTGCTGAAAAAAGCCCCGTGATTTCAAACGCTCCAATGTCTTGTTCATGCCGGTATTCTAGCATTTCAGGAAGATACATACAAGAGGACGCGCCTTCAACCGCAGGGCGACGGTCATCCCTTTCTCATCAGCACCATCAAGAGCGCGATGTCACCTTGCCTGACCCCGGGAATCCGCGCCGCTTGTCCCAGCGTCAGCGGACGCACCAGGGAAAGCTTCTCTTTTGATTCGGCGGAAAGTCCGGCTATTGAGCGGTAGTCGCACTCAGGACGCAGCTTCACCGCCTCCATTTTGGCGTTCCGTTCCGCGGCGCGCACCTCTTTTTCAATGTAGCCCGCGTATTTTATGTCCAACGCCGCTCGTATGATCCATTCGGCCGGGAAGGCGGCTTCTGTAGAAGCGGCTTCTGTAGACAGGATGTGCGCCGACAGCAGGGACGGCGCCTGTTCAGGCGTGACGGTCGCGTCTACGAGGGCGCGTTCCAGCGTCTTGCCCGCAGATTCGCCGCCGGCTTCTATTTTTCGTGTCCGCAACAGTTCCCGTATCGCATCCACTCCCCGCATCTTATGCTGAAACCGCTCCCATCGCGTGTCATCAACCAGGCCTACCGTCCTGCCTATGGGCGTGAGGCGGGAATCCGCCGTGTCGTGCCGGAGCGCAAGGCGGCGCTCGGCGCGGCTTGTAAACATGCGGTACGGCTCTTTTGCGCCCAGGGTGGTGAGATCGTCTATGAGCACGCCGATGTAGGCTTCGGCTCTGCCGAGGGTCAGCGGCGGCTCGCCCCTCATCGTGAGCGCCGCGTTGACGCCCGCCATGACGCCCTGCGCCGCAGCCTCTTCATAGCCGGAGCTGCCGTTGGTTTGCCCGGCGACAAAGAAATTGGCGAGCGATTTGGATTCAAGAGTCGGATACAACCCAAGCGGATCAAGGTAATCATATTCCACGGCATAGGCGGGGCGCACGATGCGGGCGTGTTCAAGTCCGGCTATGCTGCGGATAAACGCCTCCTGCACGTCCTCCGGCAGGGAGCTCGACAAGCCGTTCAGATACATTTCGTTGGCGCCAAGACTCTCAGGCTCAATAAAAACATGGTGCCGATCCCTATCCGGGAAGCGCATGACCTTGTCTTCAATGGAAGGACAGTAGCGGGGTCCCACGCCCGTGATCTTGCCGCCGTATAGCGGGGAGCGGTGAATGTTGGAGCGGATAATGGCATGCGTCGCCGCGTTGGTGTAGGTGATCCAGCAGGGAACACTGGGTCTGGCGAGTTTTTCATCACGGTCATGATTAAAAGAAAACGCTTCAGGCGGCTCTCCATCCTGTTTTTCCAGTTTTTCGTACTCTATGGCGTTTCCGGCGACGCGCGCGGGCGTACCGGTCTTGAGCCTGCCGACCGGCATCCCCCGTTCCCGCAGCCGCGCGCCCAAGCCAAGCGCGGCGGCTTCCCCCAGCCTGCCCTGGGGCGCGTCGTATTCGCCAATAAAGATTCTGCCTTCCATAAAAGTGCCGCTTGCCAAAATCACGGTTTTCGCGGAAATGCCATGCCCCCGCTCGGTAATGACGCCTTCAACCGCGCCCCCTGATCCGGACGCGAGAAGGTCGACCACGGTGTCCATGAACACGGCGAGACGCGGCTGGCGTTCCACAGCAAGGCGGGCTTCGCTCTGATACAGGAGCTTGTCGGCTTGGGCGCGGGGCGCTTGTACCGCCGGCCCCCGCGAGCGGTTGAGAACCCGGTATTGGATGAGGCTTCTGTCAATGAGGCGTCCCATTTCTCCGCCAAGCGCGTCCACTTCCCGCACAAGGTTGCTTTTGGAAAGGCCGCCTATCGCCGGATTGCAGGAAAGCGCGCCAATACGGTCAGGGTTTTGGGTTATGAGCAGGCACGAAAAGCCAAGCCGCGCAACGGCGAGGGAAGCCTCTATGCCCGCGTGGCCTCCGCCTATAACTATACAATCGTAATCCATCGTAATCCATAAGAAGAACGCAATGTCCATACGCATGGTATCAAAAGAAGGGCGGACGCGCAAGATAGCGCGGAGTATATCCTACAATTTTTGTACATTATACCAAGACGGCGGAACTGTGTCTTGAGTCCATCACAAGATGGTTGAAAATATATTGACAAAGGCGCTATTCCATGATAAAAAAACATGGAGGATACAATATGAATAAAATTTTGTATGTTTTGTTGGCTATTGAAGCCATATCGGCGCTATCCTGTTCCCAAACAAAGAATAGCGCGATAGAAGAATCAAGTCCATCTGCAATCATGCAAACAGCACGTGTACTTGACGGCATATTTGACAGAAAAACCGCCAGAGAATTTTCCCCACATACAGTGGCGCGGGAACACATTGACTTACTTGTTAAAGCCGCATTCGCCGCTCCTACAGGCGCGAACCAACGCTCATGTGAATTTATAATTGTTACCGATAGAGATGTCATGTTACATATGAAAAAGGGAAATCCCTATTCTCAAGCGTTGGACACAGCCCCGCTTGCCATTGTAATCGCTGTTAATGCCAAAACGTCGGCGTTTCCCGAACTTTTAACAATGGACGCGGGAATGGCGGCGCAAAATATACTTGTTCAAGCAAGCGAACTTGGCTTGGCGTCTGTTCCTATGAGTATTGCGCCTCAGGAAATCAGAATAGAAGGCGTTTCGCAGGCATTGCATCTTCCCGCTGAAATTGTCCCGCACATAATGATTTGCATTGGCCAGCCATTAACGGACGCCATGTCATCGGCAAGCGCCAATTTCTATGACGAAAATAAAATTCATTACAATCACTATTAATCTGGGCTTATTGGAAGAGGCATAGAGAAACAAGATGTTTCCCGCGGCTATGGGCGCATTCGCCGCGCCATTGCCGCATACCTGCTGACGCCTAACGTCCCGCTCTTGCAACAAACGCCCATGCGTGTTACACTACGCCCTATGCAATCGTTAGGTATCAACATCGGCTCGACCAGCCTCAAAATGGTTTTATATGACGGCAAAAATGTTACGTGGAGCGCGGCGGTTCCCCACGATGGGGATGTCAGCGCGGCGGCGCACAAACTTTTTAGGGAAGGCGCCATGCAGGAAGGAATTCCGGCGCTGGTGACAGGAAATGAAGGGCGGTTCATGTTTGACGCCGCAGGCACGCTTGAACCGCTCTGTGTGGAAGCGGCGCTTCACGCGCTTGATCTGAAAGCGGACGCCGTTGTGAGCATGGGCGGCGAAGATCTCATCGTCTATTCGCTTGATTCAGATGGCAAGATAATCAACAATTTTTCAGGCAATAAGTGCGCGTCAGGTACGGGCGAATTCCTAAAACAGCAGCTCGCCCGCATGGACATGACGTTGGACGACATCGACAAGGTGTCTGACGCCGCCAAAGTGTACACGCTTTCAACCCGTTGTTCCGTGTTTATGAAAAGCGACTGCACCCACCGGCTGAACAAGCGGGAAGCGACCAAGGACGACATCGTGCTGTCACTCTCGGACGTGATGGCGACCAAGGTCATTGACTTCCTGAAACGCGCAAAAATAACGAGCGGACGAGTGGCGCTGACCGGCGGCATTACGCTGAACAGGCATATCGTGCGATTTATAAAAGAAAAAGCCCCGCATATTGAGTTTGTCATTCCCGACGCCGCAGCGGTATTCGAGGCGTTGGGAGCCGCGGCGCTCGCCCCGTCATCCGGGAGCAGGCTTCCGCCGGTTGAAAAACTCCTGAAATCTCACGCCGTGCGCTTCGGCGCGTTGAACGCTCTCAAGGATTGGGCGCAAAAAGTGCGGGTTTTCGAAAAGCCGGACGGCAAGGTTCAAAAGGGGAGGACGTACCTGATGGGCGTTGACGGCGGCTCTACAACGACCAAGGCGTGTCTTGTGGATACGGAGACGGACGAGATCGTGGCGAGCCATTACGGGCGTACGCATGGGGATCCGGTCAAGGCGCTCAAGGAATGTCTTGCGATCATACAGGAAAAAATAATCGCGGACACGGGCGGCAAAGAGATCGACATTCGCCTTGTGTCAACAACCGGCTCTTCGCGGGAAATTCTGGGCGTGTTTCTGGAGACCCCGGGCGTTTACAATGAGATCATCGCCCATTCGGTGGGAACCACCTACTTTGATCCTGAAGTGGAAACCATTTTTGAGATCGGGGGGCAAGATGCGAAATACGTGTTGCTCAAGAACGGCGTGCCAATAGACTACGCGATGAACGAGGCGTGTTCCGCCGGCACCGGCTCCTTCCTCGAAGAATCCGCGTCGGGCGACCTCAATATCCGGGATGCGCGGGACATTGGGCCTGTGGCGCTCAACGCCGACGCGCCGTGCAAATTCGGCGAGCATTGCTCGGCGTTCATCAACTCGGATATACGCAAGGCGGTTCAGCAAGGCGCGAGCAAGGAAAACATCACAGCCGGCATCGTCTGCTCCATTGTGGCGAACTACCTCAACCGCGTGGTCGGAAACCGCACCATCGGCAAGAAGATATTTTTGCAAGGCGGCGTGGCCAAAAATCCGGCTGTGCCGCAGGCGTTCGCCATGTTGCTTGACAAGGAAATTCTTGTGCCGCCTTCGCCGGAACTCATGGGTTGCTTCGGCGTGGCCCTGCTTGCCAAGCGCAAGAACGCCGAGGGGCTTCTTTCCGAAACATCCGTTGACATTGACGATCTTCTGGCGCGTGAAATCATCTATGAACGGATATTCACCTGCCAGGCGTGCGACAACCGATGCCCCATCCAGGTCTTGAAGGTAAACGGACACCCGTACATGTTCGGCGGACGTTGCAACAAATACACGAATATGCGCAAAGCCGTGAAAGACGCGCCGGTATTCGACTATGTGGAAAAACGGCAGAAGATGCTGTTCGAGACATTCGCCGCGCCGGTCTGGAGCGAAGGCGCCGAAGCCCCGAAACGCAACTACACGGTGGGCGTCCCCCGTTGCTTTTCGGTTCACTCGCTGTACCCATTCTATTCGTGGTTTTTCTATGAATTGGGCATAAAGACCTTCCTTTCAACCGAAGTGGCGCATGAGGGCGTGGCGCGGGCCGAGTCCACCTACTGCTTTCCGGCGGAGATCGCCCACGGCGCGGTGCAGGATTGTCTTGACAAGGGCGCGGATTTTGTGTTGCTGCCCCATTTTCGGGACATGCCTTCGTACGAGGAGCATGTTCACGCGAATTTCTGTCCCATCACCCAGAGCCTTCCGTATTATATCGAAAAGGCTTTTCCTGACGTTGACAAGAAGAAGTGGCTGCCGGTCGTGGTGAGTTTCAAATTTGGAGAGGGCAAGGCGCTTGAACTCTTTACCCTTATGGCTGAAAAACTCGGCGCCAGCGTGGAAGAGACCACAGCGGCTTTCAACACGGCGCTCGCCAAGCAGAACGAATACTTCGCCGCGTGCGAAAAACTTGGCAAGGAAGCGCTGGAAGACGCCCGCAAAGCGGACAGACCGGTCATCGCCCTGCTCGGGCGCCCGTACAACGCCTTCACCGTCGAGGCGAATATGGGAATTCCCCGGAAATTCACCACACGCGGGTATTCCATCGTGCCTTTTGACATTCTGCCCTTCAAGGACGAGCGGATTTTCCCGAACATGTACTGGTATTACGGGCAACAGGATGTAAAATCCGCGAATTTCCTCAAGAAAGAAGACAACATCTACATCACCTATATCACGAATTTCTCCTGTGCGCCGGATTCCTTCATTCTCCACTACCTCAAGTGGGCGATGGGTCAAAAACCCTTCCTCGTTCTGGAACTGGACTCCCACTCGGCGGACGCGGGCGTCGACACCCGCGTGGAAGCCTTCCTTGACATCATAGACGGGTACCGTTCAAAGAAAAGCGATCTTGAAGCCGAGCGTTATAGCAACGGGTGGCGTTTTGTCAGCGAGAAACTGCCGAACGGCGAGTTCGATCTGCGCGTTGACAACGAGATGACCGGCGAAAAACGCAGGATACGCGGCGACAAACGCATCAAGATACTGCTTTCCAACATGGGTTTGATTTCCACCGAATACATGGCCGCAGCCATACGCAGCCTCGGTTTTGACGCGGAAGCGATGCCGGTTGCGACCAGCAAGACCATTCAGATAGCGCGCGCCCACGCGTCCGGCAAGGAATGTGTGCCGAGCCACCTTGTGCTGGGAAGCGCCCTTCAATTTATCAACAGCCCCCGGTACCGGAAAGACGAGTTGTACCTTATTTTTGTGCCGATAACCACCGGGCCTTGCCGTACCGGACAGTACTTTGTGTATTACGAAAACCTGTTCCGCGACATGCGCCTGGAAAATGTGGTTGTATTCACCCTGTCCGCTGACAATTCCTATACCGAGTTGGGTCCCGCGTTCGCCAGGGAAATGTGGAAGGGACTGCTTATCGCGGACTACCTCAAGGACATCCAAACCGCGTTGCAAGCCACAGCCGAAGATCCGAAACAAGCCATGAAAGATTTTGAAGCGTCGTGGCGCAGGGTTATGAAGGCGGTTGAGTTCAATCCGAAAGGCTTATGGAAAGAATTGAAGCGGGTCGCCCAAGACACGCAGAGAATACCGCTCAAGCGAACCATAGCCCAATGTCCCAAGGTGATGATCGTCGGCGAGATATACGTGCGCCGCGATGACTTTGCGGTCGGCGAACTCATCGATCTGATGAGCGAACGGGGCATTGTGGTGAAGGTCGCCAGCATCTCGGAATGGATACACTACCTCGACTTTGTGCGCGAATATTCTTTCAAAAAACTCATCAAGTTACAGCCGAAAGGCAAACGCCTCTTCTCAAAGCCGTGGATGGATTTAAAGAAACTGGAGCTTGAGGAGTGGTGGAAGAAATCAATAGAGGACAAGGTGTTAAAGATACTGGAGCCGACTGGTCTGGTGGCGCATTCCCCGCACGACATGCGGGAGATAATGGAAAAGTCCCAGGAACACTTCGTAAATCTTGAGCTTAACTCTGAAATCGCGGTCTCATCCGGCGTGGCCGCGACCGCGATGCAGATGAAGGACGGATTCTCCGGCATCGTGAACATCTCGCCCTTCGCCTGCCTCATCGGACGGGTCATCGAAGGGCTGTTTACGCCCTGGGCGCGGGAACGCAATTACCCGATCCTCTCGGTGGAAGTTGACGGAAACCTCCTGCCGCCGAACATCGTGAACAAGCTCAACATCTTCATGGTGAATGTACTGCGTTTCAAGGGGAACGACGATCTTTCCGGTCTGGTTGACACGCCGGAGCCAACGGTCGCGCCGGTTGAGTCTGATCAGATGGCGGTATGAAAGAATACCATATCGAAGGCGGACATCCCCTCTGCGGCGCCATCAAGGCGAGCGGCAACAAAAACGCCGCGTTGCCCTGCATTGCCGCGGCGCTCCTCACCGACGAGCCGGTTGTATTGAGAAACATCCCGGATATTGAAGACGTACACGTTATGCTTGACGTGTTCCGCGCCCTGGGCGGGGATGTAACGCGGCTCTCTTCCAACTCCTACCGTTTGTGTACGCAAAACATCATGTCTTCGGAAATTCCGCTTGAACACGCAAAAAAGATACGCGCCTCCATTCTGTTTGCGGGGCCCCTCCTCGCCCGCGCCGGACGCGCCGCGTTGCCGCCGCCGGGCGGAGATGTCATCGGCAGACGGCGGCTTGACACGCACTTTCTGGCGCTCACCGAGTTGGGGGCGTCGGTGCAACAGGGCGATATGTTCACCTTCACCGCAAACCGGTTGACCGGAAACGACATTTTCCTTGATGAGGCGTCGGTGACGGCTACGGAAAACGGCGTCATGGCGGCCTCGCTCGCCCAAGGGGAAACGGTTTTCACCAACGCGGCGAGCGAGCCGCATGTACAGGATCTGTGCCGTATGCTAGTGCGTATGGGCGCCCAGATCCAAGGCGTCGGGTCAAACATTCTCACCATCCGGGGCGTGAAGAAACTGTCAGGCTGTGATTTTGAGGTGGGAGCCGATTTCATGGAGATTGGCTCCTTCATCGGGCTTGCCGCCGCAACCGGAGGGGAACTCTTCATTGAAGGCGCGACAATACCGGACATACGCCCCGCGAAGACGGCGTTCCGCAAGCTCGGCGTTATATGGGAACACGAAGGCGTGATCCTTCACGTGCCGAAAAATCAAGCTCTGGCGATAAACTGCGACTTGGGCGGTATGATCCCTAAAATTGACGATGCGCCGTGGCCCGGGTTCCCGCCCGACCTTATGAGCATCATCACCGTTGTGGCGACGCAAGTACAGGGCGCCGTGCTGGTGCATGAAAAGATGTTTGAATCCCGCATGTTCTTTGTGGACAAACTTATCGGCATGGGCGCGCGAATCGTGTTGTGCGACCCGCACCGCGCCGTCATTTCCGGTCCCTCCGAGCTTGCCGGATCGGAGTTGCACAGCCCCGACGTGCGCGCGGGCATGGCGCTTGTGATCGCGGCGATGGCGGCGAAGGGCAAAAGCGTCATCCGCAACGTGTACCAGATAGAACGCGGCTATGAAAACCTCGTGGGAAGGCTTTCCGCGCTGGGCGCGGTTATTCAGGAAAAAGATGTGTAGCGGCGCAGAGCCTGCGACAATCATTCGCCGTGTTAGGGATAATATATCATACATTCCATGAAAATGACCACAAAAGCAATACAGTGGCATGTGAAAAATCAGAGGGGCCCTCGGCAATTCTTAACGCAAAATGAGTTGTCAAATGGTGGCGCCGGCAGAACGGCTGGACCTTTTCAGGCTGCTGTATGGTGAAAGACGCAAACCCTCGGCCATAGCGGCGGCGCCGAACCGCAAACCCTCCGGCGCCACCCGTGAACCGGAAAAGGGCGTGGGCAAGGGGGTGTAACCCGACGCTTGCCGAAGCCAGGCGTCTTGAAGCCTGAAGGGGCCGGCGCCTTAAAATGAGCGGCGAGGCGTGGAATACGGTCAAGCCCCCGTTGGAAAAGAGGCGGTCTCCGGAAGAGGCGGCCGAACGGCTTGAAAAAGAGCGCCCTTGTTGCGCCACGCCGGGCAAGACCGTATGCAGGAGAAACGGGGGGAATGCCGGAAATGACCCTGACAGACGCCCGTCCGGCAGAGGCAAACGCCGGTGAAGCCTCCGGCCGCTGGGAGGGAGGCATGGGCTTGCGCCGCTTTGCGCAGGGCGAAGCCCCTTGTTTTACGCATGGATTTCCTCTAAAGAACGCCGTTTTACATACGCGCTTCCGGCAATATCGTCCAAAACTTTGGCTTCTTCGTTAAAGATTTTTTTTCGGTATGCGGCGGCCTCATCGGATTTCACCTTGTCCAGCACATCGCGGTCGCGGGAGGCTTCAAGATAGGCTTCTCTGGCGGCTTCCACCTTGAGTTCCGCCTGCGCCGCGTCTTTAATCAACCGCTCCTTCGTGGCGTCCAGCCGTTGTACATACCGGTCAAACGTTAGAAGCTCGGCTACTCCGTAGCCAAGCGCAAACCGCTCCAACGATACGCGAATCTTCTCTTTGGCGACTGCGGCTATGTTCCGCTCTATGCGGGTCAGATCCCCCACAGCCCTGCCAAGCGCAATTTCCGCATCCTGTTCGCGGCGCTTTCTGACATCAAGTATACTTTCCAAATCAAAGGAAAATTGTTTCATACCATTTGCGGCATTATATCACAAAATAAGGCGCCCGCACAAGCGGCTGTTCCAAAAGCGTCAATTAGGTCTTCGCGCTTTTCATCAAAAAAAATCCGATGACCACAAAGAAGATCACCGGAAACCACGCGCCGGCAAATGGAGGGACATAGCCCAGTTTCGCCAACATCATGGCGATCATGTCCATCACATAGAAAACTGCGGCTGCAATAAGGCTTGACAGCAAGGTCATAAGCAGGATGTTTTTTCGGAAGCGCCCGCCCATGGACATGGAGAGGATCATCACCACAAAGGAAGTGCATGAGAACGAGTAGCGGTGGTGGTAATCCGCTTCCACCGTAAGGAAGGGCAGTCCGGCGGCCCTGAGATCGTTTATCAGAAGAGCCGCCTCTTTTGCGGGCAGTTCATCGGCTTTCACCGCGTTCCGGCGGAACGTGTCCGGGCTTTCACGGTAGTCGTCAGTAACGGGATGGGTTTTCGCCCGCAGAAAACCGTCTTCCCACCGGTACACAATGGCGTTAGAAAGCTCCCAGCATTCGCCGTTCCACGCCGCGCTGGGAGCGCGAACCAGCGAAGAAAAAGAGCCGTCTTCGTTTTGCTCAATGATGTTCACGCCGTTCAGAATCTGCGCGGTGTAATCGTAATAGTCAATTGAATAGATAAGGGCGCCGCCCCTGGACTTGACGACAATATCGGAATTGTTTTCCGCCGCGTTCGATTGATGGAGCAACTTTCGGGACAGATCGTTCTTCAGCTTTAACGCCGGAATCACCACGTCGTTGTCAAAGTGGAACGCGAAAAAGGAGGATAGGACGCCTATGACGATCAAGGGCATGCAGAAACGCCAGAACGGTATGCCTGATGAGAAAATGGATGTCAATTCATTTCTCCCATATAAATCGCCGAGCGTATATCCTGCGGAAAACAGGAGGGAAACCGGCAGGGCGTAGGAGAAACTCTTGGGAATATAGTAATATGAAACTGTGAGTATCTGTTGTATTGAAACTTCATAATTAAGGTAGCGCCATAGATTGGTAAAAAGATCGAGCAGAATGACGATCATCACAAACATAAAACACGCGATAATGAAGATCGGCATGAATTGCCGCGTCAGATACCTGTCCAATGTCATCATTTGCGGATCCTTTTTATGCACAGAACAAGCCCTATGCCCATAGTAAGCATATCAGGGAGCCACATGGTCCAGAAAGGCGAGTAACCGGAACGCAAGCCAAGCGTCTGTCCCCCGACAAGAAACACCCAATAGACAACGGAAATGAGGACTCCCACCATAAGTCCTACCATTTGACCGCTTTTTTTCGCAAACAGTCCCAGCGGGATTGCCAGAAACACGAACGCGAGCGCCCCAAAGGGCAGGGAGAATTTCTTATAAAATTCCAGAAGGTACCGGGACAAGTTCCTGTCTTTTTTGACGCTCGCCGCCACAGCGTACTCTCTTGCAAAATCAGTCTCCATCGCTCCTCGCCGGTTCCACGCCGCGCCGGACGGACCGTCCCTCAGACTCTCTTCCAAAGAAAGGGATTGCCGCAAAACCTTGTTGTACTGCGCGTCAAGCTGCGTCCGCAACGTTATTCTCTTTGAGACTATTTCTTTGTAGACGTCAATGGAACTCATCTCCTGAGCGCCAATGGATGTCGACGATTGTATCAGGTCTTCCTGAGACACCCAATACCGCAGGAAGGCGCTTGACGCATAATCGTAATCGAATTTGGCGACCTCTTTTGACGACTGAATAAAAGCGTTGGTCAAATCAAGGCTCAAGCCCTCTTTGCCCGCGTCCCGCAGTCGAGCGTTTTTCGCCATGATGAGCCTGCGCTCGCCATCGGAAGTCTTGTCAAGGATAAAAATATTGTCAATGGAATTCCCCGCGACATTTCCCGTCACGATCACCGTGTCTTTGTATCGTTTCACTGAATTGGATTCCAGTTCCAGCGCCGGGGTGGATGCGAGAATCTGCCGGTACAGTTTAGACCGCTGCAAATTTCCCGCAGGCATCAATACATCGTTGGTAAAAAAAGACGCCAGCGAAATGACGATTCCTATAAAAAGACTCGGCGCAAAAATATTTTTATACGAAAGCCCTGATGAAAGCATAACCAGCGCCTCGTTGTCCGAAGCGAGCCGCCCTATGGTCATCAACACCCCGACAAGCGACGCGAATGGCGCTGACAGCGATATGATTTGCGGAATCGAATAGAGTATCAACAACGCCACCTGCTGAACAGGCACTTTCTTCGAGAGAATCTGTTGAGCCAGGAGCAAAAGCTGGTTTACAAAGAAGACAAAAAAGAAAAAAAGAAAAGAGACAAAAAAAGAAAAGAGAATCTCTCCGGTTATATACCTGATTATGGTCCACGACAGTGAACGGCGGATTGTCATCGTTGCCATAGTTTATAGCAGTATATGATAAAAAATAAAGATTGTAAAGCAAGCGCGACCGCCCTCAATACAACGCGGAAGCGCCATTTTTCCCTCTGGCGCACTTGAAACATTCACTCTTTTTCGCTAGAATAGAAGCGTTTTCATCATGCGCCCGTAGTTCAATTGGATAGAATCCCGGCCTTCGAAGCCGGTTGTTGCAGGTTCGAGCCCTGTCGGACGCAGTTTCCGCCACTATTCCCGCCGCCTCCTCACGCCGAGACACGAAGCCACGGCGCGTTCCTTGCCGGGAATAAGCCCATGAACCGGCGTGTTCACCACGGAAACGCCGTAATCTTGGAAGCGCAGGGCAAGGGCGGTCGAGCCGCCGCCGTCAAAGTTTATGGCGTCAACAGCGCCGAGTTTTTGCAGGATGCGGGCGGTTTCCGATTCTGTGGCGCCCGCGCTTGCCAGTTGCCTGCCGTCAATGACAAGAAGATAGAGGATGGCGCCGTTTATGCCCGCCGCAGAACGGGGATGGCGTTTTTCGCCTTGTTCAGATACGGCGCGTTCCGTAAGGGCGCCGTCTTTCAAAATGGCGTAAAATCCGCCGGCAGCGTTCCAAATAGAACCGGCGTCGCGTATCGCCCCCTGATTCTCTATCGCCATAGCGCCATCCGCGTAGAAGACGAGGGCGTCATACATGGTGGCGGGACTGGAAACAACAACGCCGTTTGAAACTGTAAGCCCGACAATACTCCGCCTCTCCCCTTCCATTTCAGACACCGGATAAAACGGCGCCGTATTGACGCCCGCTATACAGTCAAAGCGCTTGACAAAGCGAGAAACAAAGGACGCCGGCACGACGTTGGGTTCAAACCCTCCGTCAACGGATTCTTTGGGACTTATAACAATTTCAAGACTGGGGTTAGACGTGTCTATGCGCACCGCCCAAAACCGGAGCTTCGGGCGGCTGACAACGCCAGCAAGCATGTCAACGCCTTTTTCAAGAGGCTGCCACTGCGGGATAAAACCGTCAAGAAAGCCGCTCGTTTGAGCTCGGGGCGTTAGGCACGAAAAAAACAACAGGATGCACAGGCATACGCCCCATTTTTTTAGCATTAGTATTCGGATCTACCTTTACGGGACTTCTTGAGCAACTTGCGCTGAAAGGCTTTTTTCTTGCGGTTAAGAATGGTGGAAGGCTTCTCATAATATTCCCTCTTCTTGAACTCGCGGATAATGCCTTCTTTCTCAACCATGCGTTTGAAACGTTTGATGGCTTTTTCCAAGAGTTCATTGTCGTCTACAACAATATGCGCCATGTAATCACCTCCCTTCCTTCACGGTTAATCTTTTTGCTATTTTTAAATTGTTTTTATTCGCAGTGGGTCTAACACCGCGCCCTAAAGAGCGGTTAGAGTTAGCGACGCCAACAAAAAAGACCTCACAATTACATAATTTCCTTACAATCGAACCGAAGGTTCGTAGAGCCTCGTCCACAATGCAACATGAACAAGACGCCCCGCCCTATAGATGGGAAGGTTCATTATAATGAGATAAGCGTTTTTGTCAAGAGGGATGCCATCGCTCCACAAACGAGCGCTTTTTCTCTTCCCGTTCTCGCACCGCTTCCTCAATAAGAGATCCTATTTCAAGCTGTTCGTAATACGCCGCAGCTTCGCTCGGATCTCCTCTAATCACCGGATGCTTTGAACTGAATAAGACGCAACAATCATCATAGGGCAGGATAGAGGTTTTATAGGCGCCTATTTTTTCGGCTATGCGGGTGATGCTTTCCTTGTCCATGCCGATAAGCGGACGCAGGATGGGCAGACTCGTACGGCTTTCGGTACACCGGATGTTTTCGATGGTCTGGCTTGCCACTTGCGAAAGGCTCTCCCCGCTTATGAGGCACTTGCAACGCTCTTGACGGGCGATAGACTCGGCGGCTTCCATCATCGCCATGCGGAGGAGAATTGTTGACCATGCGGCGGGCGCGTTTTCCTTTATGCGTATTTGTATGTTGGCAAAACCCACGATGTGAAGCCGGACGCCGAGCGTGTAGAGTCCGAGTATTTCGGCAAGCCGGACAACCTTGTCGCGGGCTTCCTTCGATGTGTAAGGATATGCGTGAAAATGCACCGCGTCTATGCTCATGCCTCGTCCGGCCATCAAAAACCCGGCGACCGGCGAATCAATGCCGCCGGACAGGAGGAGCAGCCCGCGTCCGGCGGTTCCGACCGGCAAGCCTCGCAACCCTTTGCGGTTGTCGGCGTATATATACGCTTTTTCCCGTATCTCGACCGTGATGACAGCATCCGGCTTATGAACATCAACCTTTAGGGCGGGAACCCCGGCAAGAACAGCATCGCCCGCAACCGCCATGATCCCATAGGATTCGAGCGGGAAACGCTTGTCCGTACGCCGCGCCTCCACCTTAAAGGTTTTAATCCCGCCGCCACTGGCGCCGCCAGCGGAATTCGCAAGGAGGGCGCGGGCTTCTTCAACACACGTTTTACAAACCGCCTCAATAGTTTTTTCGCAGAAACGGGTTTTAGCCCAGCCTGTTATGCCGAACAGATGA
The DNA here is from genome assembly GCA_031265845.1 of Treponema sp. Lineage (GTDB taxonomy): Bacteria > Spirochaetota > Spirochaetia > Treponematales > Breznakiellaceae > JAIRKH01. The sequence goes on from JAISCC010000083.1 coordinate 27,113, forward strand.
TCCAGCGTGAATTCAATTTTTTCAGAAGCGTTTTCAGAAGCGTGTATAACATAACGCCCATCCGTCGCAACAAGTTGAGCGTCCGTTCCTTTCAACATGGAACGGGCGTTGCGCCTCAAGACCTGCTCAAAACCGCCCCGGTTTTCGCCTTTGAGCGTGAGTTCTCCGAGTTTAAGAAGATAGGAAACAGAGGCGGAAGAATCCGGCATACAGCGAGCTTCTGTTACGGCTCCACCCGCTTGCGGTCGCGGGGGAAGAGGCTGGCTTCCTTCACGTTGGCAATGCCCAGAATACGGGCGGTGAGGCGCTCGCAACCAATGGCGAAGCCGCCGTGAGGCGGGCAGCCGTATTTAAGCAAGGTGAGGTAGTTCGTAAAATGCTCCGCCTTTAAGCCGAATTTAGGCAGAACATCAAGGAACGCCTGATAATCATGCTGTCTTCTGCCGCCGGTGGTAATCTCCAGCCCGCGGAAAAGCGCGTCGAAGCTCATGGTGCGGCTTGCGTCAAGCGGATAGGTGTAGAACGGGCGGTACCGCCGGGGAAATTCGTTGACAAAGAGCAAATCCGAGCCATATTCCCGCAACGACCATGAACAGAGGAACCGCTCCGCTTCCGGCGTAATGTCGAAGATGCGTCCGCCGCCCGTTTTGGCGGATTCGGCGCCGGCTATTTTCACGGCTTCATCGTAGCTTACCGTAGGGGATTGGCTCACGGCGTCCGCATTGGGAACAGCCGCGTTCCACAGGGCGAGTTCAGCCGCGTTCTTCCGCGCCGTTTCCTCAAAAATATGGGTCAAAAGCCCTTTTTCAAGTTCAATAAGGTCTTTTTCGGAATCAATAAAGCCCATCTCCACATCCAGGGATACGTATTCGTTCAAGTGGCGCGGGGTGTCGTGCTTTTCGGCGCGGTATGCGGGCGCAACCTCGAAAACCCGCTCCATGCCGCTTGCGACCATAGTCTCTTTATAAAATTGGGGCGACTGGGCGAGGCAGACCTTGCGGTCAAAATACGCGACTTCGAACAGTTCCGAACCGCCCTCGGTGCTACTGCCCACCAGTTTGCTGGTCTTTATCTCGGTGAAGTCCTGTGTGCGCAGGTATGCGGAGAACGCCTCAATGACGGTCGCCTGCACTTTGAAAATCGCCTTGATTTTGGGGTTGCGCAGGGATAAGCCCCGGTTGTCAAGGATCGCTTCCAAACCGGTCTTGGCGGGATCGCCATTCACCTGATACGGCAGATCGCTGGCGGCGCGGGCGATGCATTCAAGGGCATGCACCTTGATTTCAGCCCCGCCCGGCGCTTTTTCGTTCAATGCGGGCGTCCCTTTAACGGAAATGACTGATTCAAGCGTCATATCCGGATCTTTGTCCAATACAAGCTGTACAAGCCCGGATCTGTCCCGCAACACAATGAAGACGACGCCTCCCATGTCGCGGATGCGGTGAACCCACCCTTTCAGTTCAACTTCACCGGCGCAACCGCCAGCAACGCCGTTTGTCCGTCGATCGCGCGCCGCCTGAGCCACATCTTTTGCCAATATTCGCATAATGCCCTATAGTACCATAATCAACGGAAATGTTCTACGGGGATCCGGCGTCTTCTTGCCCTATGGAAAAAACCGCCGTGCCGCAACCGCTTGTATTACAATGAATGAGCGATTTTCTCAGGGGAACCGTTTGTCGGCGCTATAAAGAAACCCGCAGGTTTCGCGCGGCCCGAAGGCGCAGAAGCGATCTGTGTTTTTCACCACCCCCGCGCCCGCCGCGCTTGTTCAAGATTGTTTTTGGCACGGGTATAGTTCGGGTCTATCCGCAAGGCCTGAGTGTAGTCCGCGATTGCCCGGTCGTAGTCCCCTTTGTTCTCATACGCAACGCCGCGGTTGTTATACGCCCCCGCATAATTCGGGTCGAGCCTGATTGCCTGAGTGTACTCTGCGATTGCCCGGTCGTAGTCTCCTTTCGCGTCATATACAAAGCCGCGTCCGTGATAGGCCTTTGCATAACTCGGGTCTATCCGCAAGACCTGGGTGTAGTCCGCGAGAGCCCGGTCGTAGTCCTTTTTGTTTTCATACGCAACGCCGCGGTTGTGATACGCATCCCTATAATTCGGATCGAGACTGATCGCCTGAGTGTACTCCGCGATTGCCCGGTCGTAGTCTTTTTTATTGTGATACGCAAGTCCGCTCTCAACATAGCTTTTGGCGCTTTGCGCCGGGACGCTGGGCTGTACCGGCGCAGGTTTCACCGTCTGCGTCGAAGGCCGCGAGCCAAGATAGGCGACGCCATAAAACTGGTTGTACACCGCAGGGCGCTGTCCGCCGCCGGACGCTCGCGCCACATCGCCGCCGGTGAGACGGAACACTTCGCTCACGTCGATCCCTGGGGTTTTCAGGTTTTTCAGAAGCTGGCTGGTGAAGAGTCCGTTGCGTCCCTCGCCGTCGGAGGCGGTGGCGCCAGCCGCAGTCGCGTAGACAATGATGCTGTCGGCGGGCTGGTTGCCCACCACTTGCAAGCCCCGCGACCCGCTCCTGCCCCAGCTAAACGGGTTGTCCCGGCAGGCGTCAAGCACAACAATGTTCAACTCGTTGCCCGCCTGGTTTATCTCGTCAAGCATGGCTTGAACGGATACGGCGCGGTCGCGCAGGTAGGATTCATTCCTGATGTCGGCGTCCACCGGTATCAGGTAGTTCACGCCGCCGGACTGAACGCCATGACCCGCGTAAAACAGAAAGCCGTAGCTGTTTTTTGACACGGAAAGCCGGTTTTTGAAGCGTTCAATCGCTTCTTCCATCTGCACCCGTCCGCCGTCGACTACGATGTCGACCGTGAAGCCCAGCCCTCGCAGAGCCGCCGTCATGTCATTCGCGTCATTCACGGGGTTGTTCAGGCGCGTAAGGTTCCGATACGCGCCGTTGCCGATAACCAGCGCGTATTTCTGCTGGGCCGCGACAGACGATAGAGACGACAACGATAGAACAGCAAACAACGCCATCACACTGATCTTTTTCATCGCATTTCCTTCCTAATTTTATTGGCGCTCACGGACCAATCCGGTAGGTGAATCTCGCTGTAGCGACCGGACGTATATCCGTCCGCGTATCTTCCCGTTCCACCGTAATGCCCCGTACAAGCAGGCTGTTTGACAGCGGCGCGGCTGTATGCTTCTGAATGACGAACCGCTTTTCATACGCGCCAACCAGTATCATTTCCTCGCCGTAAGGCGTGGTCATTCTGAACCGTGTGTTATCGGGGATCCGCCGCGTCTCTCCGGCTCTGATAAAATTATTGTCACGGGGCGAGACCGGATAAATCACTTGCGCGTCGCCGTGTACATCAATATGCGTAATCTTGAACCATGCGTCCCGTTCGGAATAGATCTGAAGCGTCATATAATCGCCGTCGTGATACTCGCCATCGCTCCTGTCCGTTTGCGCCGTGAACCGCCACGGGTTGCCCACACCGGAGTAGAGGGCGTTCGCCATGTTTGCTCCGGCTGCGCCGCCGGATGGGTTTTCCAAGATCGCGGCGAAACGCGGGTCAGGACGCACCTGCGCCGACCGTATGCTGGCAACCGCCCGTTCCACATCAGTCGCGTGGACGACAAGCCGGTATTCCCCGCCCAGCCGCGTTATTTTGCCATACACCAGCGTCTGCGCCCCAAACTGCCTCCCGACAGACTGCGCCGACTCCTCGCTCACATTGCCGGAGTGTTGGTATTTCAGTTCCTTCCGTATGAGATCCAGATTGCGCCGGTCAACCAGCGTAAAAGACGCGCTGTCTTCAAAACGAATCCAGAGCTCTTCGAGTATATAATCGGAAAGCAACCGCGCGTCCGACTCGAAATCAATAAGCGCGATCTTTGTGTTTGCGGGTAGGTTTTCCGTATAATACGCCGCTATGTCTGACAGCGCTTCATCAAGCGAAACGCCGTCTCCGGTATAACGGGCGTCAACCGAAGCCGCCGGATCTGACGCAGGGACAGTCTGAATGGCTGGTTTCTGGCTTGCGCAAGCCAGAACAAGGGCAAAAGAGAGGAATACAAGTCCTCCAAATAAACGTTTTATAACCTGCATAATGACAGTATACCGCTTTTTATCGAAAAATGTAAAGCAGGCGACATCTTTGCAGGCGGCGCCTGCTTTGAAAAAATGGAGGATTTCATGCGCCGCATCTCTTTAACATGCGGCGCATCCTAAAAAGATGCGTACGCCTTTTTCTTTTTCCATTCAGGCAATAATTTCTCCGCTCCTTCAACTAACGCCCGCGTCAAAGCGTCCTCAGCGACGGCGAGAGCGGCGTCCAGAGCGGGACTTTCGTCCGCCGTAAAATCGGAAAGCACCCATTTATAAACATCGCCATCCGCCGGACGCCCTATGCCGATTCGCAGGCGCCAAAAATCCACTGAATTGAAGGCGGATCTCATGGAACGAAGCCCGTTATGCCCATTAAGGCCGCCCGAAAATTTAAGGCTCACCTCTCCCAGGGCAAGGTCAAGCTCGTCGTGGACTATCAGGATGTTTTCCACCGGCAACTTAAAAAAAAACGCCGCGCTAGACACGGCGTTTCCCGAAAGATTCATAAAGGTTTCCGGCTTTAGAAAATGGACTTTTTTTGAAACGCCGCCGGCTGTACCGCTGGCATAGCCGCCGAATCCTTCAACATCAAGCCCCGTGTAAAGCCCCTTGAACTTCTTTTGCCACGGAATACAAGACAAGCGGGTTGACTTCTCCGCAAGAAGCCTGCCCGCATTATGCCTATTCAGGGCGTATTCCACGCCCGGATTGCCAAGAAAGGCGACAAGATCAATCATTCTACCTTAAATTTCGACACTTCCTTCACCAATACATCAATAGTACTCTTGTTGTGTCCGCTGATTTCGCTCACCTGATTCACCGCAGTATTGATCTGATCCGCGCCGGACGCCATCTCGTTCATCCCGTTGGTGATCTCCACTGTGGCCATCTCAAGGTTCTTCCCTTCGGAAATCACCTGCTGGCTGCCTTCAAGCATCTCTTCGGATCCGCCCTTCACTTGCTGGGTCACTTCGTTTAGATAGCTTATCGCTTCAAGTATTTGTTGGCTTCCCTGAGTCTGCTCTTCCATAGCGTTGCGGATATTTTCTTCCTGATCTGATACGGTCTTGACCCCGGCGTCAATGGCTTCAAACTTGTTCAACACCGAGTCCGTGGACTTCGTTATCTTGTCTATGGAATTCTTTATCTTCTTCAAAACATTGCCAATGGTCTTTGACTGTTCGCTTGAAGATTCCGCGAGCTTGCGGATTTCGTCCGCGACAACAGCAAAGCCCTTGCCCGCCTCACCCGCATGGGCGGCTTCAATGGCGGCGTTCATTGAAAGGAGGTTCGTCTGGCTCGCTATATTCTCCATGACCGCGTTTATCTCAAGCAAGCCTTCGGACTCGCGGGATATTTCCTGAATATCGGACGCGACTTCCTGCAAACCGGAGCGTCCCACTTCGGAAGCGCCCGCCAGCTTGCTGACGTTTTCCGAGTTCTGCACCAAGGTATGGGTGACGGATTGAATATTGGCAAGCATCTCTTCGATTGCGGAAGAGCATTGTGAAACGCTCGACGTCTGCTTGTCGATATGTCCGTTGAGCCTGCCGATGTTCACTGTGATCTGTTCCATTGTGGAGTTCGTTTCCGTTACGGAAGCGGACTGGTTGATGACCCGTCCTTTAATGCTCTGAATGTTCGCGGTGATCTCGTTGATGGCGGCGGCCGTTTCGGTCATGTTAGTGGCAAGCTCGTTGCCGATGTCGAACAGGGCTATTGACTGGCGTTTCACCGCAACCACCAGAAGCCGTATCTTTTCCATTGTATTGTTGAAGTACCTCCCCACATCGCCGATCTCATCGTCCTTATGTATCATAAGCCGCTGCGTAAGGTCTCCCTCGCCTTCGGAAATGTCTTTGACGGCGTTGGCGACCACGGCGAGTCGTCTGGTTATGGAGGTTTCCATCACAAAGAAAACAACCACCCCAGCTACAATAATTGCGACAATAATGATTATAATCGCTCTTGTTGTCAAAGCGTCAACTGCGGAGAACACGCTATGCTCCGGCACTGAAGCAAGCAACATCCACGGAGTCGTTACCGTCCCAATGACGCTGTCTCCGACATAGAACGGATACATCTCAAAGAGGCGTCCATTCGCCCCTCCGAAAGACGGCTTTCCACTTCTCAGCGCTTCAAGAGCCGCATTAACAGCATACTCGCCCAATATACTCGCCGATTGGGAGTCGGTGAGGCTTTGCCCGCGCCTAGAGGCGTCGTAATGCGCCACTATGGTTCCGTCGTTTGCATAGAGAATCGCTCTTCCTCCCTCTCCATACGGTTTTATGCCCTCTATAATAGACTGAGAAGCGGCTACATCAATCATTATACCGACTCTGCCCACAACAACACCCCTTGTAATGATGGGATAGCAAATCCTAATGGTCAGTTCCAACCCCTCTACCGTTGGGCTGTAATAAGGGTTGGTTATAATCGGATTTTTATTATCCATGTTTGCCATCACGTCATTGTACAGTTCGTACTCTGAGAGGAGTATCTCTTCAATAGCTCCCGATCTCTGCGTAAACCACGGCATGTACCGTCCGCTTGAGTCGGCTCCTAATGTATTGGCATACGCCGCGTCATTGCCTTCAAGCACATTTGGCTTCCAGACGCAGAACATCCCCAAAAAATTAGGATTTGATTCCATGATGCCCTTGAGAACCGTATCGTAACGCACTCTCCGATCTTCAACAGGAACACCTTCGTACGAATCCATGACATTTGACACGGCTTTTGACATGCTTATATAATTGGCATACCGCGACTGTATTTGCTCGGCGTACATACCGGTTAGATTTTCCATATTTTGCATGGCCGCCGTTGTTTGCATGGCTCTTGCCTGCATCAACAATAAGATCGCAGTTCCCGCTACAAAAACTGCCACCAACGAACCAACAATTAAGGTCAACCTCGCCTTTAATCGCATAAAATTCTCCTTGAAATATAAAAAATTTACTCTATAAAATACACAGCTCAAACGCCAAGCTATGATAAAAATATATTAGAGACAGGTATTATAGCAACAAAACACTATTTTGTAAACACTTTTTTTAGAAAATTTAAGTCTAATTCAGGGTAGACCGGAAATTTGTCAAGCAATTCCTTAACCCTCAGAGCCGCTTCGATTTTGACTTCTTCGGCGACGCGGCACTTCGCCTTGCTTTTTTTCGACGGATCTTTGATGTCAGGCGCCTGCGCCGTATTTTTCAGCGTCCGCGCAATAACGCCTCCTATCTCCTCCATTTCCGCCGCGCCCATGCCGAGCGTTGTAACGGCGGCGGCGCCGATGCGCAACCCGGACGTGTACCACGGACCATTGGGATCAAAGGGAAGGCTGTTCCGGTTCACGGTGACGCCGCACTCATGGAGCGCGTTTTCCGCCTGCCTGCCCGTGAGTCCAAGGTTGCGGACGTTCACGAGAAAAAGATGGTTGTCCGTGCCGCCAGTAAGTACGTCAAGCCCGTTTTTGACGCACGCCCCGGCAAGCGCCTTCGCATTTTCAACAATACGCGCCGCATATACGCGGAATTCCGGTTGCCGCGCCTCGCGGAACGCGACCGCTTTCGCCGCTATGACGTGGGGAAGAGGTCCGCCCATCGTAAGGGGGCAGCCTTTGTCCAGAGCGCCGGCGAATTCTTTGGTGGAAAGTATTAGCCCCGCGCGCGGCCCGCGAAGGGTTTTGTGGGTCGTGGTGGTGACGACATGGGCGTGGGGAACAGGATCGTAGTCGCCTGTAAGAACCTTTCCGGCGACGAGTCCGGCGAAATGCGCCATATCAACCAAGAATACAGCGCCCGCCTTGTCCGCGATTTCCCGCATACGGCGGAAGTTGATCATGCGGGGATACGCCGAATATCCAGCCAAAAGGATAAAAGGCTTTATTTCAAGCGCCTGCTTTTCAATGGCGTCATAATCAAGCGTCCCCGTTTCTCTGGAAACCGTATAGCTATGCGCGTCGAACATGCGCCCTGAAACATTATGCCGGTACCCGTGGGTGAGGTGTCCGCCGGAATAGTAATCCAGCCCCAGGAGCTTCCGGTTGCCGAGCGCCTCCCGCGCCTCTTTCCATTGGGCGTCCGTGAGCTTGTAGAGGTCTTTGACGGCGAATCGCTCCAGCAACGGCGCTTCCACCCGGGTGGAAAGTATGGCCCAGTAGGCGAGCATGTTGGCGTCCGCGCCGCAGTGGGGCTGAACATTGGCGTATTCCGCGCCGAAGAGCGCACGGGCTTCCTCCGCCGCAAGCGCTTCTATTGCGTCTACATTTTCATTGCCCGCGTAAAAGCGGTGGTACGGCATGCCTTCGGCGTATTTGTCAGTGAGCAGGTTCCCCATTGCAAGCTGCACGGACATTGAACAGTAGTTCTCGCTTGCGATGAGTTTGATGCGCTTGCGCTGATTCTCCAATTCTTTGACAATAGAAGCCGCGATTTCAGGGGCGACTTTGGCGATTTCCCACAAATTGCAAAGGTACGCCAAAAAAGCGGTGTCAATGGCGTCTGGGGAAGAAGACGCCAAGTAGCCGGCGACGGGATTGTTGTTCATTGCATATTCTCCTTATGCAGATAATAGCCGCTTTGAGTGTTTGCAACAAGGGGGGCGGCGGACGGACGCTTTGTCAAACGGACGCCTCTTTAATGTATTCGCAAAATATGGCAGAATATATCGTGGCGTTTTGCGCTGGCGGCATCCACACCGCGCGCTCAACTGTTTCAGAGGCAAGGGGAGATTTATGATGGAAATACGCCGCGTCACAGCGGATGAGATGGTTCAATGCCGGAAAATCTGGACCGTCGTTTTTAATGAACGCAAGCGGTACGACGAACCGGATGAGGCGAAAGACGCGCTGGGTAATCCGCCTGAATGGACATGGGCATACGTTGAAAACGGCGCGATCAAAGGCTGTATGAATGAAATCCAGTTTCTTATGCGTTTTGACCGCCAGAACGTGAAGATGTCCGGCATCGGGGGGGTCGGCGTTCTGCCGGAATCCCGCGGCAAAGGGTGCGTCAGGCTGATATTTGAAAAGCTGCTGCCGGAAGCCTATGAAAAAGGCGTCGTCTTTTCCACGCTCACTCCTTTTTCTCACGCCTTTTACCGGCAATTCGGCTATGAGCTTGCCTGCGTCCGCAACAAGGTCGCCATTCCTACAAACGAATTCGCTCATTTGAAGCCTCACGGACAGTTTGCGCAAATTTTCCCCGGAGACGACGCGTCTGATCTCAACACGGTTCACCACGCCTACATCGCAAATCTGAACCACGCAATTTGCCGCGATTATTGGGAGAATGATCGCGCGTGGCGGAACTTCACCAACAGCGATCCGTATTCAACGGGCGTTTTTCTTTACCTATGGTACAACGATGAGGGCAAGCCGAAATCCTACATCAAGTGTCAGGGTGAAAAGGACGGAGATGACGGCCATATAGATGTAAAAGAGCTTGCTTTTGTTGACAAAGAAGGCTTGTACGGCGCCTTGGGGCTGGCGCGCGACATGCGTTCTCAATACGACGCTTTTACCTGGGACATGCCTTCTTTCATCGATCCGTTTGACTTCGTTTCCGACATGTGGGCGGTTGAGCGGCACATCGTTCCCCGCGACATGACGCGCATCATCAACGCGCAGGAGGCGCTTGAACGTATGCGCCGTCCCGCAGGCGAGGGGCGGTTCGTGATCGATGTCATAGATCCGCACATCAGCGCCAATCAACGCCGCTTTCTGGTTGAGTATGCGCCCGAAGGCAGCCGCGTCTCGGTCACGCGAAAAGACGCGGACATGAAGTGTACCATAGCGGCATTGAGCCCACTGGTTGTGGGCTACCGCACGCTGGAAAACGCCCTCTTGTCAAAACAGACCGGACTTGAAGCGCTGGGCAACCTGGAAACGCTCCGCAAAGTATGGACCCTCCGCCCCCAGCATGTTACAGAATATTTTTAAATGGCGGGAAGCGCCCCGCTCTCTCATGGCGATCAGATTGATCCGCCTACGTCAATCCTCGCGCCTCCTGGGGGGCATTTTAGAAGCCAGCCGGCGGCGGTTGAAATGAGCCGAATTATCCCCGCCGAAATGGGGTAATCCGACAGTTCGATATATGCAGGTCATAGCCCAACGTAACGGAACTGTCAAAGTATTTATCCATGTATGCGTCATGTTTTGAGTAAAAGAAAGGCTCATCGTTGCCAGCGGCCAGAAAATCGAAGCCCTCCATTGTCCTGTTCTGCAGCGAAGCGGAAAGTATTTCAGATGTCGAGCGGTACAAGTCCTAAAATATTCGCTTTACCGCAAATAAGTTTCCTGTTTCAGCGTTCTTTTTTCGTACAGGATATGCTTTTGTCAGACATGGATATACGGTTTCCAAAAACATATAATCAACACCGTAAGCGTCGGCAAAACCATATCCAATTTCGTATGCCGTTGTTTTATATATATTCAGGTTTCCAATATAATTTATTACATTTTCTTCCAGTCTAAAAATTATATCCGAGAGTTCAAAAAAACCGACAGCGTCTTCCGGGTACACATATTTGAATGTGTAATATCCTGCCGGCAGTTTAATCATTATCAGATTATGCCCGCTTCGCAATTTTATAACAGCGGACGCGCTGGAAAAAAAATCGTTGGTTGCGTTTCTGTTTCGTTGATATATATTTATTGTCAAATCAGGAATATCTGTAGTGATCGCCGCAAACAAAAACGCTTCTGATTTTTTAGAAGATAAAGAAGAGCTGTCTTTTACATTTACTGTGGCGCAGGCGGACGCTGTAACACATACACATATCAAAAGACGCATAATTTTAGTATTCATAGGTTTCACGCTCTGTGGCAAGGTCATATCGCATAATATTGTTTTGTACATTCATTTTCTGCGCTAATATTTCCATTTGTTTCCATAGTTCAGAATTTGGAAACACTTCAACAATATCATTCGCCGCTTGTTCATAAACATTCGCCTTGTCATCAATAACACGTTTCACCGCGCGTATAGTGTAATGATTTTCATACACGGAAACATAATATTTTATATATGTTGTTGTACGCCCAACATTGGCATCTGTGGCAAGAGCGCTGGCAATGCCTATCAAAGCCATTAATGCATCCCTTATAGAAGAAACATTCCGCCATTCTGTTTCAATGGCAATGAAATCAGGATCATGTCCCTGCCCTTTGTATATTGTCTGAAACCCATTGACGTTAAAAAATTCTTCGATGCCGTCAGCTATTTCATTCATTGTCGGATGTTCCATATCAAGTAATACTATATATGTTGTACGGAGAACATGCCTATGGTTTATAGTACTACACGCTGCAAGCGCGAATGTGAGGAAGATAAAAAAACAAGCCGGATTTTTCATTTTCATAAACACCAGCAAGCCTATCAAATTCCACCGTTTTTTAAACGGCGATAATCTTGATAGGCTGGTAGGCTTTCAACCTGCGGCTATTTTATGGGCGCCAATATAATGCCATTGATAGAAATAGTCGCGCCTCCTGGAAGGAATTGTGTTATGAATGAGACTATTTTGTTCCATCCCGCTTTAGCTGTATTTACAACAAAAGAAAAAACTTCCGGTGCAACAGCCGCGCAAAATACGACAACTCCCGCTGTCGCCGCTGAAATCTGAAGCAATTGCATTCCAACATCTAAACCAAGCGATTTATTGGCAGTTGCGGCGGCGCTTTGAAAGTTACCGGTATTATCATATGCAGATGTAAGAGCGTCAACCCAACTTTTGAAATCGCCGCACCCATACCATTGCGCTAATTTAGCCGCCATACTCGCTCCGCCTGCGGCAGCCGTAACTAAACCTGCGACGCCAACCCAAGGCTGCCTCCATTTGACCCACTTATATGCGCTTAATCCGGCAATAGTAACAGCCATAATCCATAATGCCAATTAATAGTACTTTGACTGAAATCAGCGTCAAATAATCCTCGTGATTTATTTGACATATCATAAAAACCAAGTCGAATGTCTCTACTATTTATGAAACTAATTAAAGACCGTTCTTGTCCATTGCCGCCATCTGGAAGAACAAGCTCTTCTATCATAACTAGATATTTTTGCGACATTTCAGGTGAAATTTGCGCTAATATCTGCTATTTCACCGGCAGTCGCGTCGCTGAACATGGCGTCAATAAGTTTTAACTGAACCTCATCTTCGTTGTGAGACACCCGCCTTCCGGTCGCCGCCGGAGTGTTGCAATGACGTATCCACCGGATCAATAATTACGTCACTGCATCCAACCAACACGGAGAATTGCCAGCGAGCCTACGATTCTTGCTTTAAAAGTCTTTTTCATACGAACTTCCTAAATAAAAAAAGACATAACACATAAGCGATATTTCTTGACAGATTATATCGATAACAACATTTACTGTCAAGCGTTTTTTTCAATTTTTAAAAAACGCTTGTTGAAAACACGGCGGAACTGCCGCCAGAAGCGCCGCTTCCACATCAATTAGACGCGATCCGCCGCCTGCGCTATGGTTTCCGCGTATGTCGGATGGGCGAACACACTGTTCCTGATTTGCTCCGCAGTTATTCCGGCGTTGATGCACTGCACCGCCCAAGCTATGATATCCGTCGCATGGTTGCACATGATCTGGGCGCCGATAAGCGCCTTCGTTTCCGCGTGGAACACCAGTTTGACAAAGCTCCGCTCTTGATGTTCAATAACCGCCCTGCCGTTGCCGCCGAACACGCCCTTGCCGACAATCGCCGGAACGCCGCGTTCCTTCGCTTCGTCAACGGTAAGCCCAGCGCAGGCGATTTCAGGCGCGGTATACACACACGAGGGGATCGCGCCGAGAGGAGCCGGCGGCTTGCCCACGATATGGTCAACGATGCGTTCGGCTTGAGCCGTCGCGGTATGCGCAAGCTGGACGCCGGCGCTCATGCCAAAAGCGGCGCCCGACGCTATATCGCCGGCGGCGTAAACGCCTGCAACGCTTGTCATGCCAACTTCATTGACCCGAATATAGCCCCGTTCGGTCAGCGCGATGGCGCCCAAAGAATCCGGCGAAAAAAGCCCGGCTGTCTCCGGCTTCCGCCCCGCCGCAATCAAGACCGCGTTCGATGCGATGAATTGAGGCGGCGCTTCCAGTGCGCCGGCGTTTTTTCCAGAAATTCTAAAAAAGCAGGCCAACTCCCCTCCCCCACTCGCCTCTGTTTTCTCGACTTTTTCAAGTTGCGCGTTCGTAATGATGTTCACGCCGCGCTTTTTGAGGATCATGGCGATGGTTTGGCTTATCTCCCTGTCCATGTTGGCTAAAACGCGAGGCAACGCTTCAATGACTGTGACCTCTCCGCCGAAATTGCTGTAAATGCTGGCGAATTCCATACCAACAACCCCGCCGCCAATAATAGTCAGCTTGGGGAAGCATCTTTCAAACAGCGGTCCATTGTCTCCAAGCAGATCGTCGCTCGTAAAAACGCCGTCAAGATCGCAACCCGCAACCGGGATGAGCGCCGGTTTGGTTCCCGTTGCGATGAGGATGCGTTTTGCGCGGACGATTTTACGCTCTCCGTCTTCGCCAGCGATTGAAACTGTTTTGTCTTCGCCGCCGACATTCTCAATGCGCGCGATCCCCCGCTCAAGCGAGACACCGCTTTTCTCAATAAACGCGATCTGGTTAGCGCGGATAGCGTCGACGGCTTCCAATTTGCGCCGCTGAACCTCTGTAGAATTAAAAGGGATGTCACCGCCAGACGCCGCCGCTACGTGAATGCCAAATAGCGAGGCTTCAGCCGCTTTGCGGCGGAGTGAAGAACTGTACAGCAACGCCTTTGTCGGAATGCAACCCCGGTTCAAACAGACGCCGCCTGCCAAAGCCTTCTCAACAAGGCGCGCCGAAAGACCGGCCCTTCGCGCCTTGATTGAAGCCGCATACCCCGCAGGACCGGAACCAATAACAAGAAGATCGGATTCCATTGACTGTCTCCTATGTGTCTCTAATGTGTCTCTAATGTGTCTCCAAAAATCAAAGCAATTTTTGGCGGTTCGTGTCAAGTCCACGAGATGGAAAATTCCAAAAAAACTATGAAAAAACGGATTTTTACCCTTGCAAGCGGTTTTCCAAAAGACGAAAAGGCGGTATAGTTAAAAGGAGGAGTTTGCTATGAAGACAGCTCAAGCTGTGGGCGAAGGACTGACCTTTGAGAAGGTCTGGGCGATGATGCAAGCCGCCAATGAGCAAATAGAGGCGACCGACAGGCAGATCAGCAAAGTGGGCAACCGTTTCGGTGAAATTAATGAGTACATGGCAGTCCCCAACCTCGTGGTAAAATTTCGTGAGATTGGCTTTGAGGTTACCAAAACGCGCAGAAACACCGAGGCAGTAGATCGTGAACACGATAGTATCATGGAAGTTGACGCTTTTCTGGAAAACGGCGACAAGGTGATGATCGTCGAGATCAAGAGCAAGCCATGCGCGCGGGATGTTGACGATCATGTTGAGCGCATGGAAAAACCGCGCCGATACGTGGATTTGCACGATGACAAACAGGTGTATCTGGACGCTATCGGCGGCGCAGTCTTCAACGAGAACGAAAAAATCTATGCCTTGAAAAAAGGGTTTTATGCGCTTGAGCCGTCCGGGGAAATGTTTAAGATTATTAAGCCGAAAGGAAAAGACCGCCTTCGCGAATGGCAGCCGGCGCCCCGCGTTTCGTGGCAAGCGGCGCCGGCGATTGAAACCGCCGTATATCCGCCTCCTACCTGTCTCCAAAAATTAAATCAACAACATCATCGCAAAAGGCAAGCCGCAAAGGATTGTCCGCAAAACGCGCCGTGAGCGCTTCAAGAACTGCGGTACGGGTAAAATTCGCCCCTTTAAGACACAGCGCAAGCTCAAGGATGAATGTCTCATCCATAGCGTCCGAGAAAACAGCCGCTTCCGTGATGGCGTTGCGCTCAACGTTAAGCGCGACTTCAACGCCGCCCCATGTGAACCGTCCGTAAGACGCGCAGGTGAACGGCGGATTCTTGCCGTATTTCCATGCGGGATCGGCGAATTGTTTTTCTAAACAAATCAGGCGGCGCTTCAAACGTTCCAAGAACACGGCGCGATTTGGCGAATGCGGCGCGTTCGGCGCGTGCGCCGCGCCGAAAAACTCGTCTGCCAGCGAATCAATGGTCAGGCGCGCGCTCCGCAACCCATACACCGCGTCAAACGCATCAACAAGCGCTGTTTTCAGCGTTGGAATGGTCAAGTCCGGAGCGCATTCGGTCAGATTGATGACGCGCTGTCTGACGGATTCAACGCTTTTCGCCTTGATCTTATCCTGTGAAACGGAAAGGTATTTCGAAGCCGCGTCCATATCCGCGTTCACCAGCAGGGTTCCGTGGTGAAATGCGTTTTTGTCCGATTGATAATACGCATTGCCGGAAAATTTCCGTCCGTCCGTTTCAAGATCGTTCCGTCCGTTTTTTTGCGCTTTAACGCCAACGTTCCGTACAGCCTGTAGAATCACATCGGTCTGTTTGTCGAGATTGTAATCGCCTTTTGGAACCAAAAACGTGAAGTTCAGGTTGCCCATGTCGTGAAACACCGCGCCGCCGCCGGAAAGCCGCCGCGCAAGAAAGCCGCCGTCACGCTCAAGGACTTCGACGCGGCATTCTTTCCATGCGTTCTGATTCCGCCCAATGACAACGGTGCGCCGGTTTTGCCACAAATACAGCGCCGCCGCGCCGTCGGGAAGCGTCTCAAGCAACAACGCCTCAAGCGCGATGTTTTTGTACGGATTCGTCTCTTCAGTTATAAAAATAGAGGTTTCATTGATCATTGGTGTATCATAGCTTCTTTGCGCGGTTATGCGAAGAGGGGGTGGTGATACGGCGCACACTCCGCGCATGCGCCAGAAGTTCATCTGGCGATTATTTCAGAGCGCCTGACAATATGGTCAATCGCTTTTTCAAATCCGCGTCTTGCGCTTGATTGACGGCGTTTTCAATGACCGAAACGTCATTTGTTTCATTGTACTCTACGATGGCGCTGACAACTGCGGCGTCGTCAGACGAATTTTCAATATATAAAGAAAAGAATGTTGTCATTCTCGTGCATGTTTCTCAAGGTCACCGAACCGTCCGCGCCCAATGAAACGTACCTTTTTTCTTCAATAGTGATGAGCCGCTCTTCATTCGCTTGTACGTATGCGCTGAATTCGAAGAACGTCATCGCTTCTTTCACCGCGCCGCCGGCTTCGGAATAGCATTGCACTGTGGCGTACTGGACGGGTCCGCCGCTCCACTTCATGGCGAATGTTTTATCAAATCCGGTTTCTTCGCGCAGTCCTATCCTTTCGTCACGATAGGATTGATCGCTCGCGCCGTGATCCGTATCATTGTCGTACATTCTCAGAGTCGCCAGAATCTCGTCATGCTTTCCGGAAAATTCAGATAAAGGAACAGTGATGTCAAGTCTATATCCTCCGGATTCCCGCCTCGCTTGATCGGTTGTGTACCGGTTTCCATTGACTTCAAGATAGGTCTTTTTCGCGTCGACGCCTGAAGGATCGCTTATCAAGAAGGACAGAGTCGTGTTCTTGCCGGATGATCGATAGAGAAACGCTTTTGAATTTTTATTGACAAGCGTAGGTCCGGCCGTATCATTGTCAACGACCGTAAAATCAAGCGTCTTTTGCTGACCATTCGCCGTCGCCGCCGCCGCCGTATAATTCCCCGCGAGAAAAGAAAGCGCCCCCGCGCTGTTTATACGGTTGTCCGCCGTTTTTGTATCCAGGGGCACGTTCCCCCACCCTGAAATTTCAGCGGAAAACCTATTGGCTGGAAACCCGTCAAGGTTTAAAATGGACATATAATAACCGGCGCCTTCCACCAGCGCCTTTGTATAAAAATTTTGCCCTTGTCTGAAAGCGATATACGGAGGGTTGATCGGCGTTATGGAAAACTCTTTTTTATCTGCGCTGACGTTGTAATCCTCGTCAAAAGACGCAGCCGCGTCTTCCAATCCGTCAGCCTTGATCTCATAATCGCCTTGCGGCAACAGGATAATCCTGCGCGTGGTCAATTCGGCGAAATTCGCAAAAATCCGTTTTGTGGCGCTGTCTGAAACCACAAGATTCTTGAAGCCCTCTTTGGGAGGCGCAAGAATGACAAGGGCGTAGCGCTTGATATTCACGGAAGCCGGCGTAAAATTCGCTTCCTGCGCCTTATTGCATGAGATGCAGAGGCAAACCATGGTTGCAAAACAGAATGCCGTCAAAATTTTCATTTTTTCTTTCCTTTTTTTACGCTTGCTTTATGATGTCTTTGCCGCCGTTTTCGGCGTCAAACTGAGCCGTCTTTAATTTGAGATGCAATTCCCCATCGCCTGACAATGAGCGGTATTCATTTTCTTTATGCGCAATGAGGTTCGTGCGGTATTCTGAAAAAGGCGTCGACACTTTGTAAAGCGTACCGTTAAACATTTCATAATGCTCAAAAACGGCGTCGATCCGTTCACGGCCAACGTTCTCGCTCTGTACAAGCGTCTCATAGATGACGCCAATATCACGCAGGTCATGGGAAACAAGCAAGATGGACATGCCCCGTTTTGAAAACACTTCCTGCAACAACATGGCTATAATCTTGTTCTTCGTAAGACAATCAAGGCTCGCTATGCTCTCGTCAAGCGCTAAAAGCGCCGGTTGTTCTCGCAGTCTAAACGGAAATAATATACGCGCCAGCCAATAGCGTTGCTGCTCGCCGCCGGAAAGGTCATATATCTTTTTCGCTAAAAACGCGTCAAGCGTCTCGTCAGTGACATCCGTATCATAAAAATGAACGTCCCGCAACACCGCTTTCAGATTTTCCCTCAACGCTTCATTGGATGCGTCAAGAGAGCCGTCTTTATTAATCATGCCGTCAACATCATGGTAATATCTGTACATAATAGACAAATCCTGATAAATGGACGCCTGACTGTCTTCAGAGAGCGAGGAAAGCAAAAGCGAAGGGACATAGCGGAATGTTTTTTTGTCTTCGCAATCTTCCAATATCTGATTGCAAAGCGTACTCTTGCCGCATCCTGAAAACCCGGTGAGAACAATAAAACGGTTTTTCCTGATTTTGAAATGAATATCTTTATAAATGCAAACGGGTTCTTGTGTATGATCGTCCCCCGGCAGATTCGACTGTCGTATATCCACGTCAAAAATCACGCCGTCAGAAAACTTCGGGGGGATGGCGCATTCGTCCAGCGCCGTAATATCGTAACTTTTTTAAGAGATCGAAACGGCTCGCACAACTCGCTGTTATTGAAAAAACCAAAGAGGCTCATATCGCGCGCGGTTATCTTCTGAATGTCAGAAACGTCGTTTTTTCCCGCGTGGTACGTTTCGTCCTTCTCAATCGCAATGACACGGACGGAATAATTTTCCGGCAGCGTCCTTAGAAAGTCAAACGACAGATCATGCAGAATAAAAATCGCCGTCTTATGTTTTTTCTTTTCCCGTATAAAAAACGTGATGATATTTTTCAGGACGTCATTCGCCTCGCAATACGTGAAATTCACATAATAGAAGATAGCAACGTATAAAATACAGGAAGCGTTCTATGCTGTACTACCTAAAACAAAAAAATAATCTGTTTGTGAGAACGCCATACCGCTTGCCAGCAGGAGCGGTATTATTATTAGTACTTTTTTCATCGTTTGTCCTTACATTTTTAAAAATGTATATCAACTTTTATACATTGCGTCAATATATTCTATGCGCAAACCCACAAGCTACGCTCATAAGCGGCTCACATGGAGGCGTCCAAAGGCGTCAGCTCTTCCCCTTGTCAAACGGCTGTCCGGAAGCCTTGGGCGCGTAATCCTTGCCGCTGAAAAGCACCAGCGTGGCGAGCGTGATGATATAGGGCAGGGCGCTGAAAAATTCTGAAGGAAGCGCCTGCAACGCCTTGATGTTCGTGATGTTTACCGCAAGCGCGGACGAAAGCCCGAACAGGATCGAGGAGCCGAGTATGCCGAGGGGCGTCCAACGTCCAAAAGAGACTGCGGCAAGCGCGATAAATCCCTTTCCATTGATGGTCGACACCGTGAATTGAATGTCTTGGGTAAGCACGATGCAACCGCCGGCAAGTCCGGCAAGCAATCCCGAAACGAGAACCGCGCCATAGCGCAATGTGACGACATCCACGCCGGCGGACGCAAGCGCTTGAGGATGCTCGCCGGCAGCCCGCAAGCGCAAACCGAGGGGACGCTTATAAAGCGCAAACCACGTCGCGCCCAGAATGGCAAGCGCAATCCACGCGGTTGGGTATATTCCTCCGGGTCCCGGAAGCATGCCCAGCTTGGGATTCATGGTTCTGTCCATGCGGAAAAGAAGTTGGCAAAAGAACACCGTTATGCCATTGGCGAACAGGTTTATTCCGGTGCCGGAAATCACTTGATCCGCGCGCAGGCTTATGGACGCAAAAGCGTGGATCAGCGAAAACAGGCAGCCCGCAAACGCCGCGAGCGCGAGCGCCAGCGGTATGGAAAAGCCGATTCTGCTTTCGAGCAACACATGAACGGTCGCGGCGGTCATGGCGCCTATGGACATGAGCCCTTCCAGCGCGATGTTCACCACGCCGGCTCGCTCGCAGATCAGACCGCCCGTCGCCGCAATCAAAATCGGCGCGGTGATCATCAGGATTGAAGGAAGCATGTTGAGCATGATTGTCATTCGGCAGACTCCTTGGTTTTGGATATTTTGGATGTTTTAGATATTTTGGAGCGAGGCAGCAGAGCCGTTTTAGCCCGCCATTCCACAAGGAGCTTTACGCCAGCGCGCAGGCTTATGAAGATGACCACCAGCCCTATGATGATGGAGGCGATTTCTTTGGGTATCTGGCGGGACTGCATCAAGGGCTGGGCTGACTTGAGCATGCCAAATAGCAAGCCGGAGAGCGCGGCGCCAAACGCCGTGCTGTTTCCCACCAAGGCGACCGCGATGCCGTCAAAGCCGTAGCCTTCTTGAGCGGACAGGATGCGCCCATAGGAAAACACGCCGAGTGAAACCACCGCGCCGGCAAGCCCCGCGAAAGCGCCTGAAATGGCCATGGCCACGGTTATGTTGGCATGTACGTTGATGCCGCTGTAGCGGGCGGCTTCCCTATTGAGACCCGTCGCCCGCAGTGAATAGCCGAGGTTGGTCTTGCCCATGACAACCCAATACGCCAGAGTCGCCGCCAGGGTGAGGTACAGACCAAGGTTCAGCCTCGACCCGTTGGTGATAGATTCGAGGAAACTGTCCGACAAACGCGCTGTCTCCGGGAAATTCGGCGTTCTGTAGGTGTTTGCGCCCGGAACCCTCAGCATGATGTAGCGGGATGCGTAAAAGGCGATGTAATTCATCATAATGGTGGAAACCACTTCGGACACGCTGAATTTCGCCTTGAGAAACCCTGAGACGCCGCCCCAGGCCGCGCCCGCGACAACAGCCGCAAGGCAGGCCAGCGCCCAGTGCAGAACCGGAACCGGCGGACCGAAAAGCCCCACAAGCTGCGCCGCCGTGAGTCCGGCGACGTACTGCCCCTCAGCCCCGATGTTGAAAAGTCCAGTCTTCGCGGCGAATCCCATTGAAAACCCGCACAGGATCAGCGGCAACGAAGCGACGATCCACTCGCCGATGTAACGCGCATTGTGTACTCCTCGTCCAATGTCCCAGCCTGTCACCACCTGTACAATGGCGGAATACATGCCCGCCGGATTCCTGCCCACCGCAATCACCAGAACCGTGCCCGCGAGAAAGCCCAACGCCACCACCGCCGCCGAAACCAGCGCATCCGATCCGGTGAAAACCTCAAGTATTTTTTCTCGTCCTGAATTTTTTTTCATTTTTTCTCCTGTTTTCTCCTGTTGACGCCCCGCCGCTTCCGCGCCGTCACCGCGCGTTTTTACGCCCCGCATAGGGTCCTATCATGACGCCCACAAAACCGCCGGCTGTTTCGGTACTCAAATTGCTTCCGTCAACATTTTCGGCAATGGGCAGCCAGCGGCAAACGCCGCCCGCTTCTCTCGCGCCAAACGACGCGTAGAAGCTGTACAATGCGCCGTCTCCCTTCACTTTGAACCGCACAGGCCCGTTTTCCAATGTCTGCGGCACAGGCGCGCAGGCAATCCGCGTCCGCGCATCCCGCGTCAGCGTTATCACGCGCTTGCCGTCATGGATGGTCATGCCGAACGCAAAGTTATGCGACTCGTTCTGAAAGCACACAACGCCGGCGATTTCATCTTGATTTTTCGGCGTATAGAACATCTCGGTCTCCGCCTCGAAACAGGCGTGTTGCTGGCGCCGCCCCAAAAACGCGGGGGTGCCGGCGGCATTGCCGCCATCGTAGACGCTTTCATCCGTTACAGTCAGAATCAGCTTGTTGTCAAGGCGGAACCACGGCTCGCCGCGCGGAGTCCGTAGCATAGCCCATTCAAAGCCCAGTTTTTTCGAGGAAAAATCATCCCGCCACCGGAAGTTGCCCGCGCTCATAGAGCGCGCGGCGCTCACAGAACACGGTGCGGCGGCGTCCGGTGAAACCGCCGGTTTTTTCGCAACAACCGGTACGCGCTTCCCTTTTTCCAGAATAACCGGAAACCCGTCTTTCCACGTTACCGGCAGAAGAAACGTCTCCCGTCCGGTATTGTAAAAGGGTCCCTCATAGGGTCTGCATCCAAGAAACACCGCGTACCATTCGCCTTTCGGCGTTTCGATGAGGTTGGCGTGTCCCACACTCGTAACTTTATCGGGGCGCAATTCCGGCAAATCC
Organism: Treponema sp.; assembly: GCA_031265845.1. Classification (GTDB taxonomy): domain Bacteria; phylum Spirochaetota; class Spirochaetia; order Treponematales; family Breznakiellaceae; genus JAIRKH01. The sequence continues at coordinate 48,937 of JAISCC010000083.1, forward strand.
CGTTGGGTCAGTATGGGGTTCCCGCTGAATGGCGTATACGGACCCTTCACGTCATCCGCCCTGAGAACCACCTCGGAATGGTTCGCGCTGGTGCCGCCCTCTGCGGCCATGAGAACATACGTTCCGTTGATTTTGTACAGGTGAGGACCCTCAATCCAAATGGGCTTTTTACTTCGGTCAACGCCCGCGTCCAGAATCACCTTTTTCTCGCCAAAGGTCGCGTCGGTTTTAACGTCAAAATTATGTATCCAGATGGCGCGGTGTCCCGCCCATTCCGGCGTTCCTTCCGGTTCGTCGTTATGCGCGATGTACGCGGCTCCGGCGCCGCCGGACCCGTCATCGTCAAAAAAAAGCGACGGATCGATGCCGCCCACATGAGGAAGCGGGATCGGATCAGACCAGTTCTGTTCAAAAGGGTCTTTCGTCTTTACAATGAAGTTGCCGATGCCGTCGACGCAGGTGGTGATAAGGTAGAAGGTGTCATTATACTTATTATATGCTATTGAAGGCGCGTAAATGCCCCCGTTCAGCCTGATTCCGTCAAGGTTGAGTTGGGACGGTCTGTTCAACACATGTCCCAGCGATTCCCACCGCGTCAAATTTTTGGAATGAAAGATGGGGACGCCCGGATAATAACTGAAAGAAGAAAGCGCGAGAAAAAAATCATCCCCCTTGCGGCAGACAGACGGATCCGGATAAAAACCGGGCAGTATGGGATTGAAATACTCATCATCGGCTTTCTGTGAAAAACGGCTGTCATTGCCGGCGTATTCAAAATAAGAAAACACGGCGGCGTTGCGTTGTTGATCCATAGAAGTAGTATATAACAAGCCTGAAATTTTGCAAGACGCTGAATTCTTTTTGGAACAGCGTCCATCTGTCAATCAGCCGTGAAATTCGTCCCAATCTGCTCGCGGATGCGGGAAACGTCGCCCAACCGAAACAATCAGCAAAAAATTTACTTTTTTTCCTGGAAATGGCTTGCATAAATCAAGTGAAAACTCTACAATAGACCAGTTTTTTTGTTAAAGAGGATACCATGGATATACAACTTCAGGAATTAATCGATAAGATAAAAAAAGACGGCATCGCGTCCGCTTCTGAAGAAGCGGCGAAGCTGAAATCCCAGTCCGGCGCCGAAGCCGCGCGTATTGTGGAAGCCGCGAAAAAAGAAGCGGACGCGATTATCGCCAGGGCGAAAGCAGACGCGGAGCGGACGGAAAAAGCCGGCGTCGCGGCGCTTGAACAGGCGTCCCGCAATCTGGCGCTTGCGTTCAAAGGGGAAATTCAAAGCCTCCTTGACGCCATTGTAAAAAAAGAAACGTCCGGGGCGTATAAAGAAGATGTCCTCAAAGCGGCGTTGCCCGATATTCTGAAAGCGTGGGTTGCGAAGGGAAGCGACGAGCTTGCCGTACTCGTAAGCGAGCAGGACATCAAGAAAATCAAGGGCTTTTTTGACGAGAAACTCGCCGGCGCTTTGAAGAAAGGCGTTGAACTCAAATCCGACAGGAACCTCTCCGCAGGCTTCCGCATCGCCGAAAAAGACGGTTCCGCCTACTATGACTTCTCTGCGGACGCCGTGGCGGAATTGCTCGGCGCCTATCTTAACCCTCATTTGACGGAAATCCTTAAAACTGCGGTCAAAGCCGGAGGGCAATAAGCGTGCCGGCTTACTATTATCTAATTCCCCAACTTCCTAGCCTAAGCTATAACGCGCCGCTTCCCATGACGAGTCAAGCCTTCATTGAATTGTGCAAACGGGAACTCCCGCCTTCCGATACGCCGCTTCTTGATCTCTGTACGCTCAATCCCGATACAAGGGAGAATGCGCCGGCTTCCTCATCCGCGTTTATTGAGGCGTGGAGCGCGTGGGAGCGGACGTTGCGTTTGAATCTCGCGCGATACCGGAGCCTCAAGCTCAAACGGGACGGTGGAACCGCGAGCGGAGCCTATGGCGGCGCGGGCATTGAGCCGCCCGCGTATCCTGCGGACGCGGCGGCGGCCGCAAAGGCGGCGTTTGCCATCGAATCGCCGCTGGAAGCCGAGCTTTTTTTGGATCAAGCCCGCTGGAACGCCATTGAATCCCTGCAAGGCTTGAGCTATTTCGGCGAAAACGCCGTCTACGCCTATCTTCTTAAACTGCGCCTCCTGGAGCGCAAGGCTTTGTTCAAAGCGGAAGAAGGGTTTGCTGAATACACGATGCTGTACGCCGCCATCCTTGATGGACAGCGCAGCTAAAAGCTAAAAATTGAGGAGATCTGAAGTGATCGGAACAAAAGGAACAGTAGTCGCCGTAAATGGCAATATGGTAAGCGTCCGGTTTGACGGCGCTGTTTCCATGAACGAAGTCGGCTATGTCAAAACCGGAGACAAGCGGCTTAAAAGCGAGGTCATCCGCATCAGAAACGGAATCAGCCAGCTTCAGGTGTTTGAGATTACCAAGGGTATTTCTGTAGGGGACTCCGTAGAATACACCGGCGATCTGCTTGCGGTTGAAGTCGGGCCCGGACTTTTAGGGCAGGTGTTTGACGGACTCCAGAACCCGCTTCCCCAACTGGCGAAGCAAACGGGTTATTTTCTTGAACGCGGCGTTTATCTTGACGCGCTTCCTCTTGACAAGGAATGGGCGTTCACCCCGATTGCCAAAGTCGGCGATACAGTGGAGCGCGGCGACACTTTGGGAACCGTGCCGGAAGGCGCGTTCACCCACCGCGTCATGGCGCCGTTCGGACTTAAAGGAACGTACACCGTCCTTTCCATTAGAGAGGCGGGATCTTACAAAACGCGCGACGCCATAGCGGAGCTGAAAGACGAAAAAGGAGAGACCATCTCCGTTGCGATGTCGTTCCGGTGGCCCGTCAAGCGGGCGATTGACTGTTATGAAGAACGGCTTAAACCCGAAGAGCCGATGGTTACCCGCGTCAGGCTTATCGACACGTTCTTTCCGGTGGCGCGGGGCGGCACCTACTGCATTCCTGGTCCGTTCGGCGCGGGAAAAACCGTGTTGCAACAGATCACGAGCCGCCACGCGGATGTTGACATCGTGATTCTGGCGGCATGCGGCGAGCGCGCGGGCGAAGTCGTGGAAACGCTCAAGGAATTCCCTGATCTCACCGATCCCAGAACCGGACGCTCCCTTATGGAACGCACCATCATTATTTGCAATACGTCTTCAATGCCCGTAGCCGCCCGCGAAGCCTCCGTGTACACGGCGGTTACGCTCGCCGAATACTACAGGCAAATGGGCTTGAATGTGCTCCTCCTCGCGGATTCCACGTCCCGCTGGGCGCAGGCGATGCGCGAAATGTCGGGTCGTCTGGAAGAAATACCGGGTGAAGAAGCCTTCCCCGCGTATTTGGAGTCAACCATAGCCAGTTTCTATGAACGCGCCGGCATCGTCCGGTTGAAGGACGGATCAATCGGGTCCGTCACCATCGGCGGCACGGTCAGTCCGGCGGGCGGCAACTTTGAAGAGCCGGTTACCCAGGCCACCCTCAAGGTGGTGGGCGCGTTCCACGGGCTTTCCCGCGAGCGTTCAGACGCCCGCAAATATCCGGCCATCCACCCGCTTGATTCATGGTCGAAGTACACGGGCATCATACCGGAAGAAACGGTGGAGTACGGACACAATTTCATGCGGCGCGGAAGCGAAGTTGAGCAGATGATGAAAGTCGTGGGCGAGGAAGGCACAAGCCTTGACGATTATGTCATTTACCTCAAAGGCGATTTTCTTGACGCGGTGTACTTCCAGCAAAATTCCTTTGACGAGGTGGACGCGGCGGTCAGCCCTGACAGGCAGAAGCGCACCTATAATCTCGTTCTCAAGATACTCGCGTCTCAATTCGCATTTGAAGACAAGAACGAAGCCCGCTCCTGGTTCAACAAACTGCGCCAAAAATTCCTTGATTTCAACGGATCAAAGGAGCAGAGCGAGAAATTCGTTTCTTTGCAAAAAGAAATTGAAGCCGCAGTCGCCGGAAAATCTCATGGCATTGACAAAAACGCCGAGAAAATTCTCTCATAGTGGACGGAGGAAACTGTGAAAAAGGTATACAGCAAAATAGAATCAATTACCGGAAGCGTCATCACCGTCCGGGCTGAGGGCGCGCGCTACGGCGACTTGGCGGAAGTTGACACCGTTTTCGGCACATCGCTGGCGGAAGTGAACCGGTTGCAAGACAACCTCGTGTCCCTGCAAGTGTTTGCGGGCGGGCGCGGCATTTCCACGGGCGACACGGTGCGCTTTTTGGGGCGTCCCATGCAGGTGCCGTTCTCCGACAACCTGCTGGGGCGGGTGTTCTCAGGTTCAGGCGAGCCCCGCGACAAGGGACCGGCGTTGCACGAGAATCTCATCCCCATAGGAGGTCCTTCGGTCAATCCGGCGGAGCGCATCATTCCGAGGCGCATGATCCGAACCGGCATTCCGATGATCGATCTGTTCAACACCCTGGTCGTGTCCCAGAAACTCCCGATATTCTCGGTTTCAGGCGAGCCGTACAACGAGTTGCTCGCCCGCATCGCCATGCAAGCCGAAGTGGACGTGATTGTCTTGGGCGGCATGGGGCTTAAATACGACGACTACCTGTTCTTCAAGTACACCCTTGAATCCGGCGGAGCGCTCTCCAGAACCGTGATGTTCATTCACACCGCCGCGGATCCCACAGTCGAATGTCTTATGATACCGGACATGTCGCTGGCCGTCGCGGAACAGTTCGCGCTTCAAGGCAAGCAGGTTCTTGTGTTGCTCACCGACATGACGAACTTCGCGGACGCCATGAAGGAAATCTCCATCATTCAGGAGCAGGTGCCTTCAAACCGGGGGTATCCGGGCGATCTCTACAGCCAACTCGCCAGCCGTTACGAAAAAGCGGTTGACTTCGCCACAGCCGGTTCGATCACCGTGCTGGGCGTCACCACCATGCCGGGCGACGACGTAACCCACCCGGTGCCGGACAATACGGGATACATCACGGAAGGCCAATACTACCTCAAGAACGGACACATTGAGCCGTTCGGCTCCCTTTCCCGTCTGAAACAGCAGGTCAACGGCAAAACCCGCGCCGATCACCGCGCCCTCATGGACGGCATGATCAAGCTCTACTCCGCTTACAAGGACACCCTTGAGAAAAAAGCGATGGGCTTCATTATGACCGCGTGGGACGAGAAGCTCCTCAAATACGGCGCGAAGTTTGAAAAGGAAATGATGGATCTGTCCGTCAACATCCCCCTGGAGAGGGCGCTTGACCTAGGCTGGGAAATTCTCGCCGAGTGTTTCAATCCTGAGGAAACCGGTTTGAGAACCGAGCTGATTGAGAAATTCTGGCCCAAGAAGCAAGGATGATTCGGAATGTCGCGTTGATGTCAATCCGAGGAGAGCATTGTGGAATTGATGAAGAAAAGAAACCGCAGAAAAGGCGAAATTCTCATCTATAAACCTGAGATGCATTGGATTGTTCTGACGTATCCTTTTTTGGTGTTGATGGCGTCGTTTGTACTGTGGTTGTTTTTTTTCATAGCGCAATTATTCGATATTGGAGCGGATGTGTTGCGGTATATCAAGGGCGTCCTTGCCGGCGTGTTTGTAGCGAGCGTTGTTTTTGCGGGGTTGTATTTTGTATGGCAGATTTTTGAATATCTCAGCGCGACGTATTACATTACGAACAAGCGGCTGGTGTCGCGGAGAGGCTTTTTTTCCAGCGTGACGGCTGAGATGCCGATAGAAAAAATTGAAGGGTTGATTTGTTATCAAAGGCTGCCGGGCAAGCTGTTCGATTATGGAACCGTGTTGGCGTCCGGCGTCGGCGGCATGTTGTTGCGTTTCAGCGCGGTGAAAAGACCTGATCGCGTGGCGAAGGCAATAGATGATATTCTGGAAAAAAACAAGCGGCTTGCCGTTGAGCGCAGCGGCAAGCCAAGAGCCATAACGGCTAAGACCGAAGCCGTGAAAGATGTTGAATACGGCGCTTATATAACTTCTTATCCCGTGGGAGAGATGAATGGCAAAGATAAAGCTAACGAAGAATGAGCTGAAAAAACAGAAAGATTCGCTCAAGATGTACCAGCGGTACCTGCCGACCCTGATGCTGAAAAAGCAGCAGTTGCAGGCGGAAATCCGCAACACCGAGAACCATATACGGGATCTAAAGGTGGAAAAGAACAACATTGACGAATCGTTCAAGGTTTGGATCGGCGTCTTCGGTGAAAAAGGCGTTTTTACGCCCGATATTGTAAAAATCACCGCTGTCAAAACCTCGGTCGGGAACATTGCGGGCGTGTCGATACCGCTGTTTCAGGGCGTGGATTTTGAGACGCAAGCGTATGACCTCGCCCGCGCCCCGCTTTGGCTTGACAGCGCGGTGGAAAAAATGGAGCGGGTCTTGCTCCTTAATTTGGAAATCAAGACTCTGGAAGAGCAGCGAAACCGGCTCGATCATGAGTTGCGCGTTACGACTCAGCGCGTCAACCTTTTTGAAAAGGTGAAAATTCCTGAAACAAAAGTCCATATCAAAAAAATTCAGGTCTACCTTGGGGATCAACAGACTGCGGCGGTCGTCCGCGGCAAGATAGCCAAGCGCGGCATGGAGGCAACATGATTGTACCTATGAAGAAAGCGTCGATCTTCGTTCTGGACGCGGCGCGGGAGGAGTCTCTTGAAAAACTCCGTGAGGTTGGCGTACTTCACCTTGAGAGAAAAACGGTCTCTTCGGACGCCCTTTCCAAACTCATTGACAGGAAAAACAAGGCGGAAAACGCGCTCGGCATTCTGAGCAACTATAAGGCCGGCAAGAAAGCCGTCCATTCGCCGGAGGAGGCGCCGGAAGAGCGTGTTTCCGCTCAGGTTCTTGACATAGCTGACAAACGCAAGAGCTTGCAGGAACAACTCATCTTTAACGGAAAAGAGATAAGCCGCATCGAAAAATGGGGGAATTTCAACCCTGCGGCGTTGAAGGAACTGTCCGCCGCAGGCGTTGAGATCATCCCGTATGAACTCTCCGGCAAGGCGTACGCGGCGTTGGCCGATGAGAACCGCTTCATTGTACTTGGCAAAGACAAGAACACGGTGTACGGTGTCGCTGTTGGCGCTGAAATTGAGGGAGAACAGCCGTTTATACTGCCGGAACGCTCGCTTTCTGAGTTGAACAACAAAACGCTTGATATAAAAACGCGGTTGCAGGATATTGAAGTCCAGCTTGGAAAACTCGCGTACAAGAAGAAAAACATCAAGGCGGAACTTGCGATTTTGAAGGAGCAAATCGAATTTGAGACCGCTCGCGCCAGTTTGGAAGACGCCGGTACAGGCGAGGTCTCCGTCTCGTGGATTTCTGGATACGCGCCTGAGGAAACGGCGGGCGTCCTGAAACGGGCGGCGGCGGAAAACGGCTGGGCGCTGGTGATAGACGATCCGAAAAAAGAGGACAATCCTCCCACCCTTGTGAGGAACAACGCCTTCGTACGTCTTATTCAGCCCCTGTTCAGCTTCCTGGGAACCGTGCCTGGCTATCGTGAATACGATATCAGCTTTTCGTATTTGATGTTTTTCTGTCTGTTCTTCGCTATGATCTTTGGAGACGCCATGTATGGAATCATTCTTCTTGCAATTACATTGATCGTGGGTTCAGGCTATAAGAAAAAAAGCGGAAAATTTCCTGACGCGGTTAAACTGTTCGCTCTGTTGTCGTGTTGCACCATTGTTTGGGGGGCGCTAAACGGCGCGTGGTTTGGCGTTGAGTACCGGTATCTTCCCGGTTTCCTCAAAATGCTGGTTATTCCGCAGTTCAACTCCGATGTCGCGTTACGTCCATTTCCCGGCGTATTGAAGACGTTGCTCCAGATACCCGCAGATCAGCCGGCAAACACCGCCTACTGGAACGTGCAGTTCCTCTGTTTTACGACAGCCCTTATTCAACTGGTGTGGGCGCGCCTCAAAAACATCAAGAATCTGTTGCCCTCACTGGTCGCCGTGGCGCAGCTTGGGTGGCTTGTGATGATGATTGGACTCTACTTCCTCGTGTTGTCAATGCTGTTGCAGGTGGCGTTGCCCGGGTTTGCGGTGTACTTAATCGGCGGAGGGCTTTTCGCGTATTTCATCTTTGCGAATCAGACGGGTGGAAATTTCGGCGTAAATATTGGAAAGAGTTTTGCGAACTTCCTCCCAACCTTCCTCAACGCGGTGTCCAGCTTCGCTGATATTATAAGCTACATCAGACTTTTCGCCGTGGGGCTTGCGGGAAGCTCAATCGCGCAAAGTTTCAACTCAATGGCGCTTGGCGATGGATTGAGCGGTTCGGTATTGATCGTCGTTCTGAAACTGTTCGCCGCGTGTTTGATCCTCACGTTTGGCCACACGCTGAATATCGTGATGAACGCTTTGTCGGTTATTGTTCATGGCGTTCGTCTTAATTTATTGGAATACGCCGGCAACCACCTCGGCATGGAATGGTCCGGTTATTCATATATGCCTTTTGCGCTTCAGCAGAAGGAAAAGGGCGAGTCTAAATAGTTGGACTTAGCCGTCAAGAAAACTATATATAAGGAGCACATAATGGATGCTGGATTAGTTGGACAAATTGGAGTGGGGGCTTGTCTTGGACTCGCCGCTGTTGGTTCCGCTGCTGGAGCTGGCGTCGCCGGTATGGCTGCTATCGGGGCGTGGAAAAAATGTTTTATTCAAAATAAACCCGTGCCGTTTATTTTGGTGGCTTTCGCGGGCGCGCCGTTGACCCAGACTATTTACGGTTTTATTCTTATGCGGACGCTCTTGGCAAGCCAAAATCTCACCGCCTTTCAGCTTTTGGGCGTTGGGCTTTTCTCTGGTCTCGCCATCGGCGGGTCGGCGCTTGCGCAGGGAAATTGTTCGGCGGCGGCATGCGATGCATACGGCGAGACCGGTCAGGGCTTCGGCAACTACATGCTGATCATAGGTCTCTGCGAAACCGTAGCCTTGTTCGTCATGGTGTTCTCAATGCTGGTTGCGTAGCGGCAAAGCGCACGCAGCAAAAAAGGCGCTTGGGCGGGACGTTGTGGAACGCTTGGCGCCTTTTTTGTTCTTCCACACATTCCACGATGAGGGCGATACAGGCAATCCTCTTGACCCAGGGGGAGGAGAGCATCTGCAACAAGACCATGCCGATCTTCTCGTCAAGGACGAAGTCGTCGGCGGCCGCCGAGAACGTGCAAATGACCAATAACAGCACTAGGGCCGCTATCCGTTTGTTGACAACCAGTTTCTTCATAACATACCTCGTTTCGGAAATCTTGTTTCCGGTTAATGTGGCTTTCGCCTAAGAAGTAGTTAATGGTTATCGTGGCCTTATTCCAATAGGCAAATAGTTACATATTGAATAAATTATTTGAATGGGGAGCTGCAAATGGAAGCAGATGAAATTATTGTTAGAAAATTTTACGCGGCGTTACCGGTACAGGTCTTTGCGCATACTGATTGTTTTGCGGTTTTTGTTATAGAGTTCGCTGTTAGAAATAAAGCCGTTTTTTTCATAAAATATTAAAACGCCTTCATCATGTTCTATATCGGCATCCACCGTGAGGAAACGGGCGGCGCAATAATCGTCATTGCAGGATACCGCTTTTTCCTCGGCGGCTTTCAACATAAAAGAACCTATGCCCTTGTAACGCGCCAGAGCGGTTTCGTCTACCGCCAGCTTTGCTATCTTCATGGCAGGAATTGTTTTGAAGGGATAGTTGAGGTTGTGGAGTTCCTTCTCGGTGAAGGACGATTTTATCGCGTCCATAATAAGGGACATATAGGCGATGATCTTGCCGGTAGATCGTTCCCGTAACAGCCAAGTCCGGGCGACATGGTCATTTTGTGATCGGAAGGCATCCCGACGCAGCCACTCGCTGTATTCCTCTATGCGACATGAAAACCCAGAAAAAATTTATTGAAGCAACAAGAGGCTCCAACTTGAAGGCTGCGCTGTCTCTTGATTTACCGAATTGTATCCGCATTGTCTATTGCTCAAACTGTTTGATGTAGGCTTTTAGCTTTTCATGCCTTTTATGAACAGAGGCGGGTCGAGAAGTATATTAGAGGAAAGCCGGAAAAAAGGGCCTGGAGCGGAGCTTGAGGCCAATATTTTTCTTGACATAATGTTATACCGGTGTTATACTATGTTATATGAAAACGGCAATATCCCTTTCAGATACCTTATATGAAAAAGCAGAGCAAACTGCTTTATATATGGGTATTC
>JAISCC010000130.1 GCA_031265845.1 Treponema sp.
TATTCCATCAGGAAGATCAATTATTTCATCGGATATAGGAGGACCTCTCCTCTCCGTCCACGGTTTGAATTCCTCAATCCGTTTGAGCGTTTCTTCCCAATCCCCATTGAACGGAATAGCCCTGTCATCTATGTACATATCCGCTATTGGCTTTTGGTCGGTCACTTCAATGGCGTCCGCAAGCTCGTTGTTTTCGGTATGCTTGCGGAGGTATTCGCGGATGGCATCTATTCCTTCCCGCGTGTTCGCCCTCGTAGAGAAAATGACAACCTTGTAACCGCGCTCATAGAGCGTTTTAAGCGATTCCGCCGCGCTCAATACCGGCTCATCGGTCTCTGTAGGCCCCTTCCAGCCGCTTATGTACGAGTTGATCACGCCGTCAAAATCCACCGCCACCACCTTTGCGCCTGTATCGGAAACGCCAGCTTCCTCAACATACGGAGCTATTCCTTCGATAGATTCCCGCACCCATCGCTCCGAAAGTTCGGTTTCGCCATTTTCGCCCTGTATCGGCACGGCCTTTTTTATAAAGCGCGGTCCTTTGCCGGCGCGTAGATTGCGGAAAAAATCAATCACGTTGGTTATGGCTTTTTTAAGGTTCAACATGCGGGCTAGAATATCTTCCCGCGATTCCACGTTTCCGAGGAAAATGTCCGCTTCCCCATTGGCGGCGTATTTCAAGCCGCCGTTCATGGATTGCATGAAAGCCGCGAATTCTTTTTGCGTCCCTTCAAGTTTTCGGGCAAGCTCCACGGAAACCGGATCATCCTCAATCCCAAAAAGGTTTTTCTGTCTGGCGTAATCATCCACGGACTTGAACTTGTCTTTCTGGACGGCGACCTGTATCGCAATGTCCACCGCCTCGTTTAGCTCTTTCGTCACGCTGTAGCCATCCATGCCTTTGTTGTCAACGAGCGGAGCAATCGCCCTGACAAGCTTCTGCCGTATGCTTTTGCATCCTTCCCGATTCAAGCCCCGGATATTGCTTTCGTTTATCACGGAGCCTATTAAAACGGTTTCCAAAAACTCCTTGCCCGCGCCGGTGACGCCGCCGTCAACCACATACTGCGGTCTGTCCATCGAAGTTATTATATTGTCCCGCTGGAGCGTGTTAAAAATGTCATTGATTGCGTTACGATCTGCGTAAAGCTCGCCAAGGGTTTCAAAATCGGACATTTTCCCCGCTATGCCCTTCACTGTGTCCGTTTTGATAGTTTTGGAAACTTTAACGGCGGCTTCAATCGGCGACATGGCTTTTTTGCTGGATTTGTTGAATTTCGCAAACTGATCCGTGCTGTAGCCCTTGTTTTCAGCGGTCTCAAAAATGACGCGGGGATGTTTGAAGTTGTCCACCTGCTCCGGTGTAAAGCCGAATTTCTTCGCTTTCCGTTTCAGGGCTTCAATATAGCCTTTGTCCGTCCCCTTCCTCGCCGCTATTTTACTGCTCATGGTGCGGTTGTTGCCGGATATTACGACACCGTCCTTTGTGACAATGACCGGATTGTCCACGGAAACCGCCCGCCCGTCATAGTCCGATCCAATTTCCATGACAATTTCCTGCGCCTCCCTGTCATGTCCATAATCACGATCATTTATGGTCTCGCCGTCGTCAGTAGTCGGGAAGCCCGGAGTTTTATGAAAACTGGTTTCGTCATGGGAAGCGGCGGGAGTGTCGGCTTCCACCAGTTTCCACTTGCCGGAAATAAGCTCTTTGCCCACCTGTATCTGATCGTCATCGCCTTCTTCAAATGCGGCTTTTTTGTATTTCTCTTGGATTTTTTCAAAATCCGATTTTTCGTTTATTTCTTCATTTTCTGCGGGCTTCATTTTCGCAGCCTCGCTGATTCCTTCAAAAACTCGCTTTGCGGTACTGGCCGCTTCCATAGCATACATTGTAGAAATAATAGGACCAGAGGCGAGTTTTGCGCCGTTGTTGACCTGTCTTAACAGTTTTTTCCCTTTCTTTAAGACATCTTCGATGTTTTTATGTATATCTTGTATAGCCCTTTCATCTGCTTTTGACGCCGATTCAAGCAATTTTAAGTACGCTTCTTTGGCTTTAGGACGCGCTTTTTCGTCAAGTTCGCTCATACGCTTGATAATATCGGCGTGGAATTCGACGCCATAACGCTCTTTGAGTTCAGCCATCTTTTTCGAGTTATCCGTTTCTGTTTTTTCCTTCTTCTTTTTATCCCCGGACTTTTTGGCGGTTCCACCCTCTTCGTCCCTTTTATTTGGCGGCTCAAACTGCCCCCGCACGGTTTTTTCAGCGGCTTCTTTTGACAGCTTTGGATAAATCGCCATATATTCTTTTACAGTTGTGTCAAAGTCAATTTTACCGGCGGCATAATCGTCTTTGACGCGGCGCAGCCTTTGCTCCCTCGATCCGCCCGTATAATTTGATTTATGATCTGTCTTCCCTTTCTCTTTCTTGGCCGCCGCTTCTATCGTGTCTCCGCGTTCCGCAACGTATTTGCTCAATTCCTGGACAAACGGCAGCGGTTGCCCATTTTTATCAGAGAATCGGTCACGGTTTTCAAGAATAATCCGCATTATGGCGCGCGCGTCCGGCGCGGCGGCGATTTTTCTTTTGATAGCCGCTATCGCCATTTTCGCGCCTCGCGTTTCGCTTTCATAAACCGGCCGCCACTTGCCGGGGGCTATTTTCTTAAACTTCTTGCCTTTCCATTCCCGCACGGTCCCCACCGCCAAACCCTTGCCGCCTTTTTCCATACGCATCATTGAAGAGAAAGCCTTTTGCATCGACTTTTCTTCCCGCTCATTGTCGAGCGTGTCGAGGTGGTCAAGTATCAGCTTGCGGAATTTCTCAAGCTGTTGCGCATCCTCGCCTTTTTTAAGAACTCCGCTTTTATTGAACATGGCTTTTTTCAAGACCAGTTTTGTCATAACTCCTCCTATGCTACCTTTCGCCTAAAAAGCAGTATGGATTTTTTCATACCCCGCTCCGCTTCAATTTCTTTTTTGACTTCATCCATCGGGCGCAAGTCTGTAATAATGGAATTGACATTTTCTTTTATCAGTTCGTTCAATGGCCGCGCTTCCGCGCTTTCCGCCGCTATCTGCCGCCTGGCTTCCTCGACGTATTTATCACGGTTTTTGCTTATCTGATCCAACTGCTCTGAATACATCCTGATTTCGTCCAGCATTTGCCGCTCTTTGCGCTCGATGTCGGATTCCTTCTTAACGCCCATTTTGTCAAACTTTACGCGGATGGCGTCGATTGCGTCCCGCTCGCTCTTCTTGCTGTTTTTCGCGTCGCGTATATTGTTTTTTAATCGCTTTACATTGTATTCCGCCCGTTCCAAGCGGCTTTGCAATGACCAGTCGACAGGCTTTTCGGCTTTTTTCAGCTTGTCAACATCCGACTTGTAATCATCATATTCAGCCTTCGCTTCGACAAGCTCTTTTTCATAGTCCGCGATATATTCATCGTATGAGCCTATCGTACTTTCCGCCTGTTTCAGCCGTTTTGCGTTTTTAACAAGAATGTCCACCTGGGCTTGAACGGTGCCGCGCTTGTTTTCGACTTCTTCTTTCATCATGTCAATTTTGAATTTAGCCCGCTTTTCCGGGTCTTTAATCAGCGCGAATTTCAATTCTTCGGGATCAATGTCTTCAACATTAAGCTGATCGCCCTTATAGCTGTAAATCGCATCAAGGCGCGACGCCTTCTCACTGTGTTTCTGATACATGAATGAGTCCACCGAATCGTTCATTAGCGGGTAGACCACATGAACATGCCCTTGCCTGTTATTTTGTCGCCACGCGCGGCCTTCCACCTGAATTGTCTCCGTGGGGTTCCAGCCCAGGCAGGTGTTGTAAATCGTGGTGGTGTTTCCATTCAATGAGACGCTCTCTTTGATCGTTTCAGAGCCGATGATCACCTTTATTGTTCCGTTTACATCGTTAAAATCGTTTTTGATTTTTTCCTTCGCGTCAAGGCTTGTTTTTGAGTTCATAAAAGCGATTGCCTGCGGTGGTATGCCTTTGTCAACAAGGTACTTTTTTACAAAGGTGTATTCATCGGTCCCGCGCGGCATATAAATAATCTGGCTGTTTTTGGGGTTATCTTGGTAACACTGCGCCACTGAATCGCAGGTGAATTGCAGTTTCGGGGAGGATGTTACAACTTCTTCCGGCCCCGGAAAGTCTATCCCGTCGTACTTGTCATCCGGCTCCAGCAATGCGGGGGAAAGCATAGCCATACGCATATTGTTCAATGCCACCAGCGTCGCGCCTTTATCATCCTTTGTCGCTTTGGTCATGCGCTCTGTTTCAACGGCAATTATCTGTTTTTGCAAGTCTGTAGTGCGTATCTGCGTAAGGTGCGTTCTCTTGCGCGGTCTGACTATGCCAGCTTCCTCACCGTCCACCTTGTCGATATATTCCGTGATAAGGGCTTGCAGGGCAGAGAGATTTTTAAAATTCTTCATCACCTGCTTGCGCTGGATTTCGCCCTTCGCCACAACCGCCCATTCGGTTTTAAGCTCGGCGAATTGAGCCATAAACTCATGGAGGTTGTAAATGCCCATATCCTTGAGTTTTTTTCTGGCGACAAGGGAAAGAATGTTGTAAATCTCAATAGGAGAATTAGTGAAAGGCGTCGCAGATAGCGCAAACACGTTCCGGTCGTTGTTGTTTTTTTGAATAAGCTGGGTGATGGCAAACATTTTAAGGCCCCTTGCGCTCTGCGCGCCGCTCAAGCCCTGAAATTCGTTTGCTATGCGGCCTTCTTTTTCATTTTCATTATTTCCGTCCCCGCCGTTATAATCACCTCTTTGCGGCTTTGCCGCCTCAAAAACGTTTTTGAAGTTATGCACCTCGTCAATCGTAATATGGTCAAATCCCATATCCTCCCAAAAACGCGCCCCTTCGCCTACCGCATCCTTGTTCTTTGTGGCAACACCAAGCATTGTCAAGATTTTTTCTTTTTCCTGATCCTTCTGGCGTTTGGATTTTCCTTCGCTTTTGGTTTCCTGGGATTCCAAAACATCAAAAATCAGTTCGTCTTTGATGGTTTCCGGCTTGAACGTGATATTTTGCAGGGCTTCATACGTGCATACGCTGATTGTTTCGTCTTCGATATTCAAGTCCCCGGTCCCGGCGTATTTTTTGCTTAAATTGCCAGGCTCATTGATTTTTACGCCTGGGAAAAGGTTATGGAACGTTTTAATCCAGTTTTTGTATACCGCTTTGGGAACGCAAACGAGCGGCTTTTTCGCCCGCCCTGATTGAAGCTGGCTCACTGTCGCCATAATGCCCACCATCGTCTTTCCGACGCCAACATCATAGGCTATTATCCCGTTGCCCTTATTGGTAAGGAACGACGCGCCTTTTAACTGCTGCCCCTTGATATTGAGTGGCTTGCCGTGGTGTGTTGTGGCAATGCCGTCTACAAAAATCGGTATCTGCGTATAGTCCGGGTTTGCCACGGCGTTAAAACGGCGGTTGTATTCACCCTCAAGGCGTTTCTGGTCTGCCTCCGCTAATCCCTCTCTGATAAAGCGGTTGAATATCCGCTCCGCCGCTTCCTTGCGCAATTCCCGCGTTTGGTCGGCGATCCTTTTGTTGTCTTCCCGCTCTTTCGCGTCGTTGCTCCGCTCCGCGACAACCGGCTTCTGGTAGATATAATCCTGAATGTCGTTGAAACTGATTTTATTCCCGATTTCAAGCTGGGAGATAGGGGCGTTG
Source organism: Treponema sp. (assembly GCA_031265845.1). GTDB lineage: Bacteria > Spirochaetota > Spirochaetia > Treponematales > Breznakiellaceae > JAIRKH01. The sequence goes on from JAISCC010000130.1 coordinate 5,713, forward strand.
TCAATGTCAAACCGATTGCGCCCATTGCAAGCCCATTTGATAAAGGCATCCCGGAGGTCGCCTACAGGCTCTCCATCGGCGTTTTTGACCTGAAAAGACTTTGCAAACTGCGATATAGGCGAAACAACAAAACCGCCTATTTTCTTTGCGGGCGGGAGCGCCGCTTGTAAAATATCTCTCTGTTGTTTGTAGTTTTTCTCGCCCAGGGATTCCTTGTCATTTTCCAGTCGCTTCAGCTTCTGGTAGATGTTGCCGGAGGCGAAATTGATTTTGTCCATCCAGTCGCCATCACGGTCAATGACATAATTCCCGCTTTTAATTACAAAGTCTTTGTCCGATTCGGACAGCGCGGACATGTTAATCTTGCCGTCCCACCCCGTTGATTTCCATACAGGCAGGGATTGAAGGGGGATATTCAGGTTATATTTTTTATTGAAGCTGTCGATGCTGTCTGTAACGATGTCTCCAACCGGCGCGGTTTCCACGATTGCGGTTTTCGGCTTTCGCTCTTTTTTCCCTGTTTCATGACCGGAGGATTTAAGCTGTTTTTCTTGTTTTTTGGGGGGCGTTTCAGCTTCTTTCCTTAATTTTTCAATTTCACTTTCAAGCCTTGTTATATGGCGCTTAAATTCGGCAATCTGTTTTTTCTTGAAAACATGCGTTCCGCCGCTATCGGTCCTTTGTCCATCGGCTATCCATTTCTTGAACTTTTCCCGCAGGGCCTCAAATTCAACAATCTTTTCCTCTGCCGCTCCTCCCCGACTGCCGCCCGCCGCGTTGTCTTTTTTCGGCTTTCCTTTCGCGCCATCATCAATTTCTTTTCTAATTTTTCTTTGTTGAATTTCCTTCTTCTTTATCTCGGATTGCAATTTATTGACCTTTTCTTTGTCGCCCTTCAATTCAGCCTGTTTTATCGCGTCATCAAGCGAGAGCAAATCGTTTGTGGCGTTCAGCAATTCCAGCGTCAGGTTTCGCTTTTCCGGCGTTTCATCCTCGGCAACGCCGTCTTTTTTGGCGTTTTCGTTTCCCTTCATGGCCTGACTGCGATTTTCATGTTTTTCCGCTTCACTTTCGGGAGATTCAATCGGCTCAAGTTGGGAATTGAAAGCGTCCCGAGCTTCCTGTATGGTTTTGTAAGACACGCCGCCGCTCAAATCTTCTCCAGTTTCAGCGTCTGAAACAGAATATCGCGCTTGTGATCCCTTCCCTCTTTTTCTTATGACCGTAACCCTGTTTTTCTCTGCGTTCTTGGCTCCGGTTTCCTTCGCCTCAATCTCCCCCGAAACCGGAATATCGCCGACTTGGAGCGCCGGAACCTTTGATTCCCGCTCGCCGCGCCGCTTTATTGCTTCCTCTACCGTTCCAAGATCGGCGTCGTAGTCAAGGTTCATTGCGGGGACGCTCATAATGTCGCTCAAGCTGGAATAGCCCCATTCGGCGTTCTGCATGTCGCCATTGAGTATTGTGTACCCAAAGAATGTGTCTTTTCCGTCCCATTCCGTAACGTATATGTCCGTGCCGCCTGTGAAATAGTGCAGGGCGATAGGATGCTCTTTGAGCTTTTCTCCGGAGTACAGTTTGGGGATTTTCTTCACCTTTTCGTTAAGGGCTTCGATTGAATCAGAGTATGCTTCCGGGCTTTCACGGGTCGCTTGCAACTGGCTTAATGGAACAAGGGAAGAAAGAACGCGGGAAGGCCGCATGATGCTATCTTGATTTGTTCCGCCAGCGGATTCTTTATATTTCCATTCATGGCCTAATAATGGAGTGGTGCATAATTCTAGTTTTCCCATGCTTGCGTCAAATGATGCGTAGCCGCCGTTTCCTTCCCATCTCGCTTTTGCCCTCTGCGCGGCGGCTTTAGTCCTGACCATCACCTCATAGCCTATCCCGCCTTCGGTTGTCTCATATTCTTCAATGTCATCATATTTGAGAGCGCGTCTAAACGTAGTATTTAGCAAATCAAAGAATAGTTTCTTCGCGTTGTCATTTCCCATCATAACGCGGCTGCGATTGCCATCCTTTTTTCCCTCGCTTTCCTCCACGACAATTTCAACATTCTCTTTCGCCTTTTCCACATCGGTTTTATCGCCTATCGGAACCGCCTGCACCACATCCGCCTTTATGCGGTCAAGGGCATCGTCAAAAGTCTCGCCATCCCGTAAGGCTACATACCGCTCCGTCCCAAATTTGCCGTTTCGGGTTGTTTCATCTCCGATAATCATTTCAGGGTTTTTGTCAAAATAAGAATTGAAAGACATATCGGCGGGATCGCCTTTTTCTTTACGCAATATGATAATGTCCGTTCCAATGCCGGTAGTGTTAAAGGCGCCGTTGGGAAGCCTCCACGCTTCCAGCAACCGCCCTTTTTGGGCTATTTTCGCTTTGATATTGCTTAATCCGCCCCGGAGAAAGGAGGAGGGTGCCACGAAAGCCATAACGCCGCCCTCCCGGAGGGCGTCAAGACCACGGTCAATGAAGTATTCCTCATACCGTTTGTGTTCCTTCCCTTCGCCGCGCCCCTTGTGAAGCCCCGCATACTGCCCATAGGGAGGATTGCCGATAACCACATCGTACTTTTTTCCGGTGTAATCTTTCTTGACTGCGCCGCCCGGCATGAACATCTCCTGAAACGCGCCTTGTATCACCTCCGCGTCAGGATGAAGTATTTCGCTTATTCTCGCGCTGGTTTTGTCCAGTTCACAAAGGGTGAAGTTGTCATCCCGCCCCTCGGCAAACCGCCCTACGCCCGCCGACGGCTCAAGCACGTTTTTCTTTCCAGGACCGGCGTATTTGTTCACGATGTCCCACACTTTATTGACTACTTTGGTCGGGGTATAGAATTCATAGAGGGTGCCGTGGACGCTGGCGTCTTCATCACCGAGGCCGCCCGCGCCTTCATACTGGCGCAAGAGGGCTTTGTCCTCATCGGTCATTTCGGAGTCGGTTTTGGAATCAAGCAGTTTCAGACACGCTTCCCTGATTTCCTTCGCCTGTCTTTTGGTCACTCTAACGTCTCGGCCAGATCGTCCTCCAATATCGACAACTGGCTGTATAAGTTGGCTTCCGTCAACGTCAGCCCCGCCGCCCGGCACATGCTGATCGCCGTTTCCTTCGCCGCCTCCGGTCCATACTGCCGGATCACCAGCCGGTAATTCGCCTGATCCAGATTGAGCGTTGTCTTGTCGCTTTTCTCTTTCATAATCCTTATCCTCCGGTTTGTTATAAATCCCGTAAATCCTGCGCATGAGGCTGCGGTTTAATATCGGCTTGCCATTGTCCTTGCTCTTTTCGGCTTTTTGGGGTTTTTCCGCAAAATTAAATTCTCCCTGCCCGCCGCTTTCACCCCCGATCTTCTCATTGCCAACTAACACTTGCATTTTTTGGGGCTTTGCGGTCCTTTCCCGATTTTCCTTTTTTGAGAAGAAAATATCCCATTTTGTTTTATTGGCGAAATACTCAATGATATGCGCGGCGAATGTCTTTTTATCCGCTCCAAAATCCTTTTTGATATTGTTTTTTTCGTAATCGTCGGCGAACTTGTTTTCATCAATTCCCCAAAGTCGTTTGATCGCCTCTATAGGGTGTAACAAGTCTTCTGGGTAGACGTAATCCCATTTGTGATCCTTCGTGGGGTGTTTTGCAGGATAACGATAAATATATTTATGGCCTAAAGCCTTTTGAAGTATTTCCTGCGCGATACTGCTGTTAATAACAAGTTTCATATTGCCTCCTTCATTTTTCTGTTAGAAAGTTCATTTTGCCGCAAGCCTTTTTCCCCGCATGTTTTTGAACAATGCCTTGCCCCCATCCATAGCAATAAAAAAGGCCGGACTTCCCCAAATGGGAAATCCGGCCTGTGTTTTCAATTCAGCGCCAATTTTATTCAGTATACACTATCGCCAAAAATTCAACAATAGCCGCATTTCCATTTTCTCAATCAAGCCGTATAATCCGGCAATTTGTGTCTAATCAGTTGTCGCATTCTCCTAAATAAGCGCAATTCCGCTTTTCCTCGTTTCCGCATTTACGCCCCTAAGTAACTTTGATAAAGCTCATTTATCCGGTCGGCATATCCTTTTGTCTGGTCATTCGGGTTGTCAATCCGCTTGTCGCGGCATTCATCCCGCGCTTTCTTGACCGCCTTGTCCCACGCCTCTATCTTGCCCCGGATTTTCGCGCCCATCGCGTCCGCGCTTTTCCCGCCCCAGCGCACCCAGCCGCCACGACAGTTCGGATGCAGACAGCCTGTTCCAAGACCCTTTTCCTGCGGTTTGCCTTCCCAAATGGCGATCTTCGCATGAGGGTCTTTGATATATTCATTATCCAATGGCTTATCTGACCATAGTACAATCTTGCCGTCTATTTTTGCGCATTTGTCGCAACATCCGGGAAGTTCATACCGTTTGAAGTAGACTTTTTCGCCCTCCGGAGCGTTATGCACATCTTCCAGTATGCCCGCAAGGTTTGAGGTGTTGACAATCTCGGTGTCGGCTATCCGCTTCCAATCCCTATTCATGCCGCCCAGCCGGTTGAACAAATCCTGCGAAACCTGCCCCTTTGTCCGATGTTCGCGGATGCCTTTCAACACCGTGTCTTTAATCTCATTGCGGATATTGTCATTTGTCTTGGTTACAAGCTGCGCCACGTAATCAGCGGCGACCTGATGCCGCGCCATTTCGGAGCGTGTGAAAGGCTCCCCCATGACATGCGCAAGGTTTTTGAAATCATCCCTTATCCAATCAAAAGTCTTGCCCCGATACTTTAGGCTATCCAGTTTCAGCTTTTCCATGTCCGCCGATGTGGAGTAGCGGGCAATGCGTTTTAAGAGCTTGCCGATGGTTGCGGAATCAAGCAAAATCCGCTTTGCAATGTCCTTTGTGTTGCGGTTTAGAAATTTCTGTATGCTCTCAATCAGGTTGTCAAAATCCCTGTTGCTTATTGGCTGCCCGGTTTCTGGATTGTAGACTGTCTTCCCTCTATACCGCAAATGCCCGCTGTCGTCTATGGCTTTTTTCATAGTTTCCACATCGACGCGGGGAAGCCCCAAGGCGGCAATCACCGTATTGTATATCTTTTTCAAGAGAGAGGAGTAATAGCCTGCCCATTCATCGGCAAGCTCCTGTTGAATATCGTACAGGTATGGCTCTTGACCGTGCGCCTTGCCCTCCGATTCCACGGACACCGGCACATTGAGCTTTTTAGACATTGCCCGTATCGCCTTGAGCATTTTCGTCCGCCTGTTTGCGGGGGTTATATCGGTTATGGAAAGTTCAATGTTCATTGCGGCTCCTTTTTCATGCTTCCTCCAGCGCCTTTCTTAATGCAGTGATATTTTTCAGATACTCGGCTTCATTTTCATAGCAAATAGTGTCAAGATTATCCGTTACCGTCAAAATCTTAATACATGGTTTTCCGCCTTCCATTGACTTTGTAACCCTGACAATATGGTTAGGGTTATAAATCGTTTCATTCCCTAGCTCACCCATTACGATTAACTTCATACCACAATCCTCACTATCCGCTTTTTTGCAAGGGACTTTTCGACCGTTGCGCCGCCTTCTCTCTGCTGATCTTCCAGTTCTCCCCAGGCTTCGTCATCCGCCTCGGTCTCTCCGGACTCCGCTTCTTCCCTGGTTTCGGCGTTTTCATCATCCTGCCCAAAATCGCCGCCTTCCCCCATATCGTCCATGCCGCCCATATTCCCAAAGGGGCTGCCGCTCTGTTGCTGTAGATGTTGCCAAGCCTGAATAGCTTGAGAATTCATTGGAAGGTCGGCGGGGTTCTTTATCTTTGTAATATCTAAAGCCTCCTGCCCTTTTTCCGCCCGCTTTTCGTTAAGGGATTTCCATGTTCCCACTTCTTCCCTGTCAATTTCAAAGGTAAGCCTTGGATCATCCTTTTCATACCCCACAAACTCAAATTCAAAGGCCGGGTTTTTATACGTCAAAATCGTGTTGAAATGTTTTTGCAAAAAGCCCAGCATATCACCCAAAACAAGGCTTTTGCTTGCCTCCTGTTTCGGCTCCGTATTCGTTCCAATAAACGGCTGGCTTTTCTGGCTGTGGAGCCCTAAATCCTCCATCGAAAACCCAAACATACCAACAACGCCAGAAAGTTGTAAATCAAACCACGCTTGAAATTCCATTTCCTTGTTGGTTCCTTGAAGGTTCACCCATTCAAACCGCCGACCGGCGCTGTCGCTGTTTTTATCCTTGCCGGAGGGAATTATCGGTATTTTCCACTGCGATGAAGGCGGGCCGCTTAACAGGTTTGAGATATAGTCCTCTATGTCCTCCACCTCATCGGTGTCCGCGTCTCCATTCAAAAGCAAGACGCCACGGGGCAGCTTGTTCTCCGTGAAAAATCCGGCGTTGTACATGAAGGTGTTGATCGCCGATGTCACAAGGTCAATGGATTGCTCTACGATTGAATACCCATAGCCCGCCTTTTCAATGTCCGTGCGCGGGTTCATGCAGTCAAAAATAAACTCATCCAAGGCGTAATAGGCATAAGGTATACGATTTATCACCTGCGCGTAACTCACGCCGGTTGTGTCCTCGCTTTCCGGCAAAGCCACCTCCACGGTCGCCGCGTCCACCGCCCAAAACGCGCAAACCTCGCCGCCCCGCGTCCGCTGTATTTCTGAAGCTATCTGGTCAAGTTGGCAGACATCGCGGATTATCTTTGTGGTGTACTTGTCGAGATCGTCCTTGCGCTTGCTATCCTCAATGTCGCCGGTCGTCAAAAAGAATTGTTCCAGGGCTTGCGCGGCTTTCTTCTCCGCATCGGTCATGTCGCGTTTCTTTTCCGCCGCCCCTTTGTGCTTTATCTTGAAACCGCGCTGATTTTCCTCCGTCGCCGGTTTAAGGTATGGCCGAATTTTCTTTGTAAGATTCTGTATGCAAAGGTTTAACACCCAGGCTTTTTCAGACACCCGCCGCAACACCCTGCATGATATTGTACGGCCATACCACGGTGAAATAGTCCTTACAGAGCCGTAGGCGTTTGTTTCAAGGGCAAGCGGATCGACAAAGAATGATTTCAGATTGTCCCGCCGTTGCGGGCTTCCCATATAGGACGCCAGCGCGTGAAAATTCGGCGCGGCAATCGCCCTTCGCGGGGCTCTGTATGCGTTTTGACGGAGCAGTTTTTTGAGGTCAATATCCTCATAACTCCCGCCGCCTTGCGCCTTTCGCATTGCCGGGGCCGACGCTGACTTTTTGGTCTGCCGCCTATTCTTTTTACTCAAGACCCGCCTCCTTCAACAATTCGGGGTTGTCGCTTTTATTGCCGATAACTTCAAATTCATAATTATTGTTGGACAAATTAATGGTTTTTGCTCCGAACCCGCCTTTCCTGTATTCAATAACCCCCCTGCGCAATTCCCCTAGGAAGGTTGCAAGCCGGGGATCATCCGTATTGTCGAATTTTATCTCCACAATATCCCCCTCGAAAATCTTTGCGCCATTTTTATCTTCAAGGCCGGAATATAGCCCCACGCTTTCCTTTTCGACGACATAGGCTTTTATCGGTACTGGCAAATCCCAATCCGCATTGCCGTCAGCGATAATCAAAGCCTCCGTTTCCAGCCGCTTGCCGATGGCGGCAATGGACGGCTTATGTTCGTGAAACCCGCCGTAAACCCATTTCCCTGTCTTAATTTCCTTGCCCCGGAATAAATGCTCTTTCATGCTTTACTTCGCTCCCTTCAACATTTCCCTTAAAACACGATCACGGGACTTTCCGCGCAAGGGCTTTGCGGATGCATCCGTTGAGGCCGCCGCCACCTTTTCGCCTTTTAGCTCCTGTTCCCTCTTTTCGCGCCATTTTTTATAAAAGTTCGGCCCCGCTTCCTTTAGCGGCGTTATGGCATAGTTCGCCAATGCCCACGCCCAGAAACTATCAGCGTGTCCGAATTCATCACGCTCGCTGTCATACCGGAAAGCCCCGCCGCTTGTCGGCATACGTTTTATACTGTGAATTTGCGTATGAAACCGCCGATCATTTTGCAGGAGAAACTCTTTGTTTTCCAGTCCGATTTTCACGCCCATCGCCAATTCTTCTTTCGACTGGATGTTGAACATAACGCCTTCAATCCGCGTTGCGGTGTATTCCTTTTGGAGCCATTC
>JAISCC010000055.1 GCA_031265845.1 Treponema sp.
ACCGGCTTATCATATCCGTAAGCACGGCGTATTCTTCCCCGCCGATACCTTTTTCGGCCAGCACCGTCGGCGCGCCCATCATCGCTATCGGAACCACAAAAGCGTCGTCCGCCACCTCGCCCGGGTCCAGCAGCGTTACCGGGCCGCGCTCCTTAATAGCGCCCAGGGCAATTAGTTTTCCGATATACGGATCGCCCCCGCCGCCGGATCCCAAAAGGGACGCTCCCAGGGCTATATCTTCCAGTTCTTGTATGCCGATTTTCCGCATAACCTACTCCTTTGCATTTGCTATTCCTCAACCGTTTTAGCCGGAATTACCTTTATCAAGAAGATATACGCGACAATGGAAATGACAATTCCATTGATGGGCGCCACGAAGAAAGGTGTCACGTTAGCCGTAAGATACGCGACAATCGCTCCGGCAACAAAGGCTATGACGCCCGCCCAATTTATACCGGCGGCAGGCTTGAAATTTTCAGCCTTGCCCTTGCCTATTACCCAGTAATTGGCAATGATAACACCGGCTATAGGCGGAACAAACGCTGTAATAATGCCCAAAAATGTAGTAAAACGGTCAAGTATGCCCACTGCGGCAAGCAGAGTGCCGATGGCTCCGGCGATACCCGTGGTTATCTTGAATTTTGCCTCGGTAAATCCAAGCAAGTTGGAGATAGCCAAGCCCCCTGAATAGGCGTTGGTGGTATTCGTTGTCCATGTGGCAAGGACAAGGGCGATAAGCCCGATAGCGGGAAGTCCAAGATTGGCAAGCACCTTTGTAATATCGTATTCACCGGCGACAATACCGCTTACCGCCCCGACCAGGAGCATGCCGATACCAATGGGAAGGAGTCCGACGACACTTGATTTAATTACATCTCCCCTGTTTTTCGCGTAACGGGAATAGTCGCCGGAAATAACGCCGCCTACAGCGAAAGTCGCAACCGCCAGATTAATACCTGTTACCAGAGTCGCCTGCTGGGAAGGCTTGTATGCGCCTATGATCGGGATGCCGTTATTCAGGAAAAGGGCTGAAATAATCACATACCCAATAACCAGAACAAGCGCGGGAACAGCGATATAGTTAAGATACTTGATCGCTTTGTATCCATACATGGCGGTTAAAAACATCAGAACGCCCGACACCACCGTGCTAATCCAGACAGGAATGTTTACCCCGGCTATGCTTTTTATCATGACACTGACAGATATTCCGCATACCCCGGACTGGACGCCGAACCATCCAACGCAGACGATGCCGAGCAAAAGGCTGGTAAGGTAGCGGGAACCGGCGACACCCAGAGACGCCGCCGCCATACTCACTGTGGGAAGCCCCGTATCACAGGCTTGCATGCCCTGGAAGCACATATAGGCGCATATAATTCCAAACCCAATCAGGCAGGCCAGAATGATAGAGCCGAAGGAAAAGCCCTGCGCCAGATACCCGCCAACCATGAGGGCAGGTATACAAATCATGCTCCCAATCCAGATGGAGGCGATGCTCCACCAGCTCTGCCGTTGTTCCGGCGGGATTTTAAATCCCGATACCGCATCCGCCATAAAAAACTCCTTAACAATTTGTTTTCCTACTTGCATACGTCTAAAAATCATGTTACTATTAGTATACTGATAGGTTATGTTGAATATATCATTGGCTTGAATTTTTTGTCAAGCGCCTTCGGTTAGTTTTTGCGCAGACCGTCGTGGCTGTGGAACAGGTAAATGTACGGCTTTTAGAGATTTCCTGGACTGTTCAGGGAGATGGACGCGCGGTTAGACTTGCTGTCTGACCATTTAAATTTTTAGGGGCGGTTTCCCCAAAACAAGGAATCAACATGAAAATTTTGAACATTATCCCGATTATTTCTGACATTTGGACGGATGAAATGCAGAAATATGTCACTAAAGACCTGCTTCCTACCACAGAAGTGGTGTCAAAGAATATAAGACACGGTCCGGCAAGTATCGAAGGCGAGTATGACGAGGCTTTAGCAGTTCCCGAAGTGCTTTTCCTGACCAAAAAAGCGGAAAAAGACGGCTTTGACGCGGTTTTTATCGACTGTTTCGGCGAACCGGGGGTCAGAGCGGCGCGCGAGCTTGTCAATATCCCCGTTTTCGGCGGTTTTGAACCGGCGATTTTCTACGCGCTGGGCGTAGCCGACCGTATAGGGATTGTCAGCGTGTTGCCCGAAGTGGTCCCCCTCATTCGGGAAGTCGTAGACCGGGAGAGCTTGCAGAACCGTATATCGTCCATCCGGTATGTGAATATTCCGGTTTTAAGTCTTGAAGACATTGAAAAATTGGCCGCCGCTCTCATCAAGGAAAGCGTCAAAGCCATAGACGAAGACCATGTGGAAATGATAGTCCTTGGCTGTACGGCAATGGTCGGCGTAAAAGAGCGCGTCGAAGAGGGCTTGAAAATCGAAGGCTACGATGTGGTTGTCATTGAGGCCGCCCAAGCCGCCCTTATGATGCTGGAAACTTATGTCCGTATGGGACTTAAGCACAGCGTTTACACCTATCCCGCTCCCCGTGAAAAGAAGCGGGCGTGGTGGGGCGGCGACATCATTGTAGACATTATCTAGAGCGCGGGTCCGCTTGCCGGCGGCGGCGGACCTATAAAATTTGGCTTGCAGACGCTTTAGGATTATTGACGAAACAGCGCCTGTCTTTTACCTGCTGTAGATTGCGCCTGCGGGGTAGTGACGGAAACACGGAATGTGCGAAACGGCGGACGAGGCGCAAGAAATGCGTGAGCATATACCGTCTGAAACGGTAATAATTTTGGACATGTTTTCAAATGCTTTTTGTGTTTTCTGGCATACCGGAAAGGCGCTTTTTCCCTTCTATAAATAAAAAGGCGGTTCCAAAATGCCATTCTGGAACCGCCTGTGTTGTTTTTAACTTTCTGACACTACTAATTTAGCCGCCCCAAATGTCCAGTGTCTGGAACGGGACAGGTGTTAGTAAACAAACTGGGCGTAGCGGATATAGTTATTATTACTGTCAGTATAACTATTAGTATTAGAAAGTCCACCCCCATAGTTCCAGTTAGAGATGTTTTTTCTCACTCCGTCAGCAAACTCCACATACGCCTGGGCATAGACACTGTAGTAAGTCAAGTCACTCGTCGCCGCGTCCGGTACGGAAATAGTTTTTGGCGTCACCGTTGCGGCTTCCAATTCGGCTTTGGTGAACTCAATCTTATCGTTGTATTTGCCGGATTGATAGCTATTGTCGTAGCTGTTGCCCTTCACCCAGTAAATGACGAGCTTGCCGTCGCTTGGAAGGATATTCTTGTAGTATATGGACGGAGTAACCGCGTAATTCGTTACGCCGGCGGTAGCGGTGTTTTTAGCGCCGACACTTATGCGTATGGTCTGAGCAGCAATTTCTTGGGGATCAACGGAAAGAAAATAGCCGTCCTTCGATTTGTACTGGGTTGCATCGCCTTTTACCGCTTTAACGCGGTAGACGTAGTAACCGGTTTCTGCGGGCAACGTCCGGTCATAAAGAGAAACCTTCAAGTTGCCGAGGTGGTCAGTAGTCAGATCACCAGCTGTTGCCGCTATATAACCGTTGTCCGCCGGTTTCGACAAAGTGACAGCCGCATAATCGCCTGTCGCGTAGCGCTGTTTATTCGCCGGAGCGCGTTCAACGCTGTACGCGACGCCCGGTTTGAGGTTGTTTAGGGAAATAGACGCGCTATAGTATATGGCGGTTGAGGCGTTCGCGCCCTCTCCCACTACAGGGTCGTCTACCTGTAGATTTAAACTAAAATTGGTTCCAAACAGCGATTCAAATTTTTCCTCGGCGCTTATTAGCTTGCTGGCCGTGTAGAAAGGATTAAAATCGTCATTCCCCCCTGTCTGCGCCCACGCCGTATAGGTTCCGCTGCTCTGCTGAGTAAGCGGCCACGCATACTCACCGGTTGTTTGCAGATAGTCAATCCATGCTCCACCCATGTAGCTGTCGTCTCTGCGAATCGACACCCAGTATCCATCTGCCACATCTCCATGTGCGCCCGGGGTGACCGTCACCTTTATGATGTTTGACTCAGGAAGCAGTTCAATCGCCACCGCTGCCGGCGGGTCAAGTTCGGCTCCCCTTGCAAGGAACGGCGTTCCGGTGGTAACCGTAACTTCTTTTTGAGCGCTCTCTTTATGGAAGCTAACCGGGGCAGCTTTTACCGTATACGTGTACGTGACTCCCGCTTTCACGCTAGAGAGAGAAAGGTTTTGCAAGTCCCTAACATAGTATTTGCCAGTCGACGGATCCGTATGTATGCCACCATTCTGACCCGAGTACGCAATTGAAATATCCTCGCCGTTACCTTCCCTGCGGAAGACAGTATAGCCTTCCGCGTCAATGTCCGTGCTCCATTCCAGCTTCACTCCGTCTGTTATGGCGGTCGCCGTTACATCAGGCGCCTTTATCGCCGGGAAATTCACGGTGGCGTTCAGATCGTTGTCGCATCCGGCGAGCGCAAGGGTGGCCGCCAGCAATGCGACAAAAACAAGTTTATAAAACATTTTCATACTTGAAACCTCCTATAGATTTCAGATATACTAAAGAGCCCGGACTCAGACTGTACCCACACAACGTGTGGAGGCTGGACACCTGGGTTTGATGTCCGGGGCTTAAAGCCGAGAAGAAAGCGCCGCGCATGGCGTACGCTATGCGCATGTGCGCGCTGGAAGATGAGATATGTGCGCTTGCGCGATTTTTAGACGGCGCGTCGCGTAAAGAAGAATCGCGCCGGAAACGCATCGCCCTATTTTGGCTGATTTGAGAATAATTGTCGCCTTGAAAAAAAGCTTGTCTTTTACCTGTTGCCGACTGCGGGGGGGGGGGGGGGATCACCGTCAAGGACTGCGCCGCAAGCGGAAAGCGCGGGAAATGCGCGAGAATGCGCTGGCGTATATTGATGCGTCCGCCATCCGCGCTTTTAATCATTTTGAAGCGTGCCATAGACATATTCATTAAGAAGTACTATAACGCATATCGCAACTATTTTCAATATAATTTGCACGTTTTTTTACGATTTGTAGATTTTCTAGCGTACCGGCGCGATTTCCAAGTCAAATCCGGCGCGAGCGAACGCTTTGCCCCGGATAAAATATCCCGGCTCCAAAACAGCGTCCGAAGAGATGACCGCAGAACCGTCCACTTCCGGCGCGTGGCAGAAAAGCCTGCCGAGGTACAACTCCTCGCCCTGAATCTTCTCCTCAACAAGAACATCAAAAACACGGCCTATGAAACGCTCCATTCGCCGTTTGGTAATCGCGGCTTGTTTTTCCTCCACCTGTTGTTTCCGCGCCAGCGCGGTTTTTTGGGGAACGCGGTTCTTGAGCGAATACGCCGGCGTATTCTCCTCCCGTGAATAGGTGAAGCACCCAAGCCAGTCCAGCGCGCTTTTCTCCTGAAACTCAAAAAGCTCGCCCATATCCTCTTCGGTTTCGCCTGGAAAACCGAGCAGGAAGGTGGAGCGGATGACCGCGTCCGGCAACGCGGCGCGGATGTGATCAAGCAGGGCGAGGTAGTCGTCCGCGCTTTGTCGGCGGTTCATTCTTTTGAGAACCCCGGCGGCTCCATGCTGGAAAGGGAGATCAAAATAGGGCAGAAACCGTTTGTCGTCGCACATGAGGGCGAGGATTTGCATGGGGAAGTGATTCGGATGAATGTAGAGCAGCCGCACCCAAAAATCGCCCTGTAGAGTGGAAAGAGCCGCAAGCAGATCCGGCAGTTCCTGCCCGCCCCTGTCCATGCCGAAAGAGCCTATATCCTGCCCGATGAGGCAGAGTTCTTTGACGCCGCGTTTGAGGAGCGCCGTACATTCTCCAATAATTGCCGTGATTGTCCTGCTTCTCAAGCCGCCGCGTATAAGCGGAATGGAGCAAAACGCGCAATGGTTGTCGCAACCTTCGCTGATTTTCACATAGGCGGATCCGGGCAGGGAGAGCAAGGGTCTTTCCGGCAAAGCGCTTTCGATTTCATCAACGGCGCTTGCGCCGCCTACGGCGTTGCGAGCGCTGGCGGCTGAATGTTCATACCGCTCCCCGCGCAACGCGGCGGCGGACGCCGCGCCGATGTTCGAGATGTCTTTGTCGCCGAATATCACAGTGGCTTCGGTGAGTGATTCTTCAAGTTCGGCGGCGTACCGTTGGCTCAAGCAACCGGCAAGGATGATTTTTTTGCGTGGGTACGCGCTACGCCACGCCATCACCGCATTGATGGATTCTCGTTTTGCGCTTTCTATGAATCCACACGAGTTGATTATGATGACATCCGCTTGTTCGGCGTCTGTGGAAACCCAGCCCTCTTTGTTCAGGAACGCCATCATTGTTTCCGCATCCACCTGATTTTTAACGCAACCGAATGGATCGATAAAGTATTTCATTCGGCCTCCGCAGTCCCCGCAGTCTCCGCCGCTCTTCGCGTTTGAAGCCTCCTACTCAAGCCGTGACAGCACGAGCTGGTAGCGGTTGCTCTCGTCTCGTATCCAGTGGATTTCAGTGATTACCACCTCGCCGGCGCCGCCCAACTCAACAGGCACGTTTCTGCCGCCACTGATAATCTGAATTTTGACGGTGGACGCATTAGATGCGCCGATACGAACGCCGTTTTGCGCCTGAATGCTGAGTTCGCCGCCTCGCTCAAAGTACTGCTCATTGCGCCCCTGCCTGTCCCGTTCCGCGAGGATTTCCCACCGGAAGAGGCAGAAGCCTTGAAACGCCGCTTGCAAGGTGAATGGATACGGTGTGGGAGAAGAAATGATAACGATTGCGGGAGTGGTTAAGTCGCTTGCGACGGCCGTTGTGATTGCCGGGGTTTCGATGTTAGCTGTCCGGGATGGCGGCAAAGAGGCTTCAAGGTCGAAATGCAAGCGCGCGCCGGTGTCTGGATGGTTCTTCACAAAGTCTGCGGCGATGATTTTCAACTCGTTGAATCCGTCGTCATTCATATCTACTATTGCCTCTTGTCCCAAATCAAGGCGAATATCGCCAATAGGAGAGTCAATGGTCAAGGACTCTCCTATATTCATCAGCATGAACTGGTAATTGGTCTCATTATATCGTACAACAAAGGAATCCCCCAAGAACAGCCGCTTTTCCTCAGGATTTTCATTCATAACATATTCTTTTGTCGCGCGGATCTTATGTTCCACCGGAGATCTCTTAGGCAGATGAAGCGCGAAGTACACGCCTCCTCCAATGGCTGCGACAATCATAATGGCCGCTAATATTTGAACGACTGTTTTTACGGGGAATTCCCGCGGCACAACCACGAGTTGATCGACGGGCGTTGGCTGTTCCTGTAGTTTCATAGACCGGTACAAGGCGATCAAATTATCGACGTTTAACCCGAGGTAGGAGCCGTAACTTTTCAAAAAACCGATGGTGTACACTTCTCCCGGAAAAACGGAGAAATCATCTTCTTCCATAGCTTTTAGGTAGCGAACCGCCACATTGGTTTTAAGGCTCACATCCTCGTACGATTCTTTTTTATGCTCACGAGCGTTTTTTAATTTATTCCCCAGATATTCCATTGCGCCCTCCGTTTAGTTCGCATCTCTAAACAAGAAATTATTGTACACATTCGAGGATGCCGGGGAATCGTAATTGAAACGCTGTTCGGGAATGCCTTCATTGATCTTTATGGCTGAAAAATCAAAACGCACTAGTCCGCCAGCAAGAGTGACGCCATCCATACGCCGTATGAGTTTGGTGTCAGGATTGACGCTCACGATGATCTCCCGAAAACTCTCCGAACCGGAACGCCTAACCAGTTTTAATTGCACGACGGATTCGGCGGTTCCCTCAAGCAGTACCGGCGCGGGACCCGTTACGTATGACGGCGTATAATTCCGCCTGAGAATACGAAGCCCTTGCCCAGACGCCGAAGAACGCCCTGAACTTACTTCTTGCGTTAAGGTTGCGCGGTAATCGGGCAGGTATAAGGTAAGCATTTCCCCATTGAACACGATCACCTGTTCTGCGGGAGCCGTGAAGTCTATGCGCAAGAAGTATGGAACAAGGTAGCTTACGGTTCCCGTCATGGTTGATCCGCTTGATTGTATAATGAGATTCGCCTCGAAATCGCGCATATTGGCGTATTTTTCGGACACCATTTCAAGATACCGTTCAGCGGTGATAATTTCCTGCGAAACCGCAACGAAAGAAATAAACTGCGTCAAAAAACATACAAGAAACAGTTTTCTGCTTGTCATAACACCATCCTATCTAAAGATTTAAGTAGAAAAGCGGGCTTTTGACCGCTTTCCCCCAAACCTATCCCAAAATTGGAACAGGCTCAGTTGCAAGGGCTTAATCTCGTGGAGCGGTTTGAGGATTCACCGGCTTATTGTCTTTTGTCACCAAGAGCAACAGTTGCGGATCCTTGCCTGTATCCAATCTGCCGAGTTCGGTTCCCGCTCCCACCCGATCTCCCATCTTCACCGAGAGGCGTTCACAGCCGCCGTAGGTGTAAAGGTACCCCTGTTTCGACTCCACAACAACGACATTCCTGAAATTGAAATAGGGTCCGGCGGCTTTCACAATGCCGACGGCAAGGCTTCTCACCGGCTCCGACGCATAACTCGTAACGATCACACCGCCTTCAAGTTTGCCGTCCGCCTTTGCGATAGCCCTCACCTCGACGGGCCATGTGACGCCGCCGTATTTTGGCAAGTGTCCCGCGCCATTCCGTCCCGATGCCTGCGGCGGCTGGGACGGCGCGGCGCTTTGTGAAACAGCGGGCGGCTTTTCCGCCGGATTTGCCTGCGCCGTTCCCGCAAGAGGAATTTTCAAAATGTCACCCGCCTTTAATACACGCGATTCGGAAAACCCATTTGCGGCGCGGAGGGTCGCCACAGTGATGTTGTTCTTTTGCGCAATGGCAAACAGCGTGTCCCCCTTGATCACAGTGTATTCTCTGTACGCCGCCCCGCTTTGCCCCTGACCGCCGACCGCCAGTTTCTCTGGTATTTTGAGTTTCTGTCCAACACGCAGCTTTTTGGGATCCGTGATATTGTTCAGCTTCATAAGCGCGTCTATGCTCACCCCATAGGATATCGCTATAGAGTAAACCGTTTCATTATTTTTGACTGTATGAATATCTTCTCCAAAGGCGTTTGTTACAAAAAAAAACAGAAAAAGAGAGAGAAAAACAGCCTGTGCGAATTTAAACTGCCGTTGCAATTTTTTTCCTTTTCACCTATAATAAACCGACTCTTTACAGCGGGACGGACGTTGGTCCAGCGTCACCCTATGATGCTTCTATAATAATATAAAAAAAATGAAAAATTGTCAAATAGCGAATACCGGTGTGGTGGAATCAATATGGTGGAAATTGAATTGAAAGCGCGGGTTGACGATCCGTACAAGACAAAAGCCGTTGTCTCTTCGTTTGCCCGTTACATCAAGGCGTTTGACAAGAAGGATGCATATTGGCGTCCGCATGAACATAACTCCGCGCTTCCCGCGTCCGGCATACGGATCAGGAGGGAAACGGATTATATCGAAAGCGGTTCCGGCGTTTCACAGCGCGTTGAGCGGATAATGGCGACCTATAAAACAAAAGAAATGCGCGATTGCATTGAAGTCAACAATGAAAGGGAGTTCTCCATATCAGAAGACGACAATGAAAGGCCGTTTGAAGAGTTGCTCGCCACTTTTGGGTTGCGCCCGGGCGTATGCAAGCGTAAAACTGGCTGGATGTGGCTGTTTGAAGAAGATCACCCGCCGGTCGCCATAGAATTGTCCGAAGTCGCGGGACTTGGCTGGTTTATTGAGCTTGAAATCCTTTCCGAAAGTGACGATGAGAAAAGCGTGTCCGCCGCGCGCGGTCGTCTTCTGGCATGTCTCGGCAAAACCGGCGTCGGGGAAGACAAGGTTGAGACGCGGTACTATACGGACATGTTGCGGGAGCTTCAATAAGACCTCGCCTTTTACGCGCAAATTTTTTGTAGTTTTTTTGCAGCGAAAAGACGCCTCTCTTTCTAAGTATGCCATGACTGCCTTTGGATCAGCTTATCTGAGAGAATAGGGCGGCTCTTCATTGGAGGCGCGCTTGGTAGCGCTCTTTTGAAAACGACTTTTCTTGCTTGCACAAAGAGATGTATCCTGTTATTATACCTTCATGGCGAAATTCGCGCAAAGTCACACAAGAACATTCGGCATATTGACCTCTGGCGGCGATTGTCCTGGGCTTAACGCGGCTATACGCGGCGTGTGCCGCGCCGCGTATGATCGATACGGTATGAGCATCGTTGGTTTTGCCAACGGGTACCGGGGGCTTATAGTCGGCAATTACCGGTTTTTGCGCCCGGAAGATTTCTGGGGCGTCATCACGCGGGGCGGCACGATTCTTGGCGCGAGCCGTGAGAAGCCGTTTAAGCAGGATGGCGGCGATTACGAGATAGTTGGAGACAAGGTTGCGGCGATCAAGGAGCATTACCATAAGCTCAACCTGGATTGCCTTGTGGTTCTCGGAGGCAACGGCACCCACAACACCGGCTATCGTCTGGCGCAAGAAGGGCTTAACATCATCGGGTTGCCAAAAACCATTGACAATGACATTCAGGGAACGGATCGGGCGTTCGGCTTCCATTCCGCGCTCTCCATTGCGACCGAAGCCATCGACCGCTTGCATACCACTGCGGTAAGCCACAGCCGGGTGATGGTTATTGAACTCATGGGACACAAAACAGGATGGCTGTCCCTGTATGCGGGCGTGGCGGGCGGCGGTGATATTATTCTTATTCCCGAAATTCCCTATGATATAAAAGCTATCGGAGCGTTTTTAAGGCAACGGCGGGATCAGGGCAAGGGCTTTTCAATCGTCGTTGTCGCGGAAGGCGCCATGTCCAGGCAAGAAGCCGGCATGGAAAAGAAAGAACGGAAGAGATTCCGTGAAAAGACGCATATAGTGTCTATAGGCTACCGCGTCGCTCAGGAGATTGAAAAGGAAACCGGTATGGAAACCCGCCCTACAGTACTTGGCTATGTGCAGCGCGGCGGAATTCCAAGCGCCTCGGATCGTGTGCTTGCGACGAGCCTCGGCACGGCCGCCGCAGACCTGCTCGCCGAAGGGCAGTACGGCAGGATGGCGTCCTATACAAATGACGCGATAACATCGGTGGATATAAGCGTTCCGGCTGAAAAGATCAAGACTGTGCCGCGAGATCATTACATGATCGACACGGCTGTTGCCGTGGGAACCTGTATGGGAGTGTAGCCGCAGACGCCGTTAGACAAACGGATTCCAGAAACGGTCGCCGTCTCTAAAAATAAACCACACCGCGCCAATGAAAAACAGCCCCGAAACAGCCAGCGTCAGCGCGTCGGCTTTGGTGAAAGGGCGGTAGGAATACCACGCGCGCTTTTTGTGCTTGCCGAATCCGCGCAGTTCCATAGCCTGACTTATCACGTCAATGCGATCCAGCGACGAGAAAATGAGGGGCAGGAGAATGGCCGCGGCGCCTTTGAGCCGTTTTAGAGGGGACGCTTTTTTGGAAAGCTCCAGTCCCCGCGCCTGTTGAGACTGGGCTATAGTTTGGTAATCCCGCTGTACATCGGGTATGTACCGGAGGGTGAGACTCACCGCGTAGGCTATGCTGTAGCTCACGCCGATGCGGTTAAGGGATGCGGCGAATTCGCTTGGATGTGTGGTTACGATAAGCAGGATGGCGACCGGAACGATGCAGACGTATTTTAGGACTATGTTGACCTCGTAGAACAGTTCTTCTGCGGTGAGAGTCCACCGTCCCGATCCTTCGATAAGCGCATGCCGCGTCTGGTAAATGAGGACGCCCTGTTCCGGGGCGAAAATGTAGATGGCGATAATATTTAGGATCATAAAAAAGACAAGCATCTTGAAGATAAACGACACTTCGCGCAACTTGGTTCCTGAAACGATGAACAAGACGGCGCCTATAACGCTTAGTCCCGCCATGATCCTCGCGTCATAGCCGACCATGATGACGATTGACCACAGCAAAAACACGATGAGTTTTGTCGCGCCGGAAAGCCGGTGAATGGGAGACTGGCGCTCAAGGTAGGCGAGCATGATGTTGTTCATAGGCGATGAATTTCCTTACAAAACCTTCAGCATCCGCAATGTGCGCTCGCACTGCAAGATCGTAGAGCGAAGTCCGTTTAAGACTCGCCTTTTTCGTTTTCACCCCATCGCTCAAAACGACCGCAGGCTCATCATCAGCGATGAGTTTGCCGTCCGCAATGACAATGGCTTGGCTTGTGTATTCCAGCATAAGGTGCATGTCATGGGTGATCATCAACAGGGTGACGCCCTGTTCCGTGTTCAGCTTTTTGACAAATTCCATGATCCGCGAATAGTTGCGGAAATCCTGTCCGGCTGTCGGCTCATCCAATATGAGCATCGACGGACCCAGCGCCAAAATAGACGCGATGGTAAGCCGCTTCTTCTGACCAAAGCTCAAAGCGCGGATGGGCCACGCCTTGAAAGGGTACAGTCCGCAGATGTCCAATGTCTGTTCAACCCTGTCTTTAACCTCGTTCTCCGGCATTCCCCGGTTGCGCAAACCGAACGCAACCTCATCGAAAATCAGTGGAAATGAAATCATCTGATTGGGATTCTGCATAACATAGCCGATGCGCTCGGATCGCTCCTTTATGGACAAGGCTGAAAGGTCGACGCCGTCAAAGAAGACGTTTCCTGACAACGGCATGTCGAATCCACAAATAAGTTTTGCCAGCGTCGATTTTCCCGCGCCGTTTTTTCCCGCAAGCGCCGCTATGACGCCTTTTTCAATAGAAAAAGACACGTCGTCCAATACCAAGCCGCCGTGATCCGGCGATTCTTCCGGCGATCCATAGCGGAAAGAAAGACGGTTGATTTCAAGAAGAAACGGCGCTTTTTCCGCAGATGGTTTTTCATCCAAACTGTGATCCCATTTTTGCAGGGCAATGGGATCAAATTCAATGGAATTGACGCTTGCCGGCTTGCATGTCCTAGTTATCGCAACGCCCGCGTACCGCAAGGCGCTTATGTAGAGCGGTTCTCTCATGCCTGCATTCCGCAAGACTGTTGACGCAAGCAGGGTTTCCGGCTTCATATCCGCGATGACGCGCCCTTTTTCCAGCGCTACGATACGGTCGACGGTGCGATGAAGCGCGTCTTCCAGCCTATGCTCAATGATGATGATGGTTTTGTTCGTCCGCTTGTGCAACTCGTCTATGAGTTCAATGGTTTGCTTGCCCGCCGCCGGATCAAGATTGGCGAGCGGCTCATCGAACAGGAGAATTTCCACTTGATCAATGAGAACGCCCGCTATTGAAACTCGTTGCTTCTGTCCGCCGGAAAGGTTTTGCGGAGATTTTTTGAGATGATTTTCCATATTGACGAGTTTTGCCATCTCAAACACGAGAGTATGCATCTCGTCGACGGGCAGGCAGTCATTCTCAGCGGCAAAAGCGATGTCTTCCGCCGCGCTCAAACCCACAAACTGACCATCCGTGTCCTGTAATACGGTTCCAACTTTCTTTGACAAAGAGAAAATATTGAGTTTTCCAGCGTCTTCTCCCAGAATGGAAAGCGACCCGCTTGAAACGCCGTCAAAAGCATGCGGTATAAGACCGTTTATACAATAAGCCAACGTACTTTTTCCAGAACCCGAATGTCCCAGTATAAGCGTTTTTTCGCCTTTGCGGATGGTTAAATTGATATTACAAAGGCTCGGCGCTGTCTGAGCTTTGTACGTAAAAGTAAAATTGTTAAAAGTCAGCGCCGTTTCATCCACTCAGAAAACCTACTTTTTTGACGCCCTGTACTCTCCGCCTTGTTTCAGGCTTCCCGCTTTTACCCGTGTTTGTGAATACCCTAAAAGCAGAACGACGCCGAGTATCAATACCACAATCGCATTCAGAGCGCCGGCGACCGCTCCTTGCAGGAACACTTTATCTTGAGGCTCCTGGTAAATCAAAATGTCCAGCGCCGGCGCGACGACAACCCATGCGATGGCATTCGCCAGTATCTGAACCACATTAAATATGAGAACTTGGAGAACCCCGAATTTACCTTCGTTAACTTTGTAGAGTCTCCAAAAGACGCCGATCAGGAGTCCGAAAAGCGCGTCCGCGATGATCCAACTCCACCACGGGCTTCCCCATGTCAGATCGGTTAAAGTATGCCCTATGAAGCCGACGAACAAACCGGCGATAGGTCCAAACACAGCGGCAAACACTGCGACTATTGCTGGCGATAGATTCAAATTGGTGTTGGGAACGCCTGATGGAAGCGCTACAAAACGCATCAGGACAAACATAATAGCGGAACCGATGCCAATCGCAACCACGGTTTTAACCGAAATTAATTTGTTTCTCATAAGCTACTCCTTATGTTTCATTAGTAGATTCTGTTCCAAAAACTGTCGCTCTGCGCATTTTAGAACAACATCAGTATACCATAGTAAGGGAAAATATGCAATACCATAAAAGTATATAGGAATACTATGATAACCACATACAAAAAAGGCAACGCCCTTGCGTTGCCTTTCTGGAATACATAATTTTACCAACCGTCCGCTACATCGTCAGAATCGCGGTTGTTTTCAAGGAAGAGATCTGTTACAACCCGAAGATCATCAAGATACAAGTAATACGTGCCGTAGGTTTCCAGTGGATCGCAACGGATTTCAAACCCTACAATCTTAATGCCCGTTTCGTTGCTATAGTGGTAATCCTGTTGCTTAATGCCGCCGATGGACTTGTCATCTCCCTGCGCGGGAATAGCGACAGAAAGCTGTTGCCACCCTTGAAAATTCAACAAACCCATTCTCAGATTGTACTGCCTGCCACTGTAGTCCTGAATGACAACGTACAACTCATGGTTGAAATTTCTTCCGGCGGCCCATACTGATATAGTCTTGGCTATTCCTTCAACCTGAATGGGATGTTCCGCAAAAATTTTGATAGTTGCAGGACCCCGGTGATAGAAATCAACCCTGGTGCCTAAAATATACATATCAGAAGTGGAGAGGTTTTGTTCGTCTTCAATAGGCTCTTTCCCTTCCGGGGAGCCCTCGCGCAGCCGCGACAATGTCACTCCCTGATCGATTGACATTTCTGAACGCCAAAATCCTTCCAATTCAAATTTATCGATAGAAATCTCTTTTAAAAACTGCTGTGCGCTGTTCTCTGCGCCAAGGCTTGCGGCGTCTATATTATCGACGGACTGGGCAAACAAAAACCCGCCAGCCAATAGACATACTATACCAAAAAATAGCTTTTTCATTGACCAGATCCTCCATTATCATCACTGCCCCAGATGTCAGTTCTCTTCGCCGAGTTTTCAACCGCGCTTCCATCATAAATGAGTTCATACACATCCGTAAGAGCCGTAAGCTGATCAAAGTACACATAGAAGTCATTCACCTGCTCATGCGGTTTTGTCCAGAGGCGGAACTTAATCAATCGTATGGGGCGAAGATACGGCGCCGATTTGTGGGATTGAGGTATATTGGCAGACACTCTCGCCGTCAATTTCCTCCATCCCGTGTAGTTGAGGTCGCCCAACTTCAGACGGTATACAATGCCTTGATAATCCTTGACATACACATCTACGGAATAATCAAGATTCGCGCCCCACACCCACAGGCTTATGGAACTGGTTTTGCCCCGAATGGGAATCTCCGCGAGATCGCCCGCCTGTTTGCCGATTGACGGATCATCCTCTATGAGCACTGGATACACATCTATCCAATTATACCCATTGCGATCAAAAGCTCCATTGATGCCTAAGCTGTTAAGAGTATTGCCACTTCCATCTTTTCCGTCCTTGGACAGAAAAAGCGATGACGGATACTCATTGGCATAGGCCACGCGAGGATACGTTACAGAACCGGTCTTTGTGATGAATTTGCTTCCCTCCACTTTCCAATCATATTGAGACTGATCGTTGTGATCAAAAGTCTCCAACATGATGGTTTCAAAAGAATGGACGGCTTCATCAGTAAAGCCCGATGCTGTTGCTATACATGCCATAAGAATAAGGCACACAACCCTTATACTGTCATGTTTCATCAGATACTCCTTTTGTTGATTGTTCTGTTTAGACCATAAAAAACAAAGTCAACTATCATTATAGTACTTGACGGAATATTTGTCAAATCCATTAAAGACTTTTTTTGAAGATTTTCTTTGCTTTTTCTCAAATTTTGTACACGCCCGCCTCTGTGTTATCGCGCCGCTTCTTTGAGCAGCCGGCGAAGCTCCCGTGATTCTATGTGGCTGTTCAGCAGGCGCGGCTTGGACGGCAACGCGCCGCTTTCTCCTTTTCTCGCCAGTTCGACAGCCGGAATCGCCAGCGCCCAGAGCGAGTCGTCGAAGATCATTTTCACCCATGAAGAGGTGGCGCCGGGATCCAGCCATGAAAAGAGGATCACCGGCGCCTCCCCGTTCTGCTCAAGAAAATCGGCGTTGTTTCCCAACATGACAACCGCGGCGATTTCTTCGCTCGCCCGGTACGCGTTGGCGGGCGTGAGATATGTGGGTGTTCCGGCGAAACCCTCATCTCGCGCTCCTTGCAGGAAGATCTGCCTTTGGTCTCCGGCAAGCGTTTGCCTTTGCAGGACTATGACGCCGTTTTTTGTTTCCGCCGTTGCGTCCGCCATATATTGGGCGAGGATCGCGGCGCATCTTCCGGCGCGGTACAGATCGGCGTCCACGTCGGTTGTGATGAAGATCACCTCGTCCGGCGGCGCTTTTTGACCCGCGCCGCCAAGCACGGCGACGGGTATATGAGGCGTCTCTTTCGCATAATACACAGCGCCCTCGATGTAGCGGTAGGGAAACAACGCGCAATATGGCGCTTTTGCCGCTGATTGCGCCGCGAGGCTCACCAGATCCGCGCCGGCGTCTCCCCCAATAAGCGCCTGTTTGACAGGACGGAACAGCCGCGCCTGCGTCATGAGGCTTGCGGCAAGCAGCCTTTGTTTTCCGTAGATCGCGTTGAACCGGCTGTCGGACACTATCAGAACCGGCTGGCGGTTGTAAAAGACCGCCCCCATAATGAAAAGCGCGAGAGCGGCGACAACGCCCGCAACGACGGTTTTTTTTGGAGTTTTACGCAACTTCGCCATATACCTATAGACAACTTGGATCAAGTTATATAAAATAAGATGTGACGCGTTATAAAACTACTATATATAAAGCGTCATAAAGAATACTACTATAAAGGAGCGCTTATGACTAGTTATAAAGAGCTTGGCCTTGTCAACACGAAGGCTATGTTTGAGAAAGCCGTGAAGGGAGGCTATGCTATCCCCGCGTATAACTTCAACAATATGGAGCAATTGCAGGCTATTATTCAGGCCTGTGTGGAAACAAAATCACCGGTTATTTTGCAGGTTTCTTCCGGCGCGCGCAAATACGCGAACCAGAATCTATTGAAGAATATGGCGAAAGGCGCGGTGGAATACGCCCACGAATTGGGCTATGACATTCCAATCGTGTTGCATCTGGATCATGGAGACACCTTTGAACTGTGCGTGGATTGCATTGAAACGGGGTTTTCCAGCGTGATGATCGACGGTTCAAGCAAGCCCTATGATGAAAACGTAGCCTTGACCCGGAAAGTCGTGGAGTACGCCCACTCCCGTAAAGACTACATTACCGTAGAAGGCGAACTCGGCGTGCTTGCCGGCGTTGAAGACGATGTTGTCGCCGAACACAGCCACTACACCCAGCCTTCCGAAGTGGAAGACTTTGTGAAAAAGACCGGCGTTGACTCGCTGGCGATTTCCATCGGCACGAGCCACGGACGCGCCAAATTCAAGCCGGAGCAATGCACCCGTACGCCGGACGGCGTTCTTGTTCCGCCGCCGCTTCGCTTTGACATTCTTGAGGAAATCGAAAAGAAACTGCCCGGCTTCCCCATTGTTCTGCACGGCTCTTCATCGGTCCCGGTTGAATATGTGAAGATAATTGAGCGATACGGCGGGAAACTCGCCGACTCGGTCGGCATTCCCGAAGAGCAGCTTCGCAAAGCCGCAAAGAGCGCGGTCTGCAAGATCAACATCGACAGCGACGGACGCCTTGCCATGACCGCCCTGATCCGCAAAGTGTTTGCCGAAAAACCGGAAGAGTTCGATCCCCGCAAGTACCTTGGACCCGCCCGCGATGAGCTTAAAAAGATGTACGCGCACAAAAACGCGAACGTGCTTGGCTCTGCGGGACAGGCGTAAACGGCGTGTCAGTGTGCGCGTAAGCGCATTATTATGGAAGTTGAAGGGTGGAGTGTGAAAGCGCGGCGACCGACGGAACCGGCAACCGTACGCTCCGCTCTTCAACGCTCAATCGCCGCCTGATCCGCTTGCCACGCGCCCCTATCACAACTGTTTGAATATCACGTCTATATCCGGTTCTTTGACCAGCAACACCGAGCATTTTGCGTTTTCCATGATTTGATGATGGGCATGCCCAATGATGTCGCGCGCGATCCGGTTTTTTTCCCAACCGCCCAAAATGATGAGATCGGCTTTCTTTTCGTCCGCAGCATAGAGAATCTCCGTAGACACCGCGCCTTTGCGGAGATCGCGTTCTATTTTTAAGCCTTTGGATCGCGCCAGCTCTTCAACAAATCCAAGATAACGCATGCCATTCGCTTCAAGGCTTTGTTCGTATTCAAGGCTTTCCTGTTGCACGAAAATCTTGCTCAGCGTAAGCTGCTTGATAGTCGCCGTATCAACCACGTACACAGCGCTCAACTTGCAACGGTACATCTTAGCCATAACAATGGCGTATTTCGCCGCCATAATTGATGCGTTGGAACCCGAAACTGCGACTAGAATATTAGAAAATAATGGTTTCATTTCTTTCCGGTCTTCTTCTTTAAGAGTTTGCTGGTAAAGAAACTGTCCCGCTCTCGCTCCTCAAGCGACGCTTCAATATACGCCATAGTTTCCCGCGCCGTTGGTATCAGCATTTTCTCAAGCGCGTTCACCCGGCGCTGAGTCTTGCGGACTTCCCGCGCAAGCCTCCACGCAATAGTCCTCACCGCCGCGAGATTGGTCAGAATCTTTAACAGGTTGAAGAATTGTATCACAGTTTCATCACATTCCGCAAATGAATTTTCAGGAGAATATTTTAATTCCGCGTCAGGCGTCTGCGCTTCAAGTCCTGGCAGGTTTATGCCCGCTATCTGAACGCGCTTTTCCCGTATGGTAAATTTGTATTTGACGCCGCCGGCTATTCTGCCGGCGCGTTCACGCCCAACAGTTATTAACATGCGTTTGAGCGCGGGGTACGCTTTTTCCACCGCCGCGTCCAGATCGCGCTCAAGCAACTTCACTTCCTCAACCTTTCGCATCAGTTCCATCACGAGGATTTCACGTTTCTGCTCAAGCAGATCATACCCTTCCTCTGCGGTCGCAAGCCGTTCTTTTGTCTTGAGCAAGTTGCTTTTTGTCGGCGCGATGGATTCTCCTGGCATCTTTTATCCCTTGGTTCCCGCATTCTCCGCTAAAATCGGATCTAAATGCTTCTCAATAAGCTCTTTCTTTATGCGCAGCAATTCGTCTCTCGGTATCTCAGTGAGAACCTTCCAGCCCAAATCAAGCGTACGCCCGATGTCGCGGTTTTCGTTCTCGTCCTGGGTCAGGAACGCCGACTCGAACTTCTGTCCGAACTTCAGGTACTGCTTGTCGCCTGCGGACAACTCCTCTTCGCCGATAATTGAAGCGAGGTTGCGCACCTGTTTGACCTTTGAGTAGGCGGCGAAGAGCTGGCTCGCCACATCCTTGTGATCTTCTCTCGTCATGCCGGGGCCGATGCCGTCCTTCATAAGGCGGGAAAGGCTGGGAAGCCCGGCGACCGGCGGATATACGCCCCGCTGGAACAGTTCCCGGTCAAGCACGATTTGTCCCTCGGTGATGTACCCGGAAAGATCGGGTATCGGATGGCTTATGTCGTCGTTGGGCATGGTGAGGATCGGGATTTGAGTGATTGAACCGGTGGACCCGGTGATTTTTCCAGCGCGTTCGTACAGGCTCGCCAGGTCCGAATACAAATACCCGGGATACCCCTTGCGGCTTGGCACTTCGCCCCGTATTGAGGAAACCTCCCGCAACGCCTCGCAGTAGTTCGTCATGTCGGTCATCACCACCAGAACGTGCATGTTCTCCTGAAACGCGAGGTACTCGGCGGCGGTGAGCGCGCAACGGGGCGCTATCAGACGCTCAAGGCTCGGCGCGTCCGCCAGGGAGAGGAAGATCACCACGTTGGAAAGCACCCCGGATTTCTCAAAATCGTCAAGGAAGAACCGCGCCACATCATATTTTACGCCCATAGCGCAGAAGACCACGACAAAAGACTCATCCGCATTCAGAATTTTCGCCTGACGCACGATCTGGGCGGCGAGCCGGTTGTGAGGCAGTCCGTTGCCCGAAAAAATCGGCAACTTCTGTCCGCGGATAAGGGTGTTCATGCCGTCTATAGCGGAAACGCCGGTCTGGATAAAGTCCCGTGGATACACGCGGGCGTAGGGATTGATGGGAAGTCCGTTTACATCAATGCAAGTTGACGAAAAAATGGCGCCGTAGCCGTCTATAGGCTCCCCCAAGCCATTGAACACCCGCCCCAAAAGCCCGGGTCCAACCCGCATTTCCATTGGTTTGCCCAGGAATTCGACTCGCGCGTCGTCCGCCGACAAGCCGGTGTTTGAACCGAATATCTGCACCGCCGCCCACTCGTCGCTTAAATCCACCACGCGCCCCAGCCTGCGCCCTTCGTCGCGGTCATACACGGCGACAACTTCGTTGAAGCCTACGTTGCGGCTGCGCTGGGTGATGACAACGGGTCCTTCTATTCTGGTGAGCCCCCGGTATTCTATGCCTCGCATATTGCGCCTCTGTGTTCCTTCATATAAATATGCATACTTGCGTGAGTCTTTTGCAACACCCTGTGGAATGTGCGCCCGCCGGTCTATGGCCGCGTCTTGAAAAGCCTCGTATTAGTATGGCGTTATTATAAATTATAATGAAGAAAAGAATCAATATGCGCCAGCGGCGCTCGTCGGCAAGCGCCGCTGGCGCCTCCAACCATATCATAGTATACCATAGTATAAAAAGGACTTGCTCCAATGTCGACAAAGGCTTGCAAACGAAAGTTGGATGGCGTCAATCCCGGAGCGAATTCTCGCTTGTCGTTGCGCCGCTCTGCGCCACAAGCCGCTCCCTTATCGCTTCCATGCCGTATCCCGTTTCTATCATCGCCAATAGTTCCACATTCCGCTTCGCCATATCCTCTTCGCGCGGTACAACGACTTGCCGTCTATGATCTTCTCATAGACACGGGTTATATACAACAGCGCTCTCACCGCCATATTGAGGTTTATCGCGTTTTGACGTTCCACATAGCGTCCGGGTCGCTGAAGAGGAGGGAAAACACGCTGTCTTTGTAGTGTTTGTTTACGCTCATGATTATCCCTTCCCAATAGTATACGGGATTTCTGATGAATTTGCAACACGAACGGCATGAACGGGAGGCTAACGGGACGCAACCCTGTGTTCTGCTTCGCAGGTTGCAAGCGGGTGAAGACGACGTGGCATGCCGTTCGCCCTGTTAGAAAGGGCTTGACGCTCGTCATTCCTTATGGTATCATACACAATATACGGCTATTCTGCAAGAAAGAGCAATCGCTATGATTTCTCGCCGCGCCGCGCTTTGCGCTGGCAAGAGAGGACTCGCAGCAGTTCCTTGCATGGAAACGCTAAAGAACGTATGGGCAATTCAGATGGCATACGCCCCAAGACGGCGAACGCCTTATCCCACGACCAAAAGCCGCCGCCATAAAAAGAGGTTTATTGTGAAAAAAAGTTCTGTCTTTTTTCTGATCATTTTTGTCTGCGCCATCATTACCGCAGTGGTGAATTTCCTGATCATTTTTCTGTTCCGCAACCCGCAGTCCGTCTGGACACAGCTTTTATTGAGGATAGGGCTTCCCGGAGTCGTGTATATCCTTGTGGCGGCGTTTCTCCAGGGGCGGAGCGCCGCGTTCTTTGAGCCGGATTGTTTTGCGGTTCAGGGGGTGGAGTATGCTCGCGCCCTGAAAAAGCTGGGTTCCGCCCCGATAAGGATGCTCGCCTTGAGCGTACTCCTTGAGTTGTCTCTGCTGGGATCGATCTTTATCCAAGGGGAAAAAGCGGGGATACAAGCGGAAATCAAGACCCCTCTTTTTCTCGCAGCTCTCTCCCTGGGCGTACTGATCAGCGCTTTTGTGTATGTGCTGTCGGACAGTCTTGTTTCAAAAACCCTCATCTCCTGCGGACTCAACGCTTACCCACGGGATCTGCGGGAAAATCGGCAAGGGCTTAAGATGCTCATCATCCCGATGGTGATGACTCTGCTCTCTGTGTTTTTTGCCTGTTCCATGCTTCTCCTTGCCATGTACGGGGCTGGAATATCCCTGTCCGGGGTGAATGCGCGGGCTTGGAGAACGGCTTTCATTCTAATAGGGCTGTTTTTCCTCTCGCTTGCTCTGCTGGCCTCCACCGTGAAAAAAAACGCCGCGATGCTGTTCGATTCCATTATCGATCAGCTTGAGAATCTTTCTTCCACCAAAAAGGATCGTACCAAACGGATTTCCATTTGTTCGGTCGACGAGTTGGGAACCATCGCCGGAATGATCAATAGTTTTTGCGACAATATGGGGAATTGGCTGCGGGAGATCAAAGAGGATCAAAATAAACTCTCATCCTCCGGCGTTGAATTGGAACAGAACGCTGCGGATATGGCCGTTTCCATTGCGCGGATTTCTGGAGGCGTGGAGCAGGTTCGCGCCAAAGCCCAAAACCAACTGCGCAGCGTGTCTGAATCCTCGGCGGCGGTGCATGAGATAGCCAAAAACATCGAGTCCCTGGATAGCGCCATATCAAGGCAGTCTTCCAGCATGAGCGGGGCGTCTGCGGTGGTGGAAGAAATGGTGGGGAACATCAAATCCATCGGCGTTATGATGGAGAAAATGCTGGAGCAGTTCAAGACCGTCAACGACGCCGCCTCCGATTGCGCCGTGATTCAGAAGGAGAGTAGGGGCAAGGTGCAGGAAATAGTGAAGGAATCGAAAGCCTTGCAGGAGGCGAACAAGATCATCGCCACTATCGCGGCGCAGACCAATTTGCTGTCCATGAACGCCGCCATCGAAGCCGCTCACGCTGGCGACTCGGGGCGGGGGTTTTCGGTGGTCGCCGATGAAATCAGAAAGCTGGCCGAGAATTCCTCCCGCGAATCCCAGAAGATCAGCGCGGAATTGAAACAGATTGCCGGGACCATCACGAGTGTTGTTACGGGTTCCAAGTCATCGGAGCAGGCGTTCGGGCAGATGTCCATTAGGATAAGCGAAACCGAAAAGCTTGTCTCTGAAGTGAACAGCGCCATGCAGGAGCAACAAGATGGCGCGGATCAGATGCTGGGCGCCCTGAGGTCAATGAACGACATCACCGCCGAGGTCAAAACCGGCTCAAAGGAGATGAGCGCGGGAAACGCCGCCATGTTGCGGGAGATGGACAAGTTGCAGTCCGATTCCCGTGAAATTTCTGGCGGCGTGGACGAGATGACGCAGAGCGTCGCCAGTGTGAACGAGAACGCCAAGCAGGTGTCGGCGCTTGCGGCGAACGCCCAGTCTTCCATTGAAAACATCACCGTGATTGTGGACAGCTTCGGGTTATAGCTCCCTTTTTCTCTTCCACGAAAATGAGCGGTTCAAAAATAGCGGCGAGAGCTTCCGCGCCGTCAATGCGGGGTAAAAGGCGCTTGACATTCGCCGTTCCTCATAGTATCATACATACACTATGAGTATTTTGCAAGAAAGAGCGATTTCTACGCTTTCTCATCGCGCATCAGGCGCCGCGTCCCGGCAGGCGCGTCATCTTGCCCCCCCCCCCCCCCGTGCGCGTTAATACGGCGTAGAA
The DNA here is from genome assembly GCA_031265845.1 of Treponema sp. Lineage (GTDB taxonomy): Bacteria > Spirochaetota > Spirochaetia > Treponematales > Breznakiellaceae > JAIRKH01. Next base: position 23,942 of record JAISCC010000055.1, read on the forward strand.
CGCCGCCGTTTCCGCATATACAGCATATACATATAACCGCGCAGGCGGCGCGGCGTTCTCATCAATCCCATTCATGGAGGAATCCTGTATGATTGAATATTGTTTGGAGCTTGACGAACTTGCAAGCGATACGGACGATATGCGCACCAAGACGGCGAGCGTCATATCCCACAACCACGTTGCGAATAAAGCAAGGAGATGAGAGACGGCATGTTTAGGCCATATTTGAGCGAAATAGATTTTCAAAGCAGGGTTCTTGAGATTGGCCCTTTTACAAAACCGAATGTCCCAAAAGAACGGTATAAACAGGTTTATTACGCCGACATACGTTCAACAGAGGACGTAAAAGCCTTTTATAAAGCGGCCGGATGGGGCGCTGATCCAGACGAGATAGTGGATATAGATTATGTCATCAACGAACATGGTTATGCCGATACGTTGCGCGACGTTGAGAAGTTTGATTATATTGTGGCGACTCATGTCATTGAGCATGTCCCGCAGTTGATTGCATGGCTCCAGGATTTGTCTAACATACTAAAACCCAACGGCAAATTGTGTCTTAGCATACCCGACAAAAGATATACGTTTGACCATTACCGCTATCAAACCACATTCGCGGAATGTTTTGATGTTTATACAAGAAATATCAAAAATCATCCCGCAAGAGTTTTGGACGAGGTTATTAACGCAACGAAAACCGATCCCGCGTATTGGCGGGTGAACTGCAATGACATGGACGCGCTTCACAAAGACGCCTCGCTGTTTAGATCTGCGGTAGATCTGTATCAAAAAGCGCTCGCGGACCATACGTATATGACGCCGTTACATTACTCCGTATTTACGCCGGAAAGTTTTTTGCTCATTCTTTATGGCATGCACAAGTTGTCGTTGCTGCCGTTCAGGTGCGTTGAGTTTTATGATACAGAGGAAAATACAATCGAGTTTAATTGCGTCCTTTTAAACCGCCCTGAATTGCTGGAGCCTGACACGGGCATGATGGAAGCGGAAGATGACAATCTGCGGAGGTTGCTGAAGCGGCATCAGGATTATTATTCCTCACCTCAATATTTACAGGATCAAAGATCACATGAAGTTTTTCTTGACATCTTTTCCGAAGACATTGCTCGATTGCCGGAGTGATGACTAAAGGCGTTTCTTTCTCACAAGCGGTTACACTGGATGGCATGTCATATTTAATGTCTGTGGAACCTTTCATAGGGACGTATATGAGAGAAAACACATCAAAGATACAATGTGACATTATTGATATGCCGACAAATCATATAGTGTTTTCAACGACTGTTAATACAGTTGGTATGAAAGACAACGCTTTCCATACGATTGATATGCCGTTTGTAAAAGTGAAAAAGGGCGCCATGTATGAGTTCAGATTCACTTCTATCGATGGAACAAGCGGGAACGCGGTTACGATTTATACGACCGGCAAAGGAAAAGCGACGGACGCCCGGTATGGCATGATTAATGGCGAAAGACAGGATTTTAATTTTAGCATGAAAATTTCAGGAATAACATGAATTTCCCATCTGAAGAGCGCTATTGTTGATGAAGAAAAGAGAGGCTGTTTCAAAAATAACCCGAACACACTTCGGTGAACGTAGTTCGCGCTTTGAAACAGCCCAGGAATCACTAGCGCAGCCGCGTTGCCGCGCAGCCGTCCGCTCGCTGTAGAAAAAGGTCTTGACATTTGTTGTTATATATAGCATCATATACAGATTATGGGCTTTTTGTTGGGAAAGAGCAATCGCTATACTTTCTTACCACAGTGCGCATTGCGCTATAGGCGACGCCTACGGTGTTGCGTCCGGCAGAGACGCATTGCACAATATCGTTGCTCCTTCACTTTCCTGTCATTCCTACATATACATACTATACAGATGTCTTGCGCTGTTTTGCGTCATCACCGCAGTATTCTCATTAATTTTTTTCATGCGGGAGCTTCTGTATGCCTAAACACTGTTTAGCGCCAAAGAGCGTACGAGCAATACAGACGACATGCGCCTCAAGACGAGGAAACTGACGCCGGGTCTGCGCCCGAATGTATTGTTGCCATGCCCAAAATTGCCAATCATAAATAGCGAGGTTTATTGTGAAAAAACAGACTGTTTTTTTTCTGATTGTTTTTATCTGCGCTCTCATTACTGCGCTGATGAATTTCCTGATTATTTTCCTGTTCCGCAGCCCGCATGCCTCTGTGGGTCAGCTTTTGCTGAGGGTAGGGCTTCCCGGAGCGGGGTATATCCTTTTAGTGGCTTTTCTGCAAGGGCGGAACGCCGCGTCCTTTGATCCTGACCGCTTTGCGGTTCGGGGGGAGGAGTACCTCGTCGCCCTGAAAAAGCTAGGTTCCATCCCGATACGGATGATCGCTCAGAGCGTGCTTCTCGATCTGGTTTTTTTGGGCGCAATCTTTATCCAAGGGGAAAAGATGGGAATACAACCAGAGATCAACACCCTCGTTTTTCTCGCGGCTCTTGCCTTGGGTATATTGATGGGTACCTTTGTATACGTGCTGACGGACAGCCTTGTCTCCGGGACGCTCATCTCGTGCGACCTTAACGCCTATCCGCAGGATTTACGGGAAGGCCGTCAGACGCTTAAATTGCTTATTATTCCCGTTGTGGTGGCCCTGCTGTCTGTCCTTTTCGCTTTTTCCATAGCCCTGCTTGCCATTTACGGGGCGGGAATATCTCTGTTGGAGATAAACGCTCAAGCCTGGAGAACGGCTTTTCTCTTGATGGGAATGTTTCTCGCTCTGGTCGCCTTGTTGTCCTCCATCCTGAAAAAAACCACTGGACGGCTGTTCGGCACCGTTATCGTTCAGGTTGAGAATCTTTCTTCCGCCAAAAAGGACCTTACCAAACGCATCGTCATTTGCTCGGTCGACGAACTGGGAACCATCGCCGGAATGATCAATAGTTTTTGCGATAATATGAGGAGTGGGATGCGGGAAATCAAAGGCGGTCAGCGCAAGCTGTCCGCCTCCAGCGTTGGATTGGGTCGCAACGCCGCAGATATGGCGATCTCCATTTCGCGGATTTCTGGAGGCGTGGAGCAGGTTCGCGCCAAAGCCCAAAACCAGATGATCAGCGTGTCAGAATCCTCTACAGCGGTTCAAAAGATAGCCAAAAACATCGAATCCTTGGACGACGCCATATCAAAGCAGGCTTCCAGCATGAGCGAAGCCTCGGCGTCGGTGGAGGAAATGGTAGGGAACATCAAATCCATCGGCGGTATGGTGGAGAAAATGCAGGATCAGTTTAAGACTGTCAATGACGCCGCCTCCGACTGCGCCGCGATTCAGAAGGAGAGCGAGGGCAAAGTGCAGGAAATTGTGGAGGAATCGAAAGCCTTGCAGGAGGCGAACAAGATTATCGCCGCCATCGCGGCGCAGACCAATTTGCTCGCGATGAACGCGGCTATCGAAGCCGCCCACGCCGGCGATTCGGGGCAAGGGTTTTCGGTGGTCGCCGATGAAATCAGAAAATTGGCGGAGAATTCTTCCCGCGAATCCCGAAAGATCAGCGTTGAGTTAAAACAGATTGCCGAAACCATCAACAGCATTGTTACGGGGTCCAAGTCGTCGGAACAGGCGCTAGGACAGATGTCTCTGAGAATAGGTGAAACCGAAAAACTTGTCTCTGAAGTGAATAACGCCATACAGGAGCAACAGGAAGGCGCGGATCAGATGCTGGGCGCTCTGAAGTCAATGAACGACATCACCGCCGAGGTCAAAACCGGCTCAAAGGAGATGAGCGCGGGAAACGCCGCCATGTTGCGGGAGATGGACAAACTACAGTCTGATTCCTCTGAAATTTCCGGCGGCGTGGACGAGATGGCGCAGAGCGTCGCCAGTGTGAACGAGAACGCCAAACAGGTGTCAGACCTTGCGGCAAACGCCCAGTCCGCCATTGAAAACATCACTGTGATTGTAGACAGCTTCGAGCTATAGTTCCCTTTTAGATATGCATAACTGCGTGAGAGCCTGTTTAATCTCTTTAGGGTTAATTCCCCGCCCCTCTGAGGCGTAAAACAGGGGGTGCGGTGAAATCTTCAATACCCCGCCCCTTGAGCTAAACTTGACCCACAATTTTCACGGCCCATGCTATAATTCTCACCATACAAGCCAGAATCCCAGGGAGGGGGATATGGCAGAGAAGAATTCGTTGGTCTGGATTTTAACTCCATTCGATTGGAAGACCGGTTTATCAGAACCATGGAAGCTCTGATGAAACAGCCGGATAAATCAATCTGGTACAGCAACGAAAACAGGGCGGAAGCGAAAGCTGTCTATCGGATGTTGGGAAATGAGGGGTTTGACCGGGAATCAATCGTCAGGACGCGTCGGGAGGCGACTATACGGAAGATGGCCGGTTACGGCGGCACAATTCTGGCGGTCCAGGATGCCGCCGGGGCGAACTGCAATGCCCGCCTGAAAACCGAGAGGACAGGCTATATCAGCGGCAAGACCCTAGGGGGTCAATGTCCACAGCCGCCTTGCGGTGGCCAGGGATGGGCTGGTTTTGGGGGTGTTAGACCAGTCAAGCTATAACCGGCCGGAGGCGAAGGATGAATCTGCAAGCCACGACGGCAAAAAGGCGCGGCCTATAGAGGGAAAAGAGAGTTTTCGGCGGTTGGAAACTCTGGAGCGGAGCGCGGCGGATATTCCCGGGGGACGCCCGCAATCACCGTCCGCGACCGGGAAGGGGATATGTACGAGCTGTTTGCCAAAGCCGGGGAACTGGAAGAATCGCTTCTGACGCGGATAGTCCGGAACCGGATGGCGGCGGAAAACAAGCGGACGCCGGATGAAATGCGGAGGAAGCGACGCCATGGACGGGCAGGGGCGGCTATTCCGAGGGGCGGCCGCGGCGGCGTCCCCGAACGGGAGGCGGCGCTCCGGGCGCGGCACGCTCCGTTTGCGGTAAAGCGGCCGCATATCCTCAATCCGGTCAAAACGCCGCCCGAATCAGCGCAAGCGGCCGTTGTCTATGTCAAAGAGGGGCGCCCGTCCAAAAGAAAGGGGTCGATAGAATGGCTTCTGATGGCAAATAAACCGGTAAACACGGTCGAAGAAGCATACAAGCATGGGGGGTGTCATATGCGGCGGTGGAAGATGGAGCGGCTTCACTATGCGCCGAAGAGCGGGCGCGCCGTAGAAAAGTTACAGGAGCGGAGCGCAGGCAAGACGGCGGCGCCCATCCTGACGCGCTCAATAATCGCGGTGATGACGCTGAACATGACGCATATGGGATGCCTCGAACCGGAAACCCCCTGTTCCGCATTGCCGGGGCCGGATGAGCGGAAGCTGCCGTACCGCATAGCGAACAAGACAAAGAGGGAACCGAAGAAGGCGCATACGATTAAAGAGGCGGTGGACTATCTGGGACGGCTGGGAGGACCGAAACGCGCTCCCAGCGACGGGCCGCCGGGAGTGAAAACCATTTGGATGGGGGTAATGAAACTTTACATCCTGCTGGCCCGCCGGCAGTACCCCGCATGAAATCTGTGGGTCAAGTTTAGCCCTTGAGTCGGGGATTTTTATTATCTTTCGGGATTATACCCTGACGTATACCCGACTGATCTAGAAAACTTTTGAACGGCTTTGACCATAAACTTATATAAGCTTCGTTAATATAAACGGAACGGAGGTTATCGCAAGATGACGTTTTTTGAGTTTAACAGCCGTTTCCCGACCGAACAGGCGGCTATAAACCACTTTCACCATATCAGATATAACGATGCAATAACCCGCCCGCATTGCGGCGCGGAAGTCAATTTATGCCGGACGGCGCGGCGAAAGGCGTGTGTCCGCCATTCCCGCAATAACACATTCCCGCCGTTTGCCGACACCATATTCAGAAAGTCAAAAACTGACATGCGGAAATGGTTCTACGCCATACACCTGATTCTGAACGACAAGAAAGGAATTTCGGGCTGCCAACTTCAAAGAGAAGTGGGAATTACTTACAAGACGGCGTGGAGAATGTTAAAACAGATTCGCGGAGCGATGGGAAACCGTGATATGAAAGAAACTTTCGACGTATTTGTTGAGATAGACGAAACTTATGTTGGTGGGAAACCGAGAAAGGAAAACAAGAGACTCGATGAAGGCGGCAGCGTTATTCCTTCCGACAAACCGAAAAACAAGAGGGGGAGGGGAACAAAAGAGACGCCGGTAGTCGGCGTGAAAGAACGGAACTCAAAACAAGTATATGCCCAGGTTATGCTTCCAAATGAAGAAGGGAAGAAATTATCAGGGAAGTAATTATTATCTGTATTAGACGAAGTTTGCAAAGAGGAGACCACGGTTGCCAGCGACGATTTCAGCGGCTATAGTATACTTGACAAAGAAACCGAAAAGAAATATATTCACGTATCGGCAAATCATTCTCTGGGAGAATTCAGCGCGGGGAACTGACTTCATACGAATGGCATTGAAGGTTTTTGGTCGCTGGTGAAGCGGGAGTATATCGGGACGCATCATCACTACAGCGTGAAATATACGCAACGTTATATTGATGAGATGAGTTTCAGGCAGAACAATCGGGAAAATCCGGCAAGTTTTGACACCTTGCTGAAGCAAACGGTGAGGAAGAAGTCCGCTTGAACAATTTGAACTAATATCTTATATTATATATGAGATAGAAAGCAGTCACGGTATCCGTCATTCGAGCTTGCCGCGACCTGGGATGCTATTAGATGGACAAATACGGCAGTGTTTGTCTCTGGGATTTATCCTGTCTAATAACTGCTTTCTATCTTTTTATATATACAACTCTTATATTGTTTTTTTCTAACTTTTTTATTCATAAAATCTTGAACTGATCTTTCAAAAGTATTAATTATCACACGCATATTTGCTCTGTCAATAGTTACAGAATTAATTACTTGCAATCTTTTTTGTTTCATAATAAAAGATTTGGCAAAAATCAATGTGTCTAAGGCTTTTCTCTTTTCTTGATGAGCTGTTTGTAACGCATTTTGATTTGGCGGGTCCCATATTATTACTGTAGGATTTTCAATCACTTCTTTTGTAGCGTAAAGAAGCGATTGGCGTCCTCTTTTAATAAATTTGTCGGCTTGATTGTCACCAATTTTAGCTTTAACTCCAATAGGTGTATTAAAAATCTTATTTAAATAAATGTTATTATAATCTTCCGTAAAACTTTCATTATCTTTTAATATATAAGTTTGTAATGGTATTGGCTGTTGTTCAAGTCTTTTTTCTATTTCATCACATATTTTATCAAATGACATGTTGTTTCTTTTGTAGTCTGTCATTGCATTTGCTGATATTGCTTGACCATTCATTTCTCTCAAAACCTGTTCAAATAACGGCTTCAAGTTACATTCAAAGTATATGTCTTCAAACAACATCGGCGGCTTGCTTGTCGCGTCCAACGGCGATTCCAGACAAGCGCTTTCCGCCGCTGTATTGCATTCTTTGTATATAGATTCAAATTCTTTGCTATTCATGGTGAATTAGTATTGTTCAAAAGAACATTAACTAATTATTATGACTACTAAAATAAGAAGAGGAGCAAAACTCCCAACGGTTGATGACTTGGAGAATTTTCAGTTAGGCTGGTCTACAGAAAAAAAGAAACTGTATATTCGAGACGACACGGCGGATCAAGTCTCTCAGAATCATAAGATATTTGAGGTTGGTGGCGGCTCAGGCAGTCCTACTATAGGCTCTGGTTATGAGATAGAGGATGTTTCAACCAATCCAGGTGTTTACGCCCAAAGCGGACCCGAAATCTTGCTGAATGAGAAATGGGTGGATGGAGAAAACATCTATAGAATAGTAGGAATAAAACGCGCTGTCGTCGGAATAACGGATTACTTGCCATACCCAAATGGAACGTGTCAGGCGTGGCCGCTATTAGGGTCGGAGAAAAATTTGGGGGTAAACACTTTTAATATAAAAGAATGGTTTGATATTGATCTTGCCGCAATCAATCCTAAAGTTATATTAAGAGCATCGTTTTCCACAGGAAAACACGAAAGAATGGGTAACAATCCAGTTCAAAGATGTTTTGTCAATGTCGATCTGTTTCAATATGAAGTTGATGACGAATGGTATATGCTTACTCTTAATGACTTTATAAGAATGAGTGGAAATGAAATGTTTTTAATCTTAGAATATGTAAAGAACGAATAAAGTTCTCTGAAATGATAAATTTGATTAAGAGTGTGTGGGACATCATATAGGCATCGTCAGGTATACGTGAGGGTATAATCCCGAAAAGATATTAAACAGGCTCTTAGGGCTTTGCGAAGCAAGACCATGGCTGGCAAAATGTGGGTGTAGTGAGCCGTGCGAATGAGTCCATAGGCCGATTGAGCTAGGCGAACGGAACCATGGAGGGCCGAAGTCTCGGAACGCATACAGACCTGTCAGACGAAATGGTCTTGCTTTAATTATACCGTTTTATTATTTCATTAATATCAAGTATTTCATCAAATTTCTCTTTTCGTATTTCTTTTGAACTTAAATCTGTCTTAATTCTCATTAAAAATTTTCTAAAATTTGGGTTAATTTGAGAAATTTTATTCATCATCTCAATATCTAAAATATCTTTTTGACGCGCCTGTATTAAAATTTCAGAATTATCTGGGTTTTTTGTATCCAAAGAAATTAATCCTATTCCAAAGGAATTTGACAACCGTATAATCTCAGCCATGAAATCATCACTGCGGTCAATTTCTGAAGCAACCAAATAACCTTCATTTGCCCAAGAAGAATTCGAAACGGCTTGAAAATATGACTCTCTTAAATTTGAAAAATCTAATTCTTTCTTCAGTTCATATGAAAATATTTTAACAGGTTGATTGCCAGTATAATTTACAATATCAAATACTTCTGCCTCCCATTGTTCCATTGGATAAAACACTCCAACAATATCAGGATGTTGCCATTGAGCAAATGTTTTCTTTTTTGAATTCTCATGGAATATTGTTTTTGTATATATCGAGTTATATGTATATACATAATAATTTAATAATGGATGCAAATCTCTTTCTGAATAAGACTTTGTTTTTTGAACGGATTTTATACTGGGTTGACTATTCAGTAAATTTATATCAAAATTTTGCGGTAAATCTTTCACATAAAAACGAACAGGTTTGGTTTTTATCTTTAAAAAAATTGAATTAGGGTTGTCTTTTATATCAGTATATATTTGCGCTCCGATTGTACTTGGAATTGTTCGTCCAGTAAGCCTCAATTTGTCTTTATAACCTTGAGGTTCAGCAATTTCCCATATTTCTACTGGTGACAATGGTTTTTGGGCGTCTCTAATGATTTTTTCAGCAACGCCTTTTAAATTCATACTTTTCTCCAATTTTTATATTTTATAACATTTTTTAACCAATGTCAAGGGCATTTCGCCTAACAGGACTGTTTACGCTTCGCCGCCTTATGGCGGATCAGAGGTTCCGTTCGATTAGATCATCTGGCCTGAGGCATCAACAACGGCAACTTCGACATGGTATTAACCAAAAAGTAACGCAACCGAGCCGAGCTATGTATGAAATACCGCCACAGAAACCGCCCGCGACAATGCTGTCTATGGCTTGTTGCAGGAACAGCGGGATACCGATCTGCGCCGCGTCAACGATGAGGAGACAGACAAAGCCCGCTATGTATTGAAAACGGCAGCGGTACAGATAGGGAATGAGGGTTTTATAGTTGGACAGGATGCCTTTTGGAAGCGGACTTCGAAGCGGACTTCGAAACGGATGTCGCTTGCTTTTCATGGTATTACTCTACATGCCATCATTGGCGTTGCAATTCAATGGAGTCGTTGCAGAGAAGCCGGCGTAAAGGTCTTCGTAAGAATCGAAATCCGTTCTTTGAACAAAACGTTCTGACAAGCTGTTTTTCATAACGTTAAGCGAAGTATTTTCAGGGCTTTTAGACAAGATGGGCTAAACGGCGCTTCCGCTTGTTAACGCCGCATTGGTATACGAGCCTTTCCCGTTATCCGCGTTCATCGCATAGACTGCTCTTTCCGCATTATGTAAAAAATCTCTTTCATGTCTTTATTTCCCGGCTTTCCTAAAAAAACGCTTGACAATTTTTATTTTTTGAGCGATTATATTCCCATGCGGCGGCAACAAAAGCGTATTAATCTTTTCCATATAGAAATCTTCTATGGTCGCGGTGAAGAGCCGCCTGCGATATATCCGCCGCTCGTTGTGGGGGGGGGGGGGGGCGGGGGGGGGGGGGGGGGGGGGGGGGGGGGGGGGGGGGGGGG
>JAISCC010000080.1 GCA_031265845.1 Treponema sp.
TTGCAATACGCCATGAGGCGTTTGCGCCTTTCATGCCACGCTCCTTTTGTGACGCGCCGACTCTTTCAAAACGCGCAGGGCGACAGTTTTGAAAGAGCCGCGTTAGATTTAACGGGAAACGCCCCTTGCCAGCCGCTTTTTCCATACAGGCTTTTCCAGCGCCCGCCATGAACTACCTTCTATAGGCTCTATTTGATTGCTATGGGTGCAAGCGGCGTTTCACAGCGTCTCTTCGCGCCCCCATCGCTTTCATCATACGGCGCAGACCGCCGCCAAAAACGCTATATAAAATACATATACGATTCGTCTGGATCAACGGTTCCTATCAGGGAGGCGAGCGTTTCCCTGTCAATGACCGAAGCGATGCGCTCATTGAGCCTGTCAAACACCGTTTGTCTGATAACTTTTTGCAACTTGGTCTCCTGTACGGTGGGAAGCGGCGGATCAACCACCAGCATGTCGCCCTCAAGCTCCCTCAGCGCGTCTCCTATGATGATGTCCTCTGGACGGCGGGCAAGCGTATAGCCGCCGGACGCCCCTTTTACAGAGCGGATGAAAAGCGTCCGCCTGAGTATGACGGCGACCTGTTCAAGATAACGGACGCTGATATGTTGCCGCCTGGCGATGCTCGCCAAAGACACATGCGGCTCTTCTGTATGTTCGGCGAGGTCAATGAGAAGTCTGACCCCGTAACGCCCCCGCGTTGAGATTTTCATAGGGAGCCTCCGCCGGTACATTCGCCGGAATCTTCGCCTCCGCCCAGCTCGTACGTCCGCCCATATTTCACAATCTCGGTTTGCGGGAAGCCGTTGTCCGCAAGATACCGCTTGAAAGCCGCTTGGGGCTTGGGTTCGCCATGCACAAGGAATATTTTTTTCAGGCCGGACGTGTCAAAGGTTTTGAGCCACCGCAACGCCTCCTCATAGTCCGCGTGTGCGCTGAATGCGTTGATTTCTTCAACCTCCGCGCGCCGCGCAAACCACTGCCCATGGATTTTCACCTCTTTCTCGCGGTTGCGGATGCGCCTGCCGAGCGTATTTTCCGCCATGTAGCCGACCGTCAGAATCGTGGTCTCCGGTCTGCCGATGCGGTTGATGAGGTGGTGCTGAATGCGCCCCGCCTCGCACATGCCATCGGCGCTTATGATGACAAGCGGACCCGGGTGGTCATTTAAGGCTTTCGATTCGTCGACGCCGGTGGTGAAGCGCAGGGCGTTGAAGCCAAAGGGGTTTTTGTGATGTTTGATGAAGGCCTCGCGTATATTTTCATCATAACATTCGGGATGAACCTGAAATATCGTGGTCGCGTTGGTCGCCATGGGCGAATCCACAAAGATGGGGATTTCGGGGATCGCCCCCTCGTCCACCAGCAGATGGAAATAGTAGACCAATTCCTGCGTGCGCTCAATGGCAAACGAAGGAATGAGGACGCAACCCTTGTTTTTTACGGCGCGCTTGCATACATCAGCCAGTTTTTGCATGGCGTCGTCTGTGTTGTCATGCAATCTGTTGCCGTAGGTGCTTTCAAGCGCGATGTAATCGGGCGCGGGGATCGCGGTATCCGGATCGCGGATAATGGGCTTGCCCGGACGCCCCAAGTCGCCTGAACAGAGGATTTTCACCGTTTTGCCATTTTGCCGCACCGTAAGCATAGCCATCGCGGACCCTAAAATATGCCCTGCGTCAAACAATTCCAACTGTACTCCCGCGCTGACATTCAGCGGGCGGTTGTAGGACACGCCCATGATCTGGCTCGTCGCCTGAATCGCGTCCTGCTCGTCAAATATCGGCTGCCAATCGAATTTCTCACCCTTTTTACGCGCCTGTTTGCGCAGAAACATCGCGTCATGCGCCTGAATATTCGCGCTGTCCATCATGATAAGACTGGCTATATCCCGTGTCGCGGGCGTTGCGTATATATTCCCCCTATACCCTTTTTGGGCAAGCAATGGCAAAAGTCCGCAGTGGTCAAGATGTCCGTGCGTCAACACCACCGCCTCAATGCGGTCGGGGGCGATTCCAAGCTCGCGGTTTTTCCGGTCGGCTTCCATCCGCGATCCTTGGAACGCGCCGCAGTCCACAAGAATAGATTTTCCGTCAATCTCCAGCACATGTTTGGAGCCGGTCACTTCCTCAGCCGCGCCGAGGGAATAAAATAGTATGCTCATAGTGACATTATAACATATCTCTATAAAATGAAAAGAGGAAAAAACAAGCCGCGCCTCTAAAGCGGCGATACGCGAGACCGCGAGGGCTGTTGTTCAATGGGAAAGGCGCCATATTGAAGATGTGTATGCTCATAATGCGTCAAAGAGCGAAAGCTCAGGCGTCTCATCCGGCTTGGCGTCTGGCGCGTTCATAAGAAGCTCTATCCGCCCTTCAATTTTCTCAAGGTCTTTTTCCAGCGTTCCGGCCGCCTTGACGCCTTCCTCAAACGCTTTGAGCGCGTCGTCAAGGGAAATCTCCGGCCTCCGTATTTTCTCGCTCAACGCCTCAAGGCGCGCCAGCCGCTCTTCAAAATTTTTCATAGCGTGT
>JAISCC010000119.1 GCA_031265845.1 Treponema sp.
GTTTTAACCGCCCGTTACCAAGACGGACTTATTTCATTAACATAACCGGCGCGTCACGGGCGGCTTTGGAACAATCATTCCGTTAACCACCGCTTTCAGTATTTTTTACCCCCCCCCCCCCCCGGAGACGAAGGTCTTGCAAAGCAATCTTTTTCAGTTCCTTTTTCATATGAAAAAACATAGTTATATATGGTCTTGCCCGACATGGCATAGCAGGGATATTCTTTTTCAAGCCATTTGTCCGCTTCCTCGGGAGACCATCGCTTTTCCAACTGGGGTTTGACCGTATTCCACGCTTCATCGCTCATCATAAGGCGCGGGCGCGGGATCCTTCGGGACTCAAGGCGTCTGGCCTCGGCAAGCGCCGGATTGTACATCCCCTTGTCCACGCCCTTTTCCTGTTCGTGGGTGTCGCTGGACGGCTCGCGGTTCAACGCAGCCGCTATAGCCGAAGGCTACAGCCATTCACCGTACAGCAGCCTAAAAATATCCATCCGTTCTATCATCGTCATTCTTTGACAACCCATCCTTCCTCCTAGCGCATTATACTTTTTGCGCTAGAAATTGCCGAGGGCCTGGCATTTACAGAAAATAAGGCAGACAATAGATTTTGGGGGAATAACGGGTACGGGATAAGGAAATATTTAAATTATAGAGACAAAAGACTAAAGGAATAAAAATTAGATTTGTTGGTAACCCTCAAAAGTGATATAGTCAAGGCAAGCGAAAGGGGAAACAGTGTCAGGATGCCAAAACGATATTATTTAAGCGGCTGTATGGGGTGAAACCGGATACATTTGAAAAGATGAAGTCAATCCTCCAGAAAGAATTCGACATTCCACACCGGCAGGGAGTCAAGCCGCTTTAGACATTATCCCTAAATAGTGAAAGAGAACCTCTTTTGGGAAGTTGAATGACAGGCGCAGTGGCAAGGGAATTTGTGGAATAGAAATTGACGGCAATTATTTTAATATTGCAAAAAACAGAGTCGATAAAATAGCGATAGAATTATCATTGATATAAAAATAGGCGCGCGCCTCTTGTCCTAATCCTGAACATGTCCGCCAATAGCGGACATCGCCGCCGTCCACCGCTCCATTCTTTCCCTGCCCTCATCGGCGAAGTCTCGCTCTATCTTGTCAAACGCGCTGTGGAGAAGCGAATGTATTTCGGGCCTGCGCGGCGGGAGGGATAGAATGTCATCGGCGCGAGCGGTTTGCAGACCATTAATGGCAAGCCCTTCTTCTGAAAGCGAATAAACCGCGAGCTTATTCTGTGAACGCGCCGAATTTATAGAAAAAAGCCTATTCTCAAACCACGCGGCGTAGAGGGAAAGCCTTTTGTCTGTCAGCGTTTTGCCGCCGTTCGCCGCGCGCGCGTAAAAGGGATCCCCATCGCGCAGCGTTCTAAATGAGCGGGTTTCGGCGGGGCATAAACGCGCCGCTTGAGCGTTCGCCTGCTTTTCAAAGAAAGCATCTTTGAAATGAGTTTTATAATGCGGAAACGAAAGATCCAACCCGGCTATAAAAATAACGGATGGTTCAAGCTCAAGGCAGAAGTCGAAAGCCGTTGTGGCGACGGAGCCGCCGGAACCAAGGCGCCCCTTGGGATCGACTCTTTCTTCAATCTGTTTGCCAAGCGGAAGCGGCGTTGCAAACAAAAACGTTCTTTTGCCGTGGCGCAAGGTGAGCGGGTATATGGCGCTTTCGGTTACAAGGCAGGCGTTTGACGCGCCCAAGCGGTCAAGGTGCCGCGAGTTCCAATATTGGGCATCTCCGCTTACGATCCAATCAGGGTCAACGCCCGATCTGATCAGATAATGCAGGCTCGTGTCAACGCCGACGACCGCGCACCGTTCGGCAAATGCGGGCAACAGGCGGGTTGCGCCATCCAGAGAAGGGCCGGCCGCGACGAGCAGAAGGGGAATGTCCCGTTTCAACAGCCCTTTTAATCTGGAAACGCCGGGATACGCGCAAACACAATTTGACATTGCGCAGTTTTTCAAAAAATTCCGCGTCCAGCGATCCCCAAAGCGTTTGACGGTCGCTTCGTTTACCGCATCCTTTGTTTGCCATGTATGTATGCGCCGCTCAATACCTGCGTACCACGCTTCGTCAAGCTGAACAAGGGCGCGGTTTTTAAGGATGCGCACATCCTTTTTTTCATTAAAAAAAGAAAGCGCTCCAAAGATCGAGTCTTCCGTACATCCAAGCGCAAATGCGATGATGTTTTTCGATAAAAAACCGGTGAAATCCCTGGTTTCAAAGGCTTTTTTGAGTATTTCGGGATGTTTTTCAACAATAATGAGAGGGCGGCTGTTTCCGCGTTGTTCTGCGGCGGCGACAACCGCGTACCCAAGTCCAAAGCCAAACGCGACAATGACGCCGCGCCGCGCGCCGCCTCCGGCAACGGCGTCCGCAAGACGCGCCGCTTCCCGCAACGGCTCTCGCTTCGAATGAATATACATCCCGTTTACAACGAGCGTAGGCTCCCCATCCGCAGCTGCTTCAAGCCGCAACGCCACTGGCGGCGTCGCCGAGGTTTCCACGCCGACAAGCTGTTCTACGAGACCCGGAAAGAATTTCGTGAGGACAGCCGCGTTTTTTGCCCATATATCGTTTTTTTCCATTTCTTTCACGTTTGCGCTTCCTACTCCAAATACAACGTAATGACATCCCCATGCACAAGCTGTGACCCGGGAGAAGGAGTTTGTGTTTTTACGTGTCCATTGCCTTCCAAATGAATGATATAGCCGGAGTCCATCTCAAATAAGGGGATGAGGCTCAATTTTGAATAGCCCCTCAAATCGGGCATAACGTCAGCAAGGGGTGGAAGGGGAGGCTCTCCCTCAAAGTACACGGTGCTGGATTGCAGTTCAACCGGATTCTTTCCCCGGTGCAGTTTCAAATAATCGGCGAGGGATTCCGCCGCTTTTCTTATGGGGATGGTTGCGATGCGTCCGCCGAGGTAGGACTCGCCCTGGGGCTTCACGATCACCACGTAGAGGATGAGTTTGGGGGCATCGGCCGGAAATATCGCTATGCAGCTTGAGATAAAATCTGTTTCCGAGTACGCGCCGTCTTCCGCGACCTGGGCGGTTCCGGTCTTGATCGCCATGGGAATATCGCCGATGGCGGCCCTCCAGCCGGTTCCGTCAATCGCCGCTGTGGCGCGCATATACTGCAAGAGGCTCGCGGCGGTCTGCTCGCTCATCACCCGCTTGGGCGCGACCGATTTGGCGGGGTAGGGCGTTTCGGTTCCATCCGGCGCGGTGAGCTTCAGCGCCAGCTTGGGCTGAACCAGCATCCCCTGATTGGCGATGGCGCTTGCCGCCTGGAGCATTTGCAACATAGACACCGATATGCCCTGCCCTATGGAAAGCGTGGGTTTGAAGCGTCTGTCGCTGCCCTCCCTGAAAATTCCCGCAGATTCACTTGGACTGCCGGAGCCGACTCGTTGCCCAAAGCCGAAGCTATAGATTTTTTCGTAAAAAACACCGCTTTCTATGCGTTCGGACGCTAAACTTACGCCCACATTGCACGAAAGGGCGATGATTCGTTCGGCGTTTACGGTACCGTGAACCGTAAGATCCGTGATGGCCGGATTTACACGGTTGTAATGCCCGGTACAGACAAAAGTGGAATTTCCGGTGATCGCGCCGGTGTCCAGGAGCGCCGCGACCGAAAATATTTTGAACACCGAACCGGGTTCGTAGGTGTAGAGGGCCGGCTGGTACCGCCATGTTACGCCCGGATAGGCGCTGTAGTTGTTCGGATCAAAACCGGGCAGCGAAGCGGATCCGAGGATTTCTCCAGTGTGCGGATCCATCGCGGTAAGCATGACGGACTGGGCTTTGTTTTCGACAAGCGCCTCCTCCGCTATCTGCTCCAGAAAATGCTGGATATTCACGTCAATGGAAAGCGTCAACTGCTTGCCGCTCTCCGCAACCGTTGGTTTAAGCTCGGATTCAAACGCCCATTCAATGCCTTCCTTCCCGTCATTGTCCCTGCCGACCATGCCGATGATTTGTCCCGCCAGTTTTTTTTCGGGATACACCCTGCCGGACACTATGTCGATCCTCACATGCTCAAGATTTCTCCTGTTTGCAAACGCGGCTCTTTCGGCGTCCTCCACAGCTTTTCTTCCTGCGTTGGCGTCGCCGTACATAGTGGTGATGCGCTCATACTCGCTCTCGTCCAGCAACCCCGCCTTCGCCGCCTTGATTTTATTCATAACGGTCTCGTCAAGGTTCCTTTTCAGCGTCACATGATCCGTGGGCGTTGACGTTATAATGGTTACAATCTCATTGGACGACATGGAAAGAAGCGGAGAGAGTTTTTCGCTGATGTCGCGGCATATCGCCATGTTAAGCTCATCCGCATTGGTGTTCGGATTTTTGTCGCTGATTGCGGATTTTTGGAGGCTCACGATCCCTAACTTGGCTTCAACAGCCAAAAGACGCCCGTTCCGGTCGACGATGGCTCCCCGTTCCGTCATCGCCGCGCGAGTATCGCTGGATGGCGCTTCACCTTTGCGGTTGGGATTGAGCATGATTATGCCGTACTGTATCACAATTCGCAACGCCAGAAGCGCAAAGAGAATGATGTACGCCCAAAACCGGTGGAGATACATGACTTTTCGGGTATTATAATAATCGCCGTTCATTTTATCCATAACGCTTTTCCTATAATATGGTCTATTGGCACCGGTCCGTACGACGCCGAGTCAAGAGAGACGGCCGGATTGTCGCCTCTCGCAATGAATTCACGCTGCCGTGTGATTCCCACGCAACGTTTTACAGCCGTTACGCCTGAAGGCGTCCAAAAAATAACCACATCGCCTATCGCCGGTTCAGCCCACCGCACCAAATATTTTTCCGACCACGGCAGCCGGAAGCCGTAAGAAAGTTTTCCTATCACAAGTATGGCTCCAGGCTGTATCGCCGGCTCCATTGAGCTTCCCTGGGCGATCACAACGTCAAGGAGGCAGGCTTTCACAAAAAGCGCCGTAACCAGCGCTCCCAAAACCGCCTGTGAGGTTCTTAGAGGCTCAGTTCTTTCCATGAACATTATGATAATGTTTTTTTTTTGTTTTGTCGATAATGAATAAATAGTATGAGTGATGACATTCTCTCGCAACAGTACATTGACGGACGCCGCTATTCCTCTCCTATGCTCGAAAAAATGGGCGGACGTCTGCTTGTGTACGATCCGAGAAAAAATTACTCAACGCAACCACCTTCGCTTCCCGCCGTTTCCAAGCCCAAACAGAATTATGAGGGCGATGGGAAATTCATGGCGACTCACACTTACACCACTCCTCAACCTGTAGAGCAACGGCAAAGAACAACGAGAACCGCCGCCGCGCCCCAACCTGTAGAACAGCGGCAAAGAACAGCGAGAACCGCGCCGCGCCCCGAAATTTCACTCCAGCGCCGGAGCGAGCCGCGTCAGCGCGCGCCAGAAAAAAGAGAAAAAATCGCGCTGGATTCGGCCGTTTTTGTCTACATTTTCATCATCGTGGCTGTGTTGATCGCCGCGTTTCTGGCGCTGAATTGGCGGATGCAGCCCAACGCAGCGCTGAGAATTGGTCCGGGACCCGATTCCAGCATCGAAACCTACCTCGCGGAATACGCGGGATTGGGACCGGAAGAAGAGTTCGTTGATCCCGACTTTCCCCTTGAAATCACCCAGATTTTCTCCGCCAAACCGTATACGGTCGCACGGGGCGACACGGTGTCGGGCATTGCAAACCGGTTCAACCTTTCAATGGACGCTGTTATCGCGCTGAACGGCATTTCCAACGCAAGGATGTTGCAGGAGGGAAAAGTTCTGAAAATTCCCAACATGGACGGCATACCGTACACCGTGCGGGCGGGAGACACGTATCAAAAAATCGCGGATAATTTCAATGCGCCGCTTAACGTCATTCTTGACGCAAACGATATTCAGAATGACATCATGAATCCCGGCGACACGCTTTTTATTCCGGGCGCGCACATGAGAAGCGACACGCTGAAGCTGGCGCTCGGCGATTACTTCATGTGGCCCCTTAAAGAGCGTTCCATCACCTCGCCCTATGGCTGGAGGAGGGATCCGTTTACTGGCATCGGAGGACGGGTGCATGAAGGGATAGATTTTTCCGCTAAAACCGGAACAACGATCAGAGCGGCCATGGATGGCAAGATTACAAAACTCGGCTACAACGCGGTGTATGGCAAATACATCATCATATCCCACGGAAACGGGTTTGAAACCCTGTACGGCCATTTGAACGTTTATTCGGTCAAAGAAGGCGCGTTTGTGTATCAAGGAACCAAAATCGCCGAGTCTGGCGGAACAGGTCATGTTACGGGTCCCCATCTTCATTTTGGCGTATACAAAAATGGAAAATCCGTCAACCCTCTTGATTATTTGGCAAAATGAGTTATATTGAATCCTGTGAAACGCTTTTTCTTTATTATGGCGATATGTTTGACAGACGCTTTGCTCTTTGCCCAGAACAATAATTTCAAGCAAGGCGAATTATTGTTCCTGCAAAACAAGCCGGAAGAAGCTCTCGCCTACTTGGAGGCGGCAGTCGCCGCTCCCGACGCCTCATTGCAGGCGCACCTCTACCTCGGCATGGCGTATCAGCAGCTTAACCGCCCTGACGACGCGGTCGCCGTTTACACCAAAATCTTGCCCGATGCCGGAGACAGCGCGGCGCTTGTCGCGTACAGTTTGGGAAACGTGTACTATGGCAAGAGGGATTTTGCCTCTGCTGAAACCTGTTATACGCAGGCGATAGGCGAGGACGGCTCCTTTGCGCCGGCGTATTTGAACCGCGCAAACGCAAGGCTCCAGACCGGCGAGGTCGATCTGGCGGTCGCGGATTATACGTACTACCTTGTTCTGGATTTCGACTCCTCTCAGCGAAGCCAAATTGAAGCGGCGTTGGCGGCCATTCAAAAAGCCGGGGATGAAGCGGCGGCTGAAGAGCGGCGCAAAGCCGAAGAGGAAGCCGCCGTTCTTGCCAAAACGCAAGAATGGGAAAGGCAGGCGGAGGAACGCATGCCCGGAATACTTGCCACGTTGCAAAGTATGGAAGACATCGTTGCGGCAATGCAGGCGGAGGACGAAGCGGCGGCGCAGGAAGCGGCGGATGCGGAAGCCCTGACCGGCGATGCCGTTGCGGAAGACAGCGCGGACGCCGCTGTAGACGATGCGCTCGCATCCGAACCGGCGGATGCGGGAGCGGACGCCCCGCCTGTGGAGCCGCCGCAGACGAATGAAGTTGAACCGGATATATCCGAAAATAGTGAAACCCCACTTGAGGAGGAATAAGCGAGTTGGAAACCACCCCCAAAAAGCATGTTCAAAATTACGTGTTCGGCGCAATACTCGTTCTGCTGTTTTTTCTCGTCGCCAGATTGTTCGCGCCTTTTTTCTCGGTCTTGCTCTGGTCGATACTGCTGTACATCGTACTGAGTCCCCTGTATAGACGGATTGCCAAAAAATTCGATAAGACTACCATGAAGAGAAAAGTCCTTCAAAACGTGTGGGCGGGCGTTTTTGCGCTCGGCGCTTTGATGCTCATTCTGATTCCCCTTTCGTTTATGGGTTTTCAGTTTTTCAAACAGATTATAGAACTAATCCGTTACATTCAGGATATATTCTATGCAAAACCCGGCATTGTCCATGATATTTTTGAATCAATCGCCGGCTTTATTTCAGATATAAGCGCGGATCAACTTCATATCAGCGCCGACGAAATTCAACGCAGAGTTCTGCAATTCCTGAGTTCCGGCTTGCAGGGCGCGATGCAGTTCAGCAGCAATCTGGCGAAGAACATCGGCTCATTCTTTTTCAGCATGGTGATGATGGTTTTCTGCCTCTACTTCTTTTACGTTGATGGACATACGCTTTCGACATTATTGAAGCATACCATCCCCATACGAAAAGAATACATGGAAACCTTATCCTCGAAATTTTCTGAGACTATCAGAAGCCTCGTCATGGGCTACATCGCAGTCGCCGGCATACAGAGCGTCGCCGCAGGCGTCATATTCACGATTTTCAAGATACAGGGCGCTCTGGTTTTCGCCACTCTGGTTTTTATCTGTTCCTTTATTCCCCTCGTGGGGTGCAGTCTTGTCTGGTGGCCGCTCGGCATCCTTCTCTTGCTAAGCGGCGACATCGTACAGGGCGTTGCCTTTATCCTTTCGTCCATGGTGTTTATTTCGACCATAGACAACTTTCTTCGCCCCATCTTTTTACAGGATAGAATAAAACTGCACCCGCTCGTCATCTTTTTCGCCATCATGGGGGGAGTCAGCTCATTCGGGTTAAATGGACTCATTCTGGGCCCCATGATCGTGATTCTGTTTCTCACGGTGCTGGACATGTTCCTGACCGAACATAAAATAGAAGAAGGTTGACAATGAACGCAATTATTACGGTTGTCGGCGGCGACAAGGTTGGCATCATCGCCAAAGTTTCGGCGTTCCTTGCAGAGCGCGACATCAATATTGAAGATATCAGTCAAACCGTATTGTCCGGCAATTTTGTTATGATGATGATGGTGCGTCTATCGGATGAACAGACAGGGCTTGAAAGCATTAAAACTGATCTTGCCGCGCTGGGAAACGACATGGATGTGTCCATAAGCCTTATGCACGAGAAGGTGTTCTCCGCCATGCACAGGATTTAGCCATGCTGTTTACGCCATTTGAAATAAAAGAAACCGTGGACATGTTTCTGCGCTACAAACTCGACATACGGGCGATTACGCTGGGCGTTTCCTTGCTTGACTGCATTTCCGCGTCCGGCGTTGAGACGCGCCGCCGCGTCCAGGAAAAACTGCTGCGGGTCGCCGGAAATCTCGTCAAGATTGGACGGGAAATTGAGACCGAATACGGCATACCGATTATCAACAAGCGGGTGTCTGTAACGCCCATCGCGCTTATAGCTGGCGCTTCCGATGATGTTGACTATACGCCCTATGCGAAGGTTTTGGACGAATCCGCATCCGCGCTGGGCGTTGATTTTATCGGAGGCTTTTCCGCGCTTGTACACAAAGGCTTTTCCAATGGGGACAGGAGGCTCATCAACTCCATTCCAGACGCCCTCGCCGCAACTGAGCGCATCTGTTCCTCGGTGAATGTGGCAAGCTCAAAAAGCGGCGTCAACATGGATGCGGTGCAGATCATGGGCGAGACCATAAAAAAGGCGGCGGAAAAAACTGCGGAAAGAGGCGGGATTGCATGCGCGAAGCTCGTAACATTCTGCAACGCGCCGGAAGACAACCCTTTCATGGCGGGCGCTTTTCACGGCGTAGGGGAGGGGGAAGCGACGCTCAATGTAGGCGTTTCAGGTCCGGGCGTTGTAAAAGCCGCGCTTGAATCCCATAAGAACGCGAATTTTGATGAGTTGGCCGATGTCATCAAGAAAACCGCCTTCAAGATCACCCGCATGGGACAGCTCGTGGGCATGGAAGCTGCGAAACGGCTCGGCGTTCCCTTCGGCATACTTGACTTGTCGCTTGCGCCGACATCGGCGGTCGGGGACTCGGTCGCCCGCATTCTTGAAGAAATGGGGCTCGAAACCGCCGGCGCCCATGGTTCCACAGCCGCGCTTGCCATGCTCACCGACATGGTGAAAAAAGGGGGTGTCATGGCGTCAACGCATGTGGGTGGCTTTTCGGGGGCGTTTATACCGGTTTCCGAAGATGAAGGCATGGCGGCCGCAGTCAGGTCCGGCGGTGTCTGCCTTGACAAACTGGAGGCGATGACCAGCGTCTGCTCAGTCGGACTCGATATGATCGCGTTGCCCGGTGACACGCGGGCTGCCACCATATCCGCCATAATAGCGGACGAAATGGCTATCGGCATGGTAAACAACAAGACCACCGCCGTCAGGGTGATACCCGTTCCGGGCAAAAAAGTGGGAGACTGGGTTGAATTCGGCGGACTTTTGGGCGGCGCGCCCGTCATGGCGGTCAATCCCGCAAAGAGCGACGCTTTTATTGAGCGTGGCGGCAGGATTCCCGCGCCGATTCACAGCTTCAGGAATTGAGAGTCTGGAATTCCCTTCCGTATGAAATAAAACAGAATTGCGTTGTTTTTAGTCTGAATTTTGGGGGATACATTAAACCTAACAATGACAATTCATGGTGTAAAGGGAATTGAACACGGGATAATAGAGATTCCAATTGAAAATGGCTTATATGCCATCGTAGGAAACAATGGCGCTAGAAAAAGCGTTATTATGTCTTGTTTGTCACAATTAATAAATAATAATGGGCTTAATTGGCCTTTAAAAGAAAAAGATAAGACTTTTTCCCAAAAATAACAACGATACATAAATTTGGAATAATGCTATAATAGACACATGAGAGGAGAAAACTCAAACAGGGAATCCATAGTGGAGACGTTGCGGCGGAAAAGAGGCGCCATGCAAAATCATCTTGGTGAACGAGGCAGACGTGTTTGGACGGCACGTAAGGCGGAAGCGTTGGGACATGGCTCAGACGCGGTGAAAGCCAAGTGTGTTGAGGCAAGCTCTGAAATAGTGAAGGCAACGCTCAAACGGTTGGGGTACAAAATGCAGGGCGACCGGAAGGTCAAAAGCAATGGAACCGACCGGGACGCGCAATTTCAGCGCATAAAGCGGTTAACGAAAAAAGCTGTAAAGAGCGAAAATCCGGCGCTTTCGGTTGACGCCAAGCCTTTGACCGATTGTCAAACCATCGTGGATTTGATAAGAAATACCCGAACTCGAACAGGTCTCAGTGTCCGATGCCAATTAAACACTGACAAGTACGACTTGGGCGTTCGTATAACTGATGAACAGATTTTAAGGATAAAACTACGATGAGACAAATTCCACAAGGATTGGAATTACACTCTACAACCTTCGGTGCGTAGTATGTAGTATTTATTTGGGGGAAAGCCCTTGCCATTGAAGTAATTATATGATTCTCCAGCATATAAATATGGCTAATATACTTTAATTCTATATTTACTTTGTTGAAGGATTCATGGATTATATATTCTGCCAACAACCCAAGCATCCCAACGTAACAACACAAAAATAATATGCATTCCAATTTTTCGGCAATTATGAGACAAATTTTGAAACGATATTTGGCATTGTAAATCCATATACAGGGAAAATAAAGCCTACCCTTTTGTAATTTTTAAGGGATGGAATATTTATGATATCTGTATTTTTTATTTGTTCAGCGATTTTTAATGCAATATCGAATGAATTCCCCGTCCCAGAAAAAAAATGACGTTTTGGCATCCCGTATAAGGGCTTTGCGAAGCAAAGACCAAGGCCGACAAAATGTGCCGGAGGCTGGCGTGGAAATGGAGCGTTCCTCTGCGTAGCAAGAGCGCGGAATGACCTAGCCTGCCGGAACCCCGAGCCGCCTGCTGGCGGCGAAGCGCAAGCAGTCCTGTCATGCGACGTAGGGGCGTACTCCATTATTTTTTAATCAAATTATTTAATTACTCTTTAATCTTTCCAATTCCACCATTTTAATTTTTCATAATCAGTTATTGTTCCATTTGCATACGCTGCCGCCAAATGGTATTGATACAATGCACAACGATCAACTTGTGTATTTTGAAATCTTTGAAATAAATCTCTTCCGGGTTCTGGCCCTTTAGAGATTAAATACTGGAATATCCAGCATTTATTAAATGGTGAGCCATATTTTTTCCAATGCCGGGAATTTGTTCAAGTTCCGATTTTGTCATAATTTACCCCTGTTGTGAAAAAGTTAAAATATAACCGTTACAACCCTCATCCGCAAAATCAGTTGAACCATAAAATGTTTTATATAATTATTTTGCGATTTTTTCCTTGATTTTAATTTTTTCAAAAAGCTCATTAACATCGGTTACATGAATATACAATGTAATACCGCCACCCTGCGCGAAAGAGTTTAATTGAGGGTATTCATCTTTGACGCTTTTTTCTTCCTGAAAAGAAATTAACACACCATTTGCGTTTACAATGGCAAACACAAAATTCCAGCTTTCAGGAATCGTTTGAAGAATGTCAAACCCCAAAACATTCTTGTAAGAATCAACGGTTTTGTTGACATCCTTGATCATTAGATTAGGCATTAAATCTTTATATTCCATAAAATTATCCTTCAACTGATTATGTCTCCATTTGCATTTTTTGTCAATATGTTTTATTCAATTATTTACAAAAATTTTAGCCCTTATGCCGCATAACGTTCTGGCTGTCAAACTGTGGGTGAAGGGCGAAGTGGGAATGAGCGTAGCGAATGACCTAGCCGGACTGAACCCACGGAGCCGCAAGGCGTCGGAGCGTAAACAGTCCTGTCATGCGCCGTTTTTCGTTTTATTCCTTATATTTAAAATTTTTCAATTTACTGTATTTGCAATTTGTTCAAAATCGCTGTCATTATGAAATATATACATATCATTTAATATCGCATATGATGTTATTAGACAATCATATTGCTTTCTTACCGTTACACCTTTTTTCGTTAAAAATCTATATAAATCAATCGCATGATCAGTAACATACATGATCCCTGTATTTATCATTGGTGCATTTAATAAAATGTTTCTATTTATTTAAATATCTTGCCGTCTCTCACCCCCTAGAGTGCTAAACGTGACTCACAAATTCTCCCCATACAAGCAAAAAGTTCTGGGAGAGGAATATGGCGCAGGGAAAAAGTTTCGAAATGGCGGACGAATTCGTTGGTCTGGATTTTAACTCCATCCGATTGGAAAGCCGGTTTGTCAGAGCCATGGAAACCCTGATGAAACAGCCGGACGCCTCAATTTGGCGCGGCGGCGAAAGCCGGGCGGGAGCCTCGGTCTAAAGTCTGCGGCTGTCCGCCGGATGTCGGGGAATGACGGGTTTGTCCGGGAGGCGGCCATACGGAGGGCGGCTGAGTGTGGCGGTCTGGGGCGACGCCGGGGCAAACTGCGGCGCCCACTGAAAGCCGAGGGGATGGGCTGCGTCGGCGGCGAGACTCTGTGAGTCAATGTCAGCAGCCGCCTGGCGGCGGGCTGGTTTTGGGGCGCCAGTCCAATCAGGCTGAGACCGGTCGGAAGCGAAGGATGGATCGGCGGGGCGTGAAGGCAAAAAGGCGCGGTCGACAGAGGGAGAAGGGAGTTTCCTGCGGCTGGAAGCGGCGGAGCGGAGCGCGGCGGATGTCTCCGAAGGGAGGCGGGCGGCTGCTGTCTGTGACCGTGAGGAGGATGGGCGCGGGTTGATCGCCAAAGCGGAAGTGCCGGACGAAGCGGGTTTGACGCGGAGAGTTCGGAGCCGGATGAGGGCGGAAGACAAGCGGATATTGGATGAGAGGCGGAAGAGGCTACGCTCCAAAGGCGGCGCACACCGTTTACGACGAGGTGGCCGCATATCCTCAATCCGGTTAAAACACTGCCTAAGACAATAGAAGCGCGCGCCGTTTATGTCAAAGAGAGGTGATCGCCCGGTGGAAGACAGAGCGGTATCATTATGTAGAGAAAATGACCGCTCTTATCCTGCTGTACTCAATCATAGCGGGGAAGACACCGAACATGAGGTGTATGGGGCGGCTCGAACCGGAAGCCGTCCGCTTGCCGGGGCCGGACGAGTGGAAGCCGCTCTATGGCATAGCGGACAAGAGAAAGAAGGGGGCGAAGAAGCCGTATACGATGAAAGAGGCGGTGGAATATCAGGGATGGCCGAAACGGTCTCCCAGCGACGCGCCTGGAGTACAAACTATGTGGATTGGGTTGATGAAACGCTGCATCCCGCCGACATACAGGGACCGCCTCGCATGAATCTATGGCTCACGTTTAGCGTTCACAGCGAGGTATTTTAAGATTGTTGTTTGCAAATCAGTCGAGTAAACTTGGTTGATTTTCGTCATCCCTTATCTTGTATAGTTGTTTGTGGCCTTTCCCTGATCTTTCACATAGTCGTTATCGTCTCTTCATTTCCATATTTCCCTACCGTACTCACATACTGTCCATCGCTCCAAAATTCCCTTTTCTATAACTTTTCCTTCGCTTCTGTCAGACTGTATGTCCGCGCCGGTTGCGCCAGAAAACACACATGCTTATCTTAATCACGTGGCTATATCCGCAACGCAACTGTAAAACTGGCGCCAATCTCACGCTACCCTCCTATTCTGTGACCAATTTGCACAAACAGGCTCTCCAGCGTGGTGAATCCCGAATCAATTATTCGGCTGAATGCTTCCGTCATAAAAGGCAGGGTAATAAAAATCAACATAAAAGCCGTAGTAATGGATATGGGAAACCCTTCGGAAAGGATGTTGATCTGAGGCGCGGCTTTGGAAATAAGACCGGTCGCAAGGGAGGTGAGGAACAGGGTTCCCAGAATGGGCAAAGAAATGATCATCGCGTCCATGAAAAGACGGGAGAGTCCGGCAAGAAGCATGGCAACGCTTTGCTCCCGCCCTTGCACCATATCCGCAATGCTGATAGACTGCACGGAACGCCAGAAGCCTCCCAGAAACAGTTCCCGAAAGCCGCCTATGGACAGGAATACCAACATAGCAACCAAGTTGAGATACTGTCCCATGAGCGGATTTTCTTCCTGCGCCAACGGGTCAAAGGTTTCAGAGGCGGCGAAACCCATTTGCAGGGAGAAAAATTGCCCTGCGGTTAGAAAAGCCGCAAATACGAGGTTGATAAAAAACCCGGTGATGATCCCGATCATTCCTTCCCCAATGACCAGCATGATGAAATTAAGACCGAATGTACTCACTTCCATCGCATTATTCATTGCGCTTGGAAACGCCGAGTACGCGACGAAACCCGCAAGCGCCAGCTTCACCACCTGCGGAGTCACATCGGAAGACAGAAGCGGCGCGGTCTCTATCATGGCAAGGGCGCGAACCGCAAGGAGGAGAAAAGCAGGCGCCGCGATGAGAATTTCATCCAACATAGTCTATTTCGCCATGTCCGGTATCATCCTGAACAATTGCGCCGTATAATCGGACAACTGGCTGAACATCCAGCCGCCCAGAAGAAACAGCATCAGGAGAATCGCGGCTATTTTCGGGACAAAAGTGAGAGTCTGTTCTTGAATAGATGTGGTCGCCTGTAAAATAGCTACCACAAGCCCTACAACAAGCGCCGCAAGGAGCAGAGGGGACGCTAACAGCAACACTTCCAAGATGCCGCCGCGCAAAAGTCTGACAACATCGCCAATGCTCATCAACGCCTCCTCTTATACAAACGAATTGATGAGTTGGCTCGTCAAAAGCCCCCAGCCATCAACCAGCACGAACAGGATGAGCTTAAACGGCATGGAGATCATCACCGGCGGCAACATGATCATGCCCATAGACATAAGGGCGCTCGCCACCACCATGTCTATCACGATGAAGGGAATGTACAAAAGGATTCCTATTTTAAATGCCACCGTCAATTCATTGAGGATAAACGCGGGAATAAGTATATACGTCGGCACATCGGCAAGCGTATTCGGCTTGTCGAGTCCCCTCATGCTCATAAAAAGCCTGATATTCTCAGGATGTCCGCTCATCTGTCGGTACATGAAGAGACGCATCGGCGCTTCCGCGCCACGGTAGGCCTCTTCCACATTAATCTCGCCATCGGAAAGCGGCTTTATCGAATTGTTGTAGATGGAATCAAAGGTAGGCCACATGATAAAAATGGTCAGAAACAGGGAAATTCCCATTAAAACCTGTGTAGGAGGCACCTGTTGCAGTGAAAGGGCACGTTTTATGAAATCAAGCGTGATGGAGATGCGCAGGAAGCTTGTCATCAATATAATAATGCTAGGCGCAAGGGACAACACCGTAAGGAGCAACAAAAGCTGTAAGGAAAAAGCCACTTCTCTGCCAGATTCGGGATTCCGAATCGTAAGATCAATGAAAGGAATCGCCGTGCTCTGGGGCGAGGGAATAGCCGTTGTTCCCGATTCCGGCGTATTATTGGAAAGCCCTGTAGTCTGCGCGGACAAAGGCGCCGCCAAAAAGATCAGAAGCGTAACCGGCATTGCAATTTTTTTTATCATTTTCAGCAATTCAGGAAGGCTCATTGCATCTCCTGCAAGCGTTCTCTGGTTTTACGGAGCCGGTCAGCCGTAGGCGCAACCGCTTCACCAGTTGTCTCTTTTTTCCCCGTTGTTGCGCCAGTCTTGCTTTCCACTAATGCGCGGAAAAGGTTTGCAAAGCCGGTTTTCCCGGCGCTCTCCGCGTTTCGTTTGGAATCCTCAAGAAGCATGGCGTCCACAGTTTCCTGATCCGTCAATTCGGCTATCAGAGACACGCCGCCATTCTCGGTGTCGCCCACAAGCCACGCCTTTGCGCCTATCGCGATTACATGAACCGCCTTGTTTGGACCCAACGCCGCGCTTGCAAGCACTTTCACAAACCGCCCTTGTTGCGTTACCGGACGGGCAATTTTTTTCAGAAAAAACACGATCCCATAAATTGCCGCCGCCACCAGCGCCAACACCAATACAAGCCGTAAAATAAGAAAAAAGGTTGAAAGCCCGCCGTTCGCCGTCGCCGCCTCAGCCTCGTCTCCGCCAATAAAGATGCTTTGTTCCTCATCATTGATTTGTAGAACGCCTTCCGTACGTTCCGCCACCCCGGAATCACGAGATTGAATTTCCTGTTCGGATTCCTCCACGCCGGAAAACTCCACTTCACCGTCTGTTTGCGCGTAAAGCGGTTGGGAGCCAATAAGCGTAGTTATAACAGAAAAAACAAATAAAAATAGAAAAAGAGCGTCTTTTTTCAGTTTCCCCCCCAAATCAAAGCCTTTCACCTATTTTGAAAGACGGACTTCCATTGGAAGGCTCTTTCATTGGAAACTAATCTTTCCATTTTTTTAGAAAGCTCTTTCTTGAAGAAAGTTACGCCATACCGTTCATACGTTCCATGGGAGAGACGATCTCCGTAACACGGACGCCGAAATTTTCATCAATGACTACAACCTCGCCTTTGGCGATAAGTTTGTGGTTGACCAATATATCAACCGGTTCGCCAGCGAGTTTGTCTAATTCGATGATGGTGCCTTCGCCCATACCGAGGATTTCCTTGATGAGCTTCTTGGTGCGTCCAAGCTCAACGGTCATCTCCATGTAAACATCCATGATGAGACCAATATTAGCCTGTTCCTGTGAGGTCACTTGAGTCATCAAATTTGGAAACTGAACCGCTTGAACATTAGCTGACCCTATACCGGGCATTCCTCCTCCCATTGGCATCATTCCTCCCATTGGCATACCCATGCCCTGCATACCCGCCGCCGCCATTGCAGGCTGTTGATGAGCGGCCGCCGGCGTTTTTTTTGCGGATGCGGCGGCGCTTCCATTTAAAGCGGCGCCAATCGCCTGTGACACATTCGCGCCATATACTTCCCATAATTTCTGGTGTTGCCCGTTTCCCAAGTCAAGATCGTATTCAACGCAGGGAAATGTTCCGCTGGGCAACGCAACTAACGCTTTCGGCACATTGGTCGCTTCGGGAGACACCGAAGCAATCGCCGTGTTGTTTGTAGCTCTGGTCAACGCCGTTATCTGAGTGCCGACCAACTGGGACGCCACTTCGCCGATCATAGACAGAGCCATCGTATCCAACTCAATATTCTCTTCCTTGTTCATCATGCTGGCAAGGGATCTTGCCGTATCTTCTCCTATGATGAACAAATGATCGCCCGGAAAACCAGACGAGAAATCCGCCTTAACCGCAACAACCATGTCAGGCAGTTGCTCTACTAGTGTGTCGCGATTCATAAATGAAATGTGAGGATTGACAAGCGCAACCTCCGCTCCCGTCATGGTGGAAAGCGCGTTGCTCTGATTTTGACAGGTGTCATCAAGCAACTTTTGCAACACCTTCCGTTCGTCATCATCGCCGGAAAGCTCCTTTGCCGCTCCTCCAAGGCTCGATGAATCTACCCCCGATAATAATGCGTCAATTTCCGCTTGCGAAAGAGCGCCATCACTCATATTGTCTCCTCCCCTTCGGATGAGAGATCCTCAAGCTCCGCCTGTTCAAGTTCGGCTGTCTTCTTGATGATCTGTACCGCCATTTTTTTGCCCACAACACCGGGCCTGCAAAGAAATTTCTTTTTATTGCCGACATTTAAGGAATACGGATCGCCGATGCGAGTATTGTAGAGGCGAATCACATCTCCAATTTGCAAGGATATCACATCGCCTACGGACACCTGTATCTCTCCGATTTCGGCCACCATGCTTACTTCCACACCAGCAAGTTTCTCTTTTAATATGTTGAGGTTTTCTGTAGTCGTACTCCGTCGCACCGAAGAATACCAAAATTGAGCTGAAAGCTTGCTGATGATCGGCTCTATAGTGAGGTACGGTATACAGAAATTCATCATGCCTTCCACCTCGCCGACCTTCGTCTCCAATGTGACGAGCACCACCATTTCAGTAGGCGGCACTATCTGCGCAAACTGAGGATTCGTGTCGATCTGCCCCAAGCGTGGACGCAGATCAATAACTGTTGTCCACGCTTCCCTCATGTTTCCCAGAATTCGAACAATGATCCCTTCCATAACAGACGTCTCTATATCGGTGAGCTCATGTTGAGCCTTGGTGCCGGCGCCGGTGCCGCCAAAAAGCCTGTCAATGATAGAAAAGGTGATCGCTGGATCTATCTCCAGAATGGCGTTTCCCTTGAGCGGATCCATGTTAATAATCGCAAGGGTTGTGGGGGTAGGAATAGAACGGATGAATTCCTCATAGGTAAGCTGATCAACTGAAGCCACATGCACATGCACCATGCTGCGAAGTTGGGCTGAAAGGCTCGTAGTCGTAAGACGAGCGAATGTCTCGTGCATGATGGATACAGTTCGTATCTGTTCTTTCGAAAATTTGTCCGGCCGCTTAAAATCATAGATTTTAATTTTGCGCGTCTCGGCGGACGGTTTGAAAGCATCCGATTCCGTATCACCCGCGTTTATGGCAGTGAGTAGTTGATCTATTTCGTCCTGGGATAAAACTTCAGTCATATTAGCTATCTTATATTAATTCTTACAAAATATCAATAAAATTCTAATCAATTTTCGATCATTTTTACTATTTCTTATGAACTTTTTAATTGACAGGATACCAACTGCGGCATGTTCTCCTTCATCCATCATACAGAACAGGCTACGCCCCGTACGGGGGCGCGCTGCGTTGCACTGTCTGTACGCCGCAACGCCGCGCATTACATCTCCATCGTTGAAAGCTGCTTAAAGAAAACAGCCCGCACCTTTGCCGTATTCAGACGCCGGTTGAGTTTTTCTATAAGATCCTGCTTAAGCTGCTCTTCTTTATCAGGCTGCAAATCCGCGTTGTACTTGCTGCTGAAATAGTTGCGGACAAAATCCTGCAATTCCACAAGCCGACTTGTCAATTCTGTCGCCGCAGTGGCATTGTTAAGATCATACCCCAACACCAGTTCCACCACCACCGAATAGGGGGAGGGGTCTTTCGTCATCGCCCGTATCACGGGCAGGGCGCTGAACATGGAGTATTGAGGGCGAGTCCCCACATAAGCGTCGTCATCCGTAACAATGGACTGGGATGTTCCACCCTTATTGAGAATACTAAATGTAATTACCGATATGGTGACAATCAGAATAAGCATTCCAAGTCCGATAGCCACAAATTTGAGCAGATTTGGAAGAAGCGCCGCTAGCAACGCCGCGTTGCCTTTTTTCTTCTTGGAATCCGCATCACCCCCTTCTTCATCACCGCCCAAGTCAATCTTCTCATCAGCATCATTAGCCATAGCCGCGTACCTCCTTTTATATAGATTGCAATTTTTCGAGCCGCTTCATCACAGATGTCCCTCATCAAGCACCACTATATCTACACGCCGGTTATACGCCCGTCCCTCCGGCGTAGTGTTTGAAGCGATGGGCATAGTATCGGCGAAACCGGCGACCTGAAAACGTTTTTCGTCTATTCCCAAATCGGTTAGAAAATGCAACACTGCTATTGAGCGGGCGGTAGAAAGCTCCCAGTTCGATTCCCACGGCCCCTCCGGATCTGTCGCCTCGTTGTCGGTATGCCCTTCAATTCTAAATTTTCGATTCCTCATATCATCCGCGTCAGAATTGAGCATCTCAGCCAGCCGGATAAGGACAGCCCTCGCCTCTTCTATATTCAATCGCGCGCTTGCCGGAGCAAAAAACGTGTCGGATGCGAGGCTTATAACAAGTCCGCGCTCGTCATGGGTAATGCGCACCTTGTTCGCCTTCACTTCAGGGCTGAAAGAGCTTACAGCCTTCTGCGTAGCGGTTCCCAACGCCCGTCCCCTCTCCTGTGAGGGCAGAGACATAATCGTATTGCCCAGATCAGCGTTCTTGCCCGCAGACAGCGTATTGCCGCCCGTACTCGCGCCCATGCCGGAGTTGAGGAAAGCTGACGCCATAGCCGCAAGCTGGGTGGGATCCGCTTCGTTCGGCTCAAAAAGAGCGACAAAGAAACAGAGCAGGAGCGTCACCATGTCAGAATACGTAACAATCCAGTCGCCACCGGCTTTTTCTTCTTCTTTCTTTTTTTTCGCCACGTTTGTCTCCGACTAGTTGTCTCTAAGCGATTCCGCTTCCACAGCCTTGCGCGTCACCGGATCAAGGAACGAAAGGAGCTTGTTCGCAAGATTTCGGGTGTTTTCCCCGGCTTGAATCGAAAGAATGCCTTCTATTTGCATTTCCTTAACCTTCATTTCATCCGCGTCATACCCATTTAATTTGCCCGCCACGGGAATACAGACGAGGTTTGCGATTATGGCGCCGTACAGGGTCGTAATAAGAGCGACAGCCATATTGGGACCGAGCGCACTCTTGTCTTCAAGGTTTTTCAACATGGCTATAAGTCCGACTACCGTCCCCAACATTCCAAGACCGGGCGCCAGCGTTCCCCACATATTTATAACCCTAATCTTCGACATATGGCGCTCTTGTATCTGGTTAAGCTCATTTTCCATAAGCGTACGAATCATCTCCGCGTCGTTTCCATCAACCACGAGGCGAAGCCCCTCTTTCATGAACTCATCATCCAGATCTTCCAACTCTTCTTCCAAAGCCAAAAGCCCCTCACGGCGGGCTTTATCGGAGAAAGCCAATAGTTTCTGAATAACGCCTCTTTCATTGTAATCGGGCTTTTTCATAGCCAGACCGAACGTACTCCACATGCCTATAGCGCCTGAAACTGTAGAAAAAGTAAAAACGCCAAAATAAGAACCAACAACCGTCATAAAGAACGAAGGAAGGTCCGCATATGTTAAAAGAGAGCCGCCTGAAGTAAAAATGGCCATAACTGTCATGGCGAAACACCCGACTAGACCCATTATGGTCGCTATATTCATCTATCACTCCTCGTTCTTAAAAGCGCCGATCAGTCTGCGATACTCAACGATTCGCTGTATGACAACTTCCACTTTTTCACGTACCACCACACTCTTGCCCGACAACATCAAGAGCGTTGTGTCGGGCCTCGTCTCCATATATTCAATTTGATGAGGGTTGATGTAATATTCGACCCCGTTAAGGCGCGTTACCTTTATCATACCATTATCATACCATACTACAAAGCGAAAAGTAAAGCCTACCGTTTCAGGCTCAACAACTCCTGGAGGAGTTGATCCGCAGTCTGAATGGTGCGGGAATTCGCCTGGAAACCGCGCTGGGTGACGATCATGTCGGTGAAAGATTCCGCCATATCCACGTTTGACATCTCCAGGGTTCCGGTGATCATGCTTCCTTTGCCCGCAATGCCAGACGGTCCGATGTTAGCCTCGCCGGAATTGTTTGACACCACAAACGTCGTATCCCCCGCCTTCTCCAAGCCCGCTTGGTTGGTGAAGCTTGCGAGCGCGATTTGCCCTATGGTGCGGTTGGTGCCGTTGGTGTACACGCCCGTGATGACGCCACTCTGATCGATCTTGAAGTTTTCGAGGTAGCCCATGGTGTACCCGTCCTGGGAAACAGCCTTGGAAGAACTCATTTCCGCAAACTGGGTGATTGAATTGATGAATCCGCCCACAGTACCGAGATTCAAGGTGAATCCCTGTCGAACCGCCCCGCCGTCTTCGCCTGCGGTCGCGCCCTGCACATCGTAGGCCACATTCATAATGACGTTGCCTTCCGTCGAGGCGTTGCCGGCGCCGTCCGCCGCCGCAAGCAAGGTTCCGTTGTTAGAAAAGGTGACGGTAAAATTATTGGCTTCGCCGGCGGCGGGAGCGTCCGCTCCAAGCCCTATGGCGGTGTTGGTAGGCTCTTGATTTTCAGGATCGACAACAACCACGGCATTCCATGTATTCGGCGCGCCCTGCGCTTTGGTAAACTCAATTTGCAGGGTATGCTCCTCTCCGAAAGTGTCGTACACTTTTATAGCGGTGGTCCACGTCCCTTGCCGTATCTGCAATTCGGTGGGATTCTCCACAGGAATTTCCGCCAGCCGCTTGTCAAGGTTGCAGGCAAAATTCACAAGCGTCGTCGCCTTCGCCGGATCCTTTGATCCCACCGGAATAATAAGATCTTCGGTGTTTCTCGAAACATCAAGCAGTTGCGTTCCATTCACTTCCCGCGCCATCCAGCCCTGCACCTTGAGACCCGTACCCGGATTAACAAAGACGCCCTCCTCATCCACATTAAACGCGCCCGCTCGTGTATAATAGAAGTTCTCGCCTTCCCTCATTACAAAGAAACCCGTTCCCTTAATCGCAATATCCGTACCAATGCCTGTGGATTGAAAAGACCCCTGGTTATGAATGGTGTCAATGGACGCGACTGACATGCCAAGACCGACTTCTTTGGGATTGACGCCTCCCAAGGTGTCGGTTGGTCTTGCGGCTCCCTGAAGCTGCTGGTACAACATATCCTGAAACTGAACACGCCCTTTTTTAAAACCGGTGGTGTTAATATTCGCAATATTATTACCAATGACATCCATTCTCGTTTGATGATTCTGAAGACCTGACACCCCAGAATACAATGATCTCATCATAGTAGGTTTCCTCCATTTTTAGCCGGGAACCTTATTCCCGACGCTTTTTTCACCATAATAAGGCTATTTCAAAACGCGCCTTCTACAAACAGGCAGTTCTGAAATAGCTCCATTCTTCAATTTTTCGAAAACTATTCGTTGTCTTCGTATATTTTTGTCACTTGGTCCCAGTTGTAATACTGTCCGTTCACCATCACAAGCGGCGCCGCGTCTCCCCGTGCAACGGCTTTCACCACGCCTTGCACCAGCGTATCGTTGTCGATGATGTCCACATTCCTGCCGAGAGCGCCGGACGCCTCGCTTGCGGAAAGCATGGATGTTAGTTTTGAAAAATCGGTCGCCATGCTGGTCATCTGGTCGAGCGTGGAAAACTGCGCCAATTGCGCGATAAATTCCTTGTCTTCCATCGGCGCCGTCGGGTCCTGATACGAAAGCTGGGTAATGAGCAATTTGAGAAAATCGTCTTTTCCCAACTGTTGTTGCGGCATCCTGCCGTTATTCAGGGTCTGATTGTGTTCTTGCACGATGCGGGCGATTTCCGCCTGTTCCTGTGCGCTTAAAACCGCTTGAATCATTTTTCTCTTCTACTCCTGTTTTTCCTAGACAAACATATTAACCGCAATTCTTTGCTCCGGTTCCCAGCCGCTTCCCAACGCATGGACGGTTTCCTCCGCTTCTATAGCGTCGTAACGTTCAGCCACAAAGCGCTCGGAAAAATACCGGCTTGTTTCAGCCTCGTCCCACTGCCTGCCGCTCCTGCCGTCGCCCGAAGCGAAGGTTGTATTCAGGTCCGCGCTTTCAAAGCCGCTTTCCTTAAACGCCTGTTCCAGCGTATGCACTTCTTTTTCAAAAGCGCGGTAGGCTTCTTCGCTGGAAACAAAAATAGTACCCGTTATTTTGTTTTCGACCAATTCGAGCCGTATCTTTACACTTCCAAGCGTTTCCGGCTTTAAAGAAAGCCGTATTGTGCCTTGCCCGCCGTCCCGCAATACAATGGAGGCCTGACGCGCGATGTCGTTTGACAGCGTGTCGCCGAGCGCCCGCGAAAGCATGTCGGCGAAATTCCGGCTTGCCATCGCCTTGTCAGGCGCTTCGGTTTCCGGCGCGTCTTGGGCATGAGTCAAATCAAGCGTTATTTCAGCGGCGTCAACGTCCGTCCGAACGGCGCTTGCCTGAAGCGGTTGCGCGGTTGAGGAATTCGCTGATGAATTCACAGTACGCGCATCGTGTATCTCAACGTCGAATCTGTCTTTGCGTTTTGCTTTTGCGACTCTTCCCTCGCCGTCCGTCTGCGCCTGCCGTTGCGCCGCCGCTTCTTTTGTCAGAAGGGGCTGTTCCACCACGCTGGGCGGGATTTCACCGGCGCTTGGCGCGGCTTCTTTTTTTCGCCCGCTGCTTTTTAGTGCGGTTTCGGCGGCGTTTCCGGCAGTCGAGGCAACCGACTTCAAAGACGACGCGCCACCAGACGCAGGAAGCGCCGTTTCCTGAATGTTCGCGAGATCAGCGGCTTTAGGAAGCGCAACACCCGGCGCGTTGACGGAAAGCTCTTTTTTGCCTTGTTCGGCGCCGGATGGAGAAACCGCTGTTTTCCGGGTCTTCCCAGCGGAATCTTGAATTTTATTTACAAAAAGAGCCTCTATCCCCCGCGCTTCCTGTTGTTGAGAAGAATTTTTTTTCTTGCTTTCTACCGGAGTCTGCTCCGTCAGAGTTTGACCCGCAATGGAAAGGATTTCCCGCGCTTGCGCCGTCTTCGGCTGATTTTTCCGCGCCACGAGTTGTTGCACACGCTGTTTCACCACGCCGCCGGCCGCTTCTTCGACATTTGCGCCCGCCGCTGAATTTCGAGGCGACACAACACGCAACCCGTCAAGCATCTTGGCGAATGCGCCCAGTTTGTTGTTTTTACCGGTCTTGCCACCCATTTTTGAAATCGTGGCAACTTCGTTTTGTTCTGAAATTTTTTGACTGCCTATTTGAGCGGACACTTGAAGTTGCAAATCCGTCCTCCTCACTCTTTGCGGAGGACTGAATCTCACGTATAAACGCATCGCTCGCGCGCCGTATTACGTCGCGCTGTTTAATTCAAACTTTGAGGTCTGCCTGCCATTTTACGTTGCAATGTCGCCGCCCTTTCAGGGGGCAAGAGCGAAATCCAGTACGATATAATAGAAGAAGAGCCTTCAGCCTGAGCGATTTCTTCAGCCTTCCGAAAAATGTCTATCACATCCTGATCGTCCATATTCCCAATAATTTCCACCGCGTTTTGCGGCGGCATACCGGTTAAATAGCGCGCATTCTGCTCGACATTCTTATCTTTATTTTCGGCGTCTTTAATTGAAGCATTGAATGAATTTTCCCGTTCATCAAGCGATTTCTGCCGTTCTTCCAGTTCCTTGGCCATTTGTTCGATCTCATCTTGACGGGCTTGCAGATCCTGCTCGTATTTTTCGAGTTCAAGATCGCGCAAATTCAACGCCTCAAGCCGCGCCTCAAGTCGCGCCGAGTCCAGTGAAAGCGGTTCATCTACGCCTACCGTTTGCTGGGATCGCGCTTCGCGTCCAAAAAGCCGGTATACCGGGGCGAGCAGGCTCTTTACATCAATCACGTTGAGGTAATCGAACCATACGAGTCCGCCTGCCGCCATAGCAATAATGAGTAGCAACAATACGATTATTCTGCCTAATACACGGGGTCTTCCGTAAGTAATCACCGTTTTCTCCTAAATTCGTCCCAAGTTTAGGATGCATTTACACTTCTTTATACTATATGTTCGGTAGGGTTTAGTCAAGGATATAGTGAATCTTTTTCTAGACTCGGTTATTTTTGAAAAAACACAATTAACAGCGGCTTTCCTGCAATGTGGGGAAAGCCGCATTAGATTAGATGAAAGAGCGAAGATTAAACCACTTTTTAGGACGCTTTTCCTGAAAATCTTGGGAAAAGCTCAATAATTATTCGCTTTGATCTGGAAATATGCCTTGGAATGGTTGCAAACAGGACACACTTCCGGAGATTTCTTGCCAATGACGATGTGTCCGCAGTTGGAGCAAATCCATATCTGATCGCCGTCACGGGAGAAAACGATCCCGCCTTCAACATTGGCGAGGAGTTTGCGATAACGTTCCTCGTGTTCTTTCTCAATGACGCCGACCATCTTGAATAGAGCCGCTATCTGGGTGAAGCCTTCCTCTTTGGCGTCTTTTTCAAAACCGGCGTACATGTCGGTCCACTCGTAGTTTTCACCGGAAGCGGCGTCTTTCAGGTTGGCGACTGTATCAGGAACGTTATTGCCGTGCAACAATTTGAACCAAATTTTCGCATGCTCTTTTTCGTTGTCCGCCGTCTCCCTGAAAAGAGCGGCAATCTGCCCATAGCCTTCTTTCTCGGCTTTTGAGGCGTAATAGGTGTACTTGTTACGCGCCTGTGATTCGCCCGCAAACGCGGTTTGCAGGTTTTTTTCGGTCTTTGACCCTTTGAGTTCCATAGAATTCTCCTATAAAAGATAATATGCTATAATGGATTACAATCCATAATATGCCGTGTAATAGAATATATTATCCGGCCGACTCAGCCGGCGGCTCTTCTTCCTCATGATCTTTTTGCGCCGCAGTATGCGCGGCGCACTCTTTGCAAATTCCCCAAAAAATGATGTCGTGTTTCTCCAGTATGAAACCATCGCACGTTGACGCGGCGTCCTGCATCTGCTCTTGATAAGGAAGCGCCGCGTCTTGCACAGCGCCGCAACGCTTGCATACGGCGTGGTAATGAGGCGGCGTAGTTGTGTCGAATCGCTCAGCTCCACTCGGTATCAGAACCCGCCCCAACACGCCGGAAGCGGTGAGGTTATGCAGGTTGCGGTATACGGTTCCTCTGCTTATGTTTGGATGTTTCCGAACAATAACCTGATAAATTTCTTCGGCGCTTGGATGGCACATACGTTGCGCCGCTTCCAACACAAGCCGTTGCTGGATGGTTTTCCTAGTCAACACTGTACATCCTTATTAAGAACAAATATTAGTAAGCATATACTACTAGAAATTTAAAACTTTGTCAAGTGAATTTTTAAAAAAAAGAGGCTTTTCAAAAAAGTCAAGAGCAATTGCGCGTGTTCTAAAAACTGAAATTGTGGAACAGCCTCCAATTTCTAAGAAATTTAAAAAGAGACGAGAGGCGAACATACATGCATCGCCCTCTTGCGGTGAATGGCTTTGCCGGTTATACTCTTTCTATGGAAACCCCCTCCGAGTTAAACGGCGTCGGCATCGCCTTAACCCAAGCCGGCAAGCCGTTTGAAGCCATAGCCGTGTTCGACAAAGCGATTTCCCTTGACAAAGACAATCCGGTTCTGTATCTGAACAAAGGGCTGTCCGAACAGAAGACCGGAAATTATGACTCCGCAGCCAGATGTTTTGAAAAAGCGATTGAGTTGCATTCAGATTTCAGCGACGCATGGGCCGCGCTGGGACTCGTGTACTATGAGACCGGAGGGCTTGAAACTGCGGAGCGTTGTTATGCACGGGCGCTTGAGGAGGAGCGGAAGGGCGAAACCTTAAACAACCTGGGCGTCGTCTATTTTAATCAGGAGCGGTATGAGGACGCGCGGCGGTGTTTTGAAGAGGCTGTGGCTCTGTGTCCGTTTTTCTCTGACGCGCTCTACAACTTGCGGGATGCATGTATGGAACTAAGCGACTTTCACGCGGCGTCCGAAGCTGAACGTTTGATGAAATTGGACGCAAGGCCCGGTAAAACGAGAAAATAAGATTTTATAGAGCGCGAATATTTTGTATATTGCGGAAATAGTGGAGTTTATAAGGCGTGAATATTTTGTATATTGCGGAAATAGTGGGGAAAGCTGGTGTGTTCGCCGTAAAACAGGGCTTGCCGGAACTGAAAAAGCGAAAACACATCGACTTTGTTATTGCGAATGCAGATGGCGCGACTGGCGGCGGCGGACTGGGGCGGAATCACGCGGCGTACCTCCGCAAACTCGGCGCGCATATTCTTACCCTAGGGGAATGCGCTTTTTATAAAAAGGATCTGGTTGAAACCATTGACAAAATGCCGTACGTGTTGCGTCCCGACAACCTCAACAGCGAGGCTCCCGGTTACGGATCCTTTATTTACAAACTCGGCGCCGTAAAAATAGCGGTCGCTTTGCTCATAGGGCAGACTGGATTTTCGCGTATGCACGGCGACAATCCGGTCGCTCTTCTGCCGTCGCTTTTGGACAGGCTCCGCCAGGAAACTTCCATTATTATAATTGATTTTCATGCGAGCGCAACTGCGGAAAAACGCACGCTTTTTGCCGTCGCGGACGGACTTTGCACAGCGGTCATAGGATCTCATACCCGCGTCCAGAGCGCGGATGAAGGCGTATCGCCGAAAGGAACCGCAGTCATCACCGACGCGGGGCGGACCGGCAGCATTGACTCCGTGGGCGGCGCCGACGCCCAAACCTGCGTCCAGGAGTACCTCACCGGCATTCCCGATTGGACAAAAGAAGCGTGGGCGAAGCTGGAATTGCAGGGCGTTCTGCTTGATGTGGATAGGAACGGAAAGACGCTCTCCATAGAACGGGTGCGGCTCCCTGTCGCGGGAGGAGGAGATCATGAGGGGCAGAGTCTATAATATAGAAGGAAGAACCATCTTCTTGGCGCCTGAACAGACGGTTTGTTTCGGTTGCATGACGAGGGAGTGTGCGCGGGAGCGTGGACGAAAGCCCTGCCTCATTGTTGCGGAAAATCGGACGGGACGGAGCCTTTCCCCCGGTCAGGTTGTTGAAACCGAAACGCGGTCGCTTGTCCCGCAGACCCTTCTGTCATTGCTTCCGCCATTTGGCGGCTTTGTCGTGGGATTCGCGCTTGCCGGCGTTTTCTTCCCCGTATCGGGAGACGGAGCGAGGGGAGCCGTCGGCATCGCAGGCTTGTTTCTTGCGGGGCTCGCCGTTTATGCGGCGCGGAAGCGGTTCCCCGATAAAAGCCGCATCCATATCGTCAGAGTTATACAACCTTAAATCGGCGGCCTAGTCGCACGACCCTTTCAAAAACAACCGCGCATTGAAGTTTTGGGAAAGCCTCAAAATAGTACTTGTTTATGCTTCAAGAGTATGGTATATTTATAAAAGAAAGGGAGAAAACCCAACGACCGCTCTTGAGAGGGTCAATTCAGCCGGACATAAGGTCGGTATATGCGCCACGCGATATTGGAGCGTAGGGCGTAAAGGAGAGTTGTATGAAAGGTACGAGAGGGTACACGGATATGGGCGCTGTATTTGATGAGATTTTTGAGGCCGCCCGTGATTTGCATGATGAATTCAGCAGAAATTTTAACAGATTTGGCGACGACCATTCAGGACGAAACGGCAATTCACGTTGGCCGTTTGATGAAAACATTGATTATTACGCGAATTATGCGTATCCGCCCATGAACGTTTTCATGACGAGCGATAGGAGCATGGTGTTTGAATTTGCTCTTGCGGGTTTTGACGAGAAAAATATAAATCTTTCATTTCAGGGCGATTATATGGTCTTCTCCGCTAAAATTGGAGACGACCCTCAAAATGAGGAAATCCCCGCAGATGTCGACGTCGGCGGGAGCGGCGGCAATTACCGGTACTTCAAACGCAGACTCAAGTTCAAAAATATTGAGAAGCAGAAATACTTTGTTCCGCAGGACAAATACGATCAGGAAAACGTAAAAGCCGTGTTCAAGAACGGTGTTCTCAAGGTTATCGTCCCTCCCAAGGACGAACCTGATTTGAACGATGGCATCAAAATTGAGATCGCCAAGGAAGGCGTATAGTTTTTTGGACAGACCTTGAATCAAAAGTTTTTTTATGGTAGAGTAAAGCGATGGGGGAAACATGACCGTAGTTGACGCGGTGACAATACTGGAAGGACAATTTTTTTCCGGTGAGGATAAATCTAACATGGAAGTGGCGTCCGCTTGTGGAGCCGATCTTATGAGCGATGTGATGGCTTTTGTAAAAGACAGGGTTATCCTTTTAACTGGATTGGTAAATCCGCAGGTTATCAGAACTGCGGAGCTGTTGGACATACACTGTATTATTTTTGTACGGGGCAAGACGCCAAGCCGTGACATGATTGATATGGCGAATGATTCGGACATTATCCTCGCCGGTACGAAACTGCCGATGTTCTTGGCTTGTGGCAAGCTGTACGAAGCCGGTCTCAAGACGGGAGGAACGCGGCGCATCTAAACGGTCGTCCATTGTTGCGGCAAAGGATGCGAAATCTAAAACCATCCCCTGCCGAGACCTATTCCGCAGGCGTCGCCGCTTGTGGAATAGGCGCCCTTCCCTGTTGGAAACGGCATGGAACTGTTCTGCTTTTCCTCTCAATGAACTATGAGATAGACACCGCGCCTCTTTTGAAACGCGCCTTGTATGATGGCAAGAATGTCTTCGTTCCAAAAATCACCAATGACAAACTGCAATTTTTTCAAATATTCGAACATGACCTTAACGGGCAATGGGAGGTCGGGGCGTTTGGCATTCGAGAGCCGCAGGATCCGGTTTCCCGAAGGGCGTTGTCGTCAAGTCATTTCCCGTGCCTTATTATAACGCCCGGTCTTGCCTTTGACAGGAGCGGCAACAGGCTAGGGCG
This sequence comes from Treponema sp., assembly GCA_031265845.1. Classification (GTDB taxonomy): domain Bacteria; phylum Spirochaetota; class Spirochaetia; order Treponematales; family Breznakiellaceae; genus JAIRKH01. Next base: position 30,620 of record JAISCC010000119.1, read on the forward strand.
TGGCAAGGGCTATTACGACCGGTTCTTCGCGGAGTTGGACACGCAACGCTTGCCGTATTTCAGCGTGGGGCTATGTATGCCCTCCCAGATCGTCAAGCGTGTGCCTGCAAAGCCGTGGGACAAGAAAATGGACGCCGTGTTGGATGTCTCCCGATTATAGAGTCCGGCATCCAGTCCTCGCATACAAAAGGATAATAAAGAATCCCCGCCGCAAGTTGCGGGATATTGAAGATTTCTCCTTGAAAATATTCGTGTATGCAGTCGCATATGCGGGGGAACAAATACCCGGCGCCCCCAATTTTTCGCCCCAAGAGGCTGGTGGTGGGGGTATTAAACCCTTTTTATAAAAATAAGCCCATTGTAGGTTTCATCATCCGGCTTTGTTTTCATGGTTTCTTTGTCATTGCGCCCCTGAAAAAACTCATGGATGTCGTAAAAGGAGGCGTTGGAGGAAACCGCTCATAAAATTTGACTCAAACCTTTTTTGCGCGTCAATTAATTTTTCGACGAACAGTATCCAGTGGTTTACGCCGCCAGTTGATTATATTCTGTTTTGTCGCCAAACAAAACGCCAATCGTTATTATAAAGCGGGAACCGCCGCCTCATATTTGATTTATACATATCCATACGCCTTGTATGGCTGCATATTTTTACTCCAAAGATGATTTTACTATTTTTTACTATATAGCGCATGAGGATAATTCTCAAGTGGTCGCATTGAAAAACCGAATAAACATACTGCCAAAGAGTGGCGGGTTTATACTAAAATATCACTTTACCGCACTATACGCATACCAACAGTTTTAATTGGAACAAATATTATGATGTGATTAAGAGTCTAATCAAAAATTTTCCGTCAAAAAATACATTTACATCACGGAAAGAGACCATTATTTTACCGCTTTTTTTATCAAAAAAATCAAAATAGGCGAATCTGTCGTTAGATATACTATCAATAGATTCAGATAATTTGAGGAACAAACCAGCGGGTAGGTATCGCTCGCAATTGGTCCGAAAGGGACTAATACCGTTGCACCCTGTTTGCATATACTGATCCGCCTGAAAAATGTCACTAATCCGATAACTTGCGCATTATCGGCATTGTCTCCGATTCGCATAAAACAATTATTTCTTTTTGCGATTATTCTTCGTGATTCGATCATCATACAAATCTTCTGGTTTCTATTTGTTTTCTTTGGATGCTATAGATTAATCATATAGACTGTTATAGTCAATCCATAAATAACCAGCAACTATACTGATATGTCTTGCAGTTTAAAAATAAATGACGCCTTCATTATATTCAGATTCTTTCAAATTGATCCAAAATCCAAGTATTAAATATTCGAGTCTATTTACCCTCTAATATTATTCCTTCAAAAAGCCATATTCATACACCTTGGGCTGTATCTTCTTCGTCAGAATCGCCAGTTTTTCCCGCAACGTCCCGATAAGTTCATTGTAGGTCTCATCATCCGACTTTGTTTTCATGGTTCCTTTGTCGTTGCGCCCCTGAAAAAACTCCCGAATGTCATAAAAAGAGGCGTTGACGGAAGCGGTTTTATTGTCCTTGGTTTTTGCGTGGTAGTATTTCCATAGTTCCCGCCCCGCGTCAAGAACCGCCTGCGCCTCCGCACTCAAAGTTTTGCCTTTGAGGAATCCGCTCATAAAGTTTGATTCAAACTTTTCCTGAGCGTCTACTTCTTTCTCGGTGAAGGGCGTCCAGTGGTTGATACCATACTGTGATAAAATACTGTTCTTACTATGAAACAATGTGTAAATCAAACACTCATTCTGAAAACCAGTATTCGTTTTGTATTCATCATTTGGAGAAAGAAACTGATCGTTATGATTTATCCAAGTATGCTCAAAACAATGACGGACAAAAAAGTATATCGAACATTCCAATAGATTTGTTTTATTTATCCAAATACCGCGAGGATTGGGCAGAAGTTCTTTTCTATTGATAATATATACAATGTTGTTATGTTGAAAGTCATTGCCGTTTATTCCATCCATATATCCAATAGACTCATTATCTTCTGCTTTATATTTGCTAATCCATGTATTGATAAATTGCCCCTTGGTATAAGCGCAGAACATCTTATTTCCAAGCTGATTATTGGCAGCATCAAATACATCAGCAATAATATTTTCAAAACCGTCCCTCTTATCTGTGTCCCAAATCTTGAAGCCAATAGGGAATTGTCCAAAAACATTATCAAAAGTATTGGCGGGGACAATAAAACATTTTGCAAGTTCCGCCTTGAAAAGGCTACGAAACTTATCAAAAGCGGCGCCATTTAATGCTTTTAATGTTGAGAATTCCCCTATCTTACAGCCTGAAATTTCATAATAGATACGCGCAAGGAATAATGCAAACATCTCGCGTCCGGCAGTTCCCAAATGATATATGTATTTATCATGCGTTTTTGACTGATTAACCCCGGCTTTCCTTCCTCGCATTTCCGTGTCGCCAAGGCTTGAAACCTCCGCATACGGCGGATTGATGTAAACAATCAACTTCTTGCGCCTTTCCGGGTCATTAATGATATTTCTCAATCCTTCCGGCAGCTTGTCAAAGCTGTCGTTCAGGAAATCAAACTGAAAGATATGGGCGGGAAGCAGATCGAGGTTTTCGTCAATGTCGATAAGACTATGCATTGTCTCCACATTCCCCTGGTCAATATCCGACGCCCATACATTGTATTTATTGGAAAGCCCCGCAAGCAGGTTCCCTGTTCCCGCCGCGCAGTCCCACACAATATACTCTTCCTGCCAATTCCCGCCGAAAACCCGCGCTAAATACTCTTTCGATTTATCCGCCCAGATTTTCGGCGTAAAGAACGAACCTCTTACTTCGCGGATATTCTGCGGCACAAGCAGATCGCGGCGGTCTATGATAAACTGCTGAAAAACCGGCGCGGGCGGACGCTCGTATTTGTTCCAAAAACGGCTGTACGCCTCTCCATTATC
>JAISCC010000071.1 GCA_031265845.1 Treponema sp.
TTTCGTGTACAGGATTGCCTGGTGGTTCTTTTCTGTGTGTTTTTACTAATATGGTGGCGGGTTGGTATCAAATGATTGAATTGCGGAATGTGAGCTTTGCCTATGACCATGCAGGGAAAGACCCGCGGGGTGTGGATGCAATCAATCTCCTTATCGAAGACGGCCAGTTTGTCGTTCTTTGCGGGAAAAGCGGCTGCGGAAAGACGACGCTCACCCGGCTTATAAACGGTCTCATCCCCCATTTTTTTGAAGGGGTCATGGACGGCGCGGTTTTCATTGACGGAAAAGAAATCAATAAACAGTCGCTTGCAAAGACGGCGCAAATAGTGGGATCGGTATTTCAAAACCCGCGTAGCCAGTTCTTCAATGTGGACACCACCAGCGAACTCGCTTTCGGCTGCGAAAACTTGGGGTTCCCGGTGGAAGAAATCTGGGAACGTATTGATGAGGCCCGCGCCACATTCGGCCTGGATGATCTTTTGGATCGCAACATCTTTGAACTGTCTTCGGGGGAAAAACAGCGTATCGCCTGCGCCTCGGTGTATGCCGCGGGTCCCGATGTATTTGTGCTTGATGAGCCTTCATCTAATCTGGACACGCCTTCGGTAGAGATGCTGAGGCGGGTACTGGAACAACTCAAGGCCGCCGGAAAGACAATTGTCGTTTCCGAACACCGCTTGTATTACCTTTCGGATTTGGCGGACCGTTTTATCTATCTGGAATCCGGTAAGATATTCCGCGAATTTACATCTCAAGCGTTATGCGCCATGAAGCGGGACGCTCTTGAACAACTGGGGCTACGCAGCCCTGACGCGCAAAAACCGGAGCAGAATCAGGGTTCAACAGTTCTCCCCCAGCGGGATGACGCGGGGGAAACCATCGAGATAAAGAATCTACGATACCGGTACGGGAAAAATATGGCCCTTGCTATTCCGTACATTTCCCTGCATGGCGGAGAAATTACCGCCGTTATCGGACACAACGGCTCGGGAAAGTCAACCTTTGCGGAATGCTTCTGCGGTATTCTGAAACACAAGGGAACCGTCTCCCTGAATGGAAAGGCGTTAAGGCGGAAAGAGCGGATCAATAAAAGCTATATGGTTATGCAGGACGTGAATCATCAGCTATTTACCGAAAGCGTATTGGATGAGTTGACTTTAAATATTCCCGAAGCTCGTAAAGCCAATACCGCCGCTATCCTTGAAGCAATGGGACTTGGCTCGTTTGCGGATATCCATCCCCTCGCGCTTTCTGGCGGGCAAAAACAGCGGGTCGCCGTTGCCAGCGCGATCTGTGCGGGAAAAGAATTCCTCATTTACGATGAACCTACGAGCGGGCAGGATTATCAAAGCATGATCGCCACCTGTGATCTGATTCGCAAAGCCGCAGGAGAAGCGCTTTTATCACTGGTTATTACCCACGACATGGAGTTTATCCTTAACTGCTGCACATCGGTTTTACATCTTGAAAAAGGAACGGTGAAGGAATACTACCCCCTGGATGAGGCAGGTATTGAAAAAATAAAAGTATATTTTTACGCAAAGCAAGGAGGATACGAAATTGTTCAAGAAAGCGCTTGAATATGCCGGTGTTTACCGGAAAACTACCTACGCGGCTATCGTTGTTATGTTCGCGGGACTTGCGGCCAGTGTGGACGCGGACAAGATACTGGTCATCGCGGATGGAACGGTTGCCCAACAGGGCGCGCACGATGAGCTTATGGCGCAGGCTGGCATTTATCGGGATTTTGTTACTGCTCGGGAATCAAATCAGGGCTGGAGCAGAAGAAAAGCAACAGGCTGAGGAGGCGTAAGAAGTCATCATGCTTGCACTGTTCAAACAAGGTGGGTGGGTCATGTACCCTATTCTTCTGTTTTCTATTATCTCCATTGCGGCTATCCTTGAACGGACGGTATTCTATTTTCTAAGCCGCGCTCGTTCTATCAATGCTGTTGAGAATCTTGAAGCTTTCAGAAAGGAATATGGGGACTGGAAGGGGGCGGCAAAGCGTTTTGCGGAAAAGCACCGGCGCGTATTTTTTCTACCTTTGGTAGCTGCGTACTTTGAAGCCCTTGACAAGGAACAGCATCTTTTTGAGGAACATCTTTTTGCCCAAGCCAAAGAAATAGTCATGCTGAATGAGCGCCGCCTTCCTATACTCGCATCGGTCGCTTCAATCGCGCCGCTTCTGGGACTTTTTGGCACCGTCCTTGGCATGATAGAAGTGTTCCAACGACTTGCCGCTTTGGGAGGGCGGGCGGATGTGGCGCTCCTTTCCGGCGGAATCTGGGTCGCTCTGCTTACCACAGCCTTCGGCCTTTTGGTCGCCATACCAACTCTGCTTGCCCACCATTATTTTTTGCGCTTAGTAAACGGGAGGAGCGACTATATGGAACTTTTAATTTCCCGCCTTAACGTACTTACCGGAAAGGGGAGCGGAGAAAAACAGATATGAAATCTTTTGCGAGAAAAACAGCGCCGCCATTTGGCGCGACTGCCGGAGTTGATATAACGCCCCTGTTGAGACTGTCGAATAAGTATACAAACCATAAAAAACCAGCTATACTACAACCATTATGACACGTTACAAAACATTCGATGCCTCCCAGGGCTTGTTTCTCACCGTAAAC
>JAISCC010000131.1 GCA_031265845.1 Treponema sp.
TCGCTCCGAACCAGAGCGGGCGGCGCCCTCTGCATCTTCCGCATCTCCGCCACCTGATCCACAAGCCACTTGCGCTGCATATCCCGCATCTCATGCCGAATGGACAACATCTCATAGAAATTCATTTCAACGCTCCTTCGCCACCCCGTCACGCGCCTCCCTAAAGCGCAATTGGGGTGTTTCTACAATTTTCATGCCCCGCCTCCCCTCTTGTATATCCGGGAAAGATTGTCTTTCAGGTGCACTATGACGGGAGGTTTCAGGGCGTCGATTAACGCCTCTATCTTTTTCGCCGATGGCTCCGGCAAGCGGTTATGACCGGAATCCGCTCCGATATTCACCTGCGTAGGCGCGGCTTCAATAATCATTTGCGAAAATCGCTCAAGATTGAAGTCCAGTATCGGCTCAATCGCAATCATCTTTTCGCCCTTCCATTGTTTCAGCGCGTTTATCCGGTCAATCGGCGCCGGCGCAGCGCTGATCCGCGCCATGTGTATGTCTGTTTCCACGGTTACGCAAAGCACGGACTTTTTCGGATATTGGCGCATCGGCATTTCCAAAGCCCGCGCCGGGTTCTTTGTATGCCACATATAGGTGTTGTCCGGGTGTTGGTCGCGGGCGACGCGGAACACATCGGCAATCAAAGCCCAGGGAACGGATGGATGGAAAAGGTCGCATCCACTGCAAACAAAGATAAAATTGCCGTTGCCAAGATTCCGGCGCATGTCCTTTTCATCAAGGCGTATCGGCTTTTGCGTGTTGCCCCAGCGCCCCACATAGCAGTAGGAGCAGTTGAACAGGCGCTTGCCTTTGACCGGATTCCAACGGACATCAACAAACTCATACATATTTTTCATGCCATAAACTCCTTTGTTACGCCTTTTGCGTATTCCCGAAAAATCGTGCCCGCCCTTACATAATCCCTTATGAAAATATCGCGGCGCAAAATATAATCTTTTGTTTTCACGCCCTTGACATCCTCAATCACACAAACGCCATTTTCGACATACCGGAAATCAGCCGTATAATGATGGGCGCGGGTTCCCTTCACAGTTTTGGGGATAATCTCAAAACGCGGTTGCAATTCCAGCCTTGCAATCTTCCCCGCCCTTTCAAGCATTGAAAGCTCCGCGTATCTGTCTCTTTCGGCGGCGCTGTCAAAAACACGCCCGTCAAGGCTACGCCCTTCCGTTCCGCCGACATTAAACTTGTTCTTGCTCATAGCCCCCTGCCTCCTTTAATATCCGAAACGGGCGATCAAACACGGGATTAGCCTCAATCAATCCCATGCTGCGGAGCGTTTTTACGGCGTTATGCACACTCCGCTTGTCAATAGAAAAAGCAATCGCAACATCAACGTAGGTAGGAGATTCGCCGTTCTTTTCAATATATGCCTTTATCCACCAATAGATTTTCAGGCTGTTAAGAAGGTGCAACCGCTTTAGCTTCATACCGCGCCCCGTGCCTCCTAATACCGAAATCCCGTAAAATGCAGGATGGCCATTTCGCTGTCGGGATAATCGCAAAACCAATTACTGAATTCACACACGCTGTCAAACCCGTCATTTTTTGCAAGTTTTTCAATAGCCGCATAAACAAGATCGCATAATCCCCGGGGAACATAAAAATAGCCCCGTTCTTTCACCATTCGCTGCACACTGACAATCCGCTTTATGCAAAACACCCGTTGTTTACTCCGGTACGGTTTCCCCTCCCATGTAAACAGCGCCATATCCTGCCCCTCAAACCGTTTCCAAAGCTCGTAATTCCCCCGGATGGTGTGGATTTTACCGGGAACCAGATCGTTTCCGGCTTTGTTTACAAAGCGGGGGTCAAAGGATACGCGCCTCATACCGACTCCTTTTTGATTGGGACAAAACAGTGACAATCTCCCGGAGGAAAGAAAAAACAACAACCGTTTTTGTCGCAATTTGAACATGAAAAGCCTTGCATTTCTTTTAATTCGCGCATCCGCTTTTCAGATTCTTTAATCAAGCCTTTGTGTTTTTTGAATTTGTCCGCATATTCATCCATCAGTCCTTTGGAAGAAATTATTTGATATTCCAGATCGTCAATTCCCCGCTGTACAGCCGCTTCTTTTGTTCGAAAATACTGATCTTCATACATGAGAAACCCATCATCAGTAATGTTTGGCCATCCATATTCATCTGTGGCACATTCTTCCAATTCCCCATTTTGTACGGCATAAACTGTCAACGGGTTTTCTATTTCATCCTTGCCTTCGACAACGCCCTTTATCTCTCCGCTCTTTGTCAGCTCCGTTAATTTGTCCCAAATCATTACAAGCTCGTCGTCGCGCAATCCCGCGCGGACTCCGTCTATATGGACTGCGGTCTTCATTTCAAGCGTTTTCATGTTGACGCCAATAAGATCACCGCAATAAGCCCCGCCGATACAGATTTTCCCCCCGTCTTGGTGTATGATATAACCTGTATTATTCAACAGTTTTCTTAATTTCCGCGCTTTCATTCAATCCTCCTTTTCTTCTTTAATCGGTATCGTGAAGTTCGCTCCACGCCCAAGAATCCCCATAGCCTTCTTCTTCCGAGGTTTCATCTTCCAGCGCAACCCTAGCTAAATTCTCTGATCGGTGTTCTATGGCTCTCTGGTCGGCTTTGAATTCAATCTCTCGTTTTCCGGCAAGTTTCCTTGCCCGATCCACCCGTCCCCGCAAGTGCGGATAAATCCGCAAGAATTCATCCCATCCGCGCCGGTGCTGCTCTGCGTGTTCCTCATGGGTAAGGGCGATCCAGTTCCATGACATTTCAATATCCGCCGCGTCCGCTCCCCGGCTTACAATGTGCGCCCGCTCAATCGGGCCGCCGCGTCCGCTCGCCTCTGAATAAACGTGCTTTTTCCGCCATTCTTCCTCGGTGAGCGTCTTTGTTTGTTCGCGGTCGGTATAATCGGCATAATCAGTTTCAAGCCCGCCGCGCCACGCTTCCCATTCTTCTAAAACCTCCTGCACCGTAGTCTGTACGCCGTAGGATAAAGCGCACTCCGTGGCAAGGTGATAAAGAAGTCCGTCAATAAAATTGCTTCCTTCTAAAGAGTTCGATTCGGAGATATGGACGGGGCGGGTTCCGCCGCTGATTTTATTCGGCTCCCGGTCTGCGTAGACTTCCAGGAGATCAAGATACATATCGTATTTTTCCCCCTCATCGGGAAGCCGCCCCTCCACGCTTTCAAAAATCGCCGTCACCAGCTTCCAGACCGCCGCGTTTTGCTTGAACGTGCGCCGTTGATAGGGCAATTCAAGGGTGACGGTCAAAAAGAATTCACGTTGGTTCCGCAACTCCCATTCTTTTTTAGTCGAAAAGAGTTGTGAAAGCAAAAGCTCATTCTTTTTAGAAGTCGCTTTGAGGAGCACATAATCCTCATTGTTTTTTGGATGTTTCCACAAAGCGGCCTGTACCGGAAGCCTTACTTTCATTTCAGATTTTCTCTTCCTGCGCTGCTCGTTTGTTGTTCCATGCGGCGATTGCCATATCTCTGTCTTTGATGTAAATATTTGTTTTCACACCGCAGGATCTATTGCCGCACGAGAATTCCCAGCATACGGTTTGGTTAAAACCATTACAAATTTCTTGTACCGAAACTACCTTTTCACCGCAAAACGGACACGGTTTCAATTCAGTTGTCATAACTACTCCTTAGTTCCCAAAATCAGGCCCCATTGTTCCGGCCATGTGTTGCTCATACGCTTCCTGCATGGCGGCGTCTTCATCAGTACCGAAAAGTCCGTTTCCCCGTCTGTTTCCCGTGCCCTCCACCGTTTCCGGGGTCACGGCGGGCGTATTCGGCGGGGCGGTGAACGGGACGCTATGCATTCCTCCCATTATGTCAGCCGGTGTAATCAGCTTTTTCGGCTTCGCGGCTTCCTCATTTCCGCCTTCCGCCGCCGTCTGGGTTTGCGCGGGCGTTGCCGCCGCGCCGTTTCCGGCAGAAACACCATGATTTTGAGAGGCGGGCGGGGCTTCATCTTTGGGTTCGGGATCAACCGGTGTAGATGAAATATCTTCTATGTCAATAGAAGTAAAAGAATGTCCGCCGTCATCTACCCGCCGCGCGCTTAAAACACGCTCATCGACATTGACCGCGCTTTCCAATTCAGCGCTTTTCGGCGCGTACTTCAAAAGATTGATTAGCACCGTTTTTTTCGCCATTGCCTCCTGCGATTCGGCGTTTGACTTCCAGGGGGAAAAGCTCTTGTCGAATGATTCGGAAAACTGCTCCGCGTGTCTCATGACTTTTTCCCATGTCCACACTTTAAACTCTTGACCGCCGTTCACAAGCTGGTACAGCGCGTAGACATGGGTGGGTTTTTCACTTGCCCATTTCGGTTTGTGATGCAGACATGCGTCAAGCCCATAGTCAAAGATGAATTCATCGCCTTCGTAGACAACATCGGCGGTTATCCGTTTGTATTTTCCATAGCGGTAACAAAGAGCGAGCGCGCCTTGATAACCGATTTGGAAGTTGCATTCCAAGCGTTTCTTTGAGCTGTTCCAACGGGGTATGAGGTACGCCTGTCCGAGCGCGGTGTTCGGTTCGAGCGACAATTCGCAAGACTTCATTACCGCCGCATAAAACGACGCCCTTGTGCATTCCGCAAGTTTTGGCGTTGCCTGCACCGCTGTCAGCACAATGCGCAACATGCGCTCGGGTCTAATATTGTCGGCAAGCACCTTTTGAAACTCGCCGATCATTTTTTGAAGTTCGCCGCGCAATGTGGCCACTTCCCGCTGCTGGGTCGCAAGTTCCCGCCCCTTTATGTTTTGATCCGATCCATCTGTCTTCATTTATTCTTCCTCCATATAAGATAAAGCGCTTCGTAAAGCTGCCGTGTGGCCTTAATGTCCGATAATGCCGTGTGCGCGTCATCGTGCGTAACTCCAAGGGCTTTTGTGATGGTTTCCAGCTTGTTGTTGTATTTTTTATCCAACACTAAAAAACCCTGTTCCCTTGCCATTTTTACGCGCGCCAATACATCAATAAACTTCTCATTGAAGTAGTCGCCGATATTGAAACCGTAGCGGAAAAACAACGCGCCGAGGTGTCCGTAGTCAAAATTGCAGTTGTACCCGGCAAACACGTATTTTTCCGGGGGAACATATTTTTTCAGCAGTTCGACAATTTCCGGCACGACCTTTTCCATAGGCGGGTATGAGCGTATTGTCTCTTCGCTCACTCCGTTTATTTGACACGCCTCCTCGCTAAAACGGATTTCTTCATTCAATGGGTTTAAGTGATAGAGCTTCTCGTCAAGGAGCTTTGCATCATCGTAAACCAGCAGGGCAATCTCAAAAGCCCCGCTGTCCCTAGGGTCAAGCCCCGTGGTTTCGGTGTCGGTCCAGATTGTTGTCATCTGCCGCCTCCGTTTAATTCCGTTGCCGCGATAAGCCGATTTAACTCATGCGCCATTTTCGATGTGAGGTGAACGGTAAAAGGTTTGCCGCACCCGGCGAAAAGATCGGCGGCATAGGGGAATTCCTCTTGATTCCGATAACTGCCGTCATTCTTGTTTTGGCGGAGCCGGACAGCCGAAACCCGGTCAAGGTTGACCATCAATTCGTCAAATTTTACAAAGTTCATGCTTTTTTCTCCTGCGCTTCCCGGTTAAACCGATCTATTTCTCTCTGCAAATACCAGACGGCCTTTTGCAGGTCCTCGATTTTATTCCCCTTGTGTTCAGCGCGGGCAACGTACTTGACGGCGTTGCCCATGTTGTAATTCAGTTTCCAGTCTTCGATAACATCAATGACTTCAAACTTTCCAAAGGTATAATGCGAGGGGTTATTCACCATATCGCTCATTCCACATTCCCCATATCAAACACACATGGAAGCGATACACGACACTTTTCGTAAAGCGGCGTCATAAGAGAGCGCATATCGGGATGCGCCGCCTTGCTAATAGCGCGGAGATTGAAAATGTGCCGCCATTCCCGGAAGTTGGCCCGAACAACAATCTCGGTTTTCAGGCTGTTGGGCAAAACGGAACGGGCTTCCTGGGGTGTCGATCCTATACGCAAAAGGTTTAGGTATCTCGTTTCAGACACTCGTATCGAATCTTGCCAGTCAATCCGCATGGATTCAGTCCAGGCGTCCCATTTTGACGGTCTTACAACCGTTAGTTCGCCTCCGAATTTATCCGTGCCATAGTTGCAATAACGCGTGCTTTCTTGCACAAATGAACACATACGATGGCGCACAATCTCATGGGATACGCCGCGATCCGTGACAAACTTGACCATCATTGAGCCAAATTCTATTACCGCTTCGTGTCCTCGTTTGAT
>JAISCC010000033.1 GCA_031265845.1 Treponema sp.
GGGCGGTTGGAATTGGCGACGCCAACGAAAAATGGCGGCAGACTGGTTTGCATAGCAAACCTTCACAGTTACATAATTTCCTTGCAGTCGAACCGAAGGGTCGCAAACCGAAGGTTCGCTGAACCTCGTAAATAATGCGACGCTTGCAAGACGCCCCGCCCTTCAGGGCGGGGAGGTTCATTGAAAAAGCTAAAGCAAAGAGCGGCGTCTTTTCTTTAACAGCCTCGATCTAAAAATCATATATCAACGCGGGTGTTTTTAATAGCTCCGCGTTGGTCTGCAATTTTGTCGAATTCGTCCTAGTCGGGATCGCATTGTTGGTGGAAATACGCTCTTAGTTTCCGAATTTCTGTATACTATCCCTTGACAATCCGCTATAATAGCGTATATGCTCTCTTTCAAGAGTAGTAAAAGGGGGCGATAGTAAGTCAAAATACCCCCCCCCCCCCCATATCAGTAGAGATATATACACTAAAATGCTGATATGTATATATCGCAACACGTGAGCATTTCTAATCAAACGAACCTCTTATCCGTTGGGCGTGGGGCTTTTAAGCGTCTTACAGTCATAAACTAAGGAGAATAGTATGAGAATCGGTGTTAAGCTGGTGGTCATCATCAGCATCTTAAACGTTATCGGCATTGGAATTCTAGCCGGTATTACAGTAAACTTGTCGCAAAGGGAAATCAGCCGCATGACGAATGAACACGCAGTTGATCTTGCGATTCAAGCCGGCGAGAAGATAAGCAAATGGCTCGGAGAATATATGGATATATCCAGAACCCTTGCTCAGCTAATGGAAGGATATAAACGTATACCTATTGAAGCCCGGCGAGATCAGATCAATTTTTTGCTGAGACAGGTAGCCGTTGCAAACCCCCATGTAAGCAGCTGGGCTACCTGGGGCCCGAATATGCTCGACGGCATGGATGAACAATACATTGATACGCTCGGAACAGCCGCAGGCGGGCGGTTCAGCGCTATATGGTACGGCGCTCCCTGGGAGGGCGCAACCGAACCTCTGCTTGATAATTTAGTAAGGGAGACGTGGGAGGAAACCATTCAAGATCATATCACCATAGAGCGAGCGCTTGAGCCTTTTGTGTTTACTGTGGAAGGGGAAAATCATTTATCGACAAGTATGAGCGTTCCTATAATGGATAACGGCGCAATTGTAGGATACACGGGGCTTGGATTTGGTTTATCGCAAATACAGGACATCGCAGAGGAGATTAAACCCTTCGGCGATGGCTTTGTGCTGGTATTCAGCCATGACGGTCTCATCGCCGCGCACAGCGATCCCAGCCGACTTGGAAAGAATATACGGGAGTCGGAAACCGATACCTTTGGGCCATTTCTTGATACAATGATTAACGTCATCACCCAAGGAACCAGATCGTTCTTTTCGTATCGCTCGCCCCAATCAGATACGGCGTACCACTATTATTCTACGCCGCTTGCCGTCGGACGCGCCCTTCAACCGTGGACCTTGGTCATCGGGGTCTCCCGCAACACAGTCATGGCTCCAGTCTACCACATGATCCGTATATGCCTTATCATCGGGATACTGACTATGCTCCTCATGTCCGCAGGCGTCGTTTTTATGGCCCGCTCCATAAGCCGACCCATAGCGCGGACGATGACGGTTCTTAAAGATATAGCGGAAGGCGACTTGACTAAAGAGATCGCTGTTTCTTCAAAAGACGAAGTGGGGGATCTGGCGCGTTATCTGAACTTCACGGTGGATAAGATAAAGAACCTCGTCTTGTCCATCAGGCGTGAGGCGGATACGCTTTCGCAGACCAGCATGGAGCTTGCTTCTAACATGACGCAGACTGCCACGTCTATCGTCGAAATCACCGCCTCCGTTCAAAATGTCAAGGGTCAAACAGGAAAGCAAGTGGAGAGCGTTAAAAGCGCCGACGCTTCTATGGATCAGGCGGCGCAGAGCATTGAGTCTTTAAAAGGTCTCATCCAAAAGCAGACTGACTGTGTGAACCAGTCGTCGTCGGCGATAGAAGAGATGCTGGCGAATATCCAAAGTGTAACACAAACGCTGGTGAACAACGAGGGAACCATAACGGAGCTTGCAGAGGCGTCAGAAATAGGGAGACAAGGCTTACAGGAAGTGTCTGGGGATATACGGGAGATAGCGAAAGAATCGGCTGGGCTGATGGAGATAAACGCGGTGATACAGAATATAGCGAGCCAGACGAATCTGTTGTCGATGAATGCGGCGATAGAAGCGGCTCACGCGGGGGACGCGGGCAAGGGATTTGCGGTAGTGGCGGATGAGATACGGAAATTAGCGGAGTCGTCGTCGGAACAGTCAAAAATGGTGAGCGGAGTGCTGAAAAGGATAAAAGAATCGATAGATAAGATAACGAAATCAACGGAAGGGGTGTTGCTGAAGTTTGAGGCGATAAGCGGAGGCGTAGAGAAGGTAACGGAACAGGATGCGAATGTGAGAGCCGCGATGGAAGAGCAGGGGCAGGGGAGCAAGAGTATACTGGAGGCTGTAGGCAATCTGAATGATATAACGGGAGCAGTGAAGAGTGGATCGGAAGCGGTGAGCGAGAGGTACCGTGAGGTGATGAAGGAGAGCAGGGTGATAGAGCGGATAACAGGAGAGATAAGCGGAGGTATGCAAGAGATGGCGGCTGGCGCGGAGCAGATAAACAGCGCGGTAACCCGTGTGAGGGAGATAAGCGGGGAAAACAAGGAACAGATAGGTACGCTTAGAGGCGAGGTGTCGCGGTTTAAGGTGGTGTAAGACACCGCGCCTTGTCCAACCTGCTTGGTGTCAGACACCGCCTTTTTTAATCAAGGAACTACCCGGCGGTACCGTACAAAATCTGCGCGATAAAATCAAGATTTTCTTGATTGGGCAGAGTTCTCGTTGTTACTTCATTATCAAAGAATATCACGTCCGGCTTTTCCGGATCGTATGTAGGGCAATTGTAATGATCATGTGCGGATAGGTTATGCTTTCGACCATAGTAAAGGCGTACACATAGGCGATAATAGCGTGGCGGGAGCGAATTCTGCAACCGCAAAACGATATTAAAGAAGGAGCCGTCATCATAGCCGGAAATCCGGCGGGAATAGTAAAAAAGAACAGCGTGTGGAAGCGTGGACATGATGGAGAAATACAAGCGCCTCCCCGCCGCAGAGCGCTATGGTTGATCCGCATTATACACTGAAATCAACGCCGTCGAAGCGAAAGTCCGCGCTGTTCGTGTGCAGGCGATTTTCTCGTCATACGCCACGAACAGCGCGAAACGCCGTTCGCGCTGTTCGTGTCCCCCCTTCTTGTAAAGAAAAAGCGTTTCGTTTATAATTCCCCGCATGTTTGATACACTCACCACAAAAGTCAGCGACGCGTTGCGGTTTATCTCCGGCAAATCGACCATTACCGAAAAAAACATTGACGACGCGGTTGACGCCATTAAGATGGCGCTTTTGGAAGCGGATGTCAACCTTCGTGTTGTCAGGAGGTTTGTAAACGCAACCATAGAAGAAGCGAAAGGCGAAAAAGTCCTCCGCTCCGTGGATCCCGGGCAGCAATTCATCAAAATAGTACACGACAGACTCGCGTCATTTCTGGGAGACGGCAATCAGGGGCTGAAACTCAAGGGTCCCGACGCCATCTCCACGATCCTCATGCTGGGTTTGCAGGGTTCCGGCAAGACTACCAGTTCCGCAAAGTTGGCGCTCCGCCTGAAAAAAGACGGACGCAAGCCCCTGCTCGTGGCCTGCGACCTTGTGCGTCCGGCGGCCATGGAACAGCTTGCCATACTGGGAAGCCGGATCGAGACGCCGGTGTACAAGATTGACGGCGCGAAAGACAGCCTGCGCGTGTACAAAGAAGCCCTCTCCTGGGCAAAGCAAAACCTCATCGACACGCTGATCATCGACACCGCCGGACGGCTCCAGATAGACGATCCCATGATGCGGGAACTGTTTGAACTCAAGAACGCCTCGTCCCCTGACGAACTCCTCCTGGTGGCGGACTCCATGACCGGTCAGTCTGCGGTTGACATCGCCAAGACGTTTGACGAAAAAATCGGACTTACTGGCGTCATACTCACCAAATTCGACTCGGACACTCGCGGGGGCGCGGCGCTGTCCCTCAAAACCGTTACCGGCAAGCCAGTCAAATTTGTGGGCGTGGGCGAAAAACCGGAAGACTTCGAGCCGTTCTACCCGGAGCGCATGGCAAGCCGCATCCTCGGCATGGGCGACATTGTAAGCCTTGTTGAAAAAGCCCAGACCGTCATTGATCGCAAGGAAGCCATTGAACTGCAAAAGAAGATGGAAAAGGAGACGTTCACGCTTGAGGACTGGCTCGCCCAACTGCAATCGGTCAAGAAGATGGGCAGCCTGCAATCCATGCTCGACATGATTCCGGGCATGTCCGGTCAGATAAGCGAACAGGACATTGACAAGGCGAATCTCAAAACCCAGGAAGCCATCATCCTTTCCATGACCAAAAAAGAGCGGGCGAACCACCTTATCATAGGTCCAAGCAGGAGATCGCGTATAGCGCGTGGTTCCGGCTCTTCGGTTGCGGAGGTCGCCCGGCTCTTGAAGCAGTTCGAAAAGATGAAGACCATGATGAAGAAAATGTCAAAGATGAGCAAAAACCCGAACGCGATGCAGGCGTTTATACAGGGCGGCAGGTTCAAGTGAGACGGCTGTGTCGCGGAGGCGCCTCCCGCAAGATGTGTCTCCACGAGGGCGTCCGCGAGCGCGGCGCTTCATGTTCTTTTTCCTCCGGCAAGCCGCCACAACTTTTTCAACAAACCGATCTTCCCCAACAGCAGCCAGTACAGCAAGGCGACAATCAAAACGCTCGGCGTTCCGTACACGACGATGCCAAGCGACGCCACCGCAACAACGGAGGCATAGTCTGTGAAGGCGCGGAACAGTCCGGCTATCCGCTCGCCGAGGGTCGGATTGTCGTAGGTCTGCGCGGACTCGGGTCCCTGCAATTCCAGGTCAATGACCGCGTACTCGATCCGGTTTGACAATCCTTTGAATTGGGAGCCGGTTTGGTCGATTTCGCGTTGCAACTCCGCAATGCGCCGCTCCACGGTCATAATTTCGTCAATGGACGCGGCTTTCGCCAAATAGGACTGAAACGTTTTTAACAGTTCCCGTTGCGTACCAAGCCGGCTTTCAAGATCGTAATAACGCGCCGTAACATCTTCGGTTCCTTCCGAATAGGAAAGCGTTTTGCCAAGCGTTTTGCCCATCAGCTTCAAATCCACAAGGCAGGACGCATACGAAGGCGAAGGGACTCTCAGGCTATACCGCCGCCTGTTTTCATCCGCCGCAGTCGAAGCGGAATAGGCGTTATACTTGCCCAGTATGCCGTTCACTTCCGCGTCTCCGCGTTCCAAATCAACGAGACGGATACGCAGGTTGGCCGTAACAACCAATGTGCGCCCGTCAGCAACATCGCTTTCTCCCGCCGGTATGCCGCTGTCCACCGCTTCGAGCGGCGCCGAGTAATCCCTGTAAATCGGCGCCGCGCTTGCAAACGACAACTGCGCATCCGACAACCTCATGTCAAACATCTGCTCTATGCTTCTTTGAACGTCCCGAGACCGTAGGTCCAGTTCTTCGGTTGATCCTCCAGACGCCATGTTCTTGGAGCATCCCGCCGCTCCGAACGCCGCCGCGAGCGCTATAACCGCGACATACGTCGCTGTATGTTTTCTCACTCCATCCTCCTGATTTTTCTGTCTTGTATATGATAGCGCGACTGTGGGAAAATCGCAAGCGAACTGAAAACGAACTGAAAACGAACCACAAACGGCGTGGAGCCGCATTGCGACACGTCTGTATGTCCTGCCGCCTTGTTTCAAATTGTTGAAATTTCGCGCAATTTCCCTGAAAAAATATTGACAGCCGCTCATAAATGATGTATAGTATTTATAAAAGAAACAAGACTTTCAAAAGGAGCGCAAACACATAAACATGAACAAAACGTATGACGCGAACGGCCGCGACAGCATAAAGATTCCCCCCCCCCCCCCCATTCTCTTGGATTAACTTCTTATACAGCAAAGATCAATAGTCGCTATATAAACAAGCCGCAGGGCGGAGCCGTCGGCGTTTTTCTCGAACCTGTCCGCGAACCC
>JAISCC010000043.1 GCA_031265845.1 Treponema sp.
GGGCGGTTGGAATTGGCGACGCCAACGAAAAATGGCGGCAGACTGGTTTGCATAGCAAACCTTCACAGTTACATAATTTCCTTGCAGTCGAACCGAAGGGTCGCAAACCGAAGGTTCGCCGAATCTCGTACATAATGCGACGCTTGCAAGAATCCCCCCGCCGTTCAGGGCGGGGAGGTTCATTAACTATTTCCCTAGTATCAGAAACTTTTTTCATATTCCCCGTTGAGCCGCATATTCACAGAACAGACTGAACGGTGGATTGACGGCTACAATATCCGCCTCTTTCAGCAGCGCTATACATTCGGCGCTTCTAAAGCCACCGCTTTCTTTTAATGTTGTTTTTTGTTCCAGCCGTATAATCGCCGCCATCGCCTCCTTCGTATTCCATGTTGTAAGCGTCCCCTGTTTTCTACAAATCATGGTAAATAAAATGCGTTGAAACAAGTTTTTTAATCCACAAAATGCCAAAATTGACGAAAAAATACCGCCAGGTCGCTGGCGTCTGGGACACCTGCCTTCATGCGCGATAGTTCGCTCCATAGGGGACTTACGATCACGATAAAAATAGAGAATGAAACCGAGTGCAAATCCATAAAGCAAAAAACCATATACCATTTTATGACTAAATCAATTTTATAAATTTGCAAAATAGACGCAATTATGGAAGGAAGAAGAGTTTCATGGGTATTCCCATTATTTTATTGATATTTCCCAGTTTAATGCATTTACGCAACGTAGATGCATATACAACAAACAA
Source organism: Treponema sp. (assembly GCA_031265845.1). Taxonomy (GTDB): domain Bacteria; phylum Spirochaetota; class Spirochaetia; order Treponematales; family Breznakiellaceae; genus JAIRKH01. The sequence goes on from JAISCC010000043.1 coordinate 761, forward strand.
GAAAGCCGCCGATATCGATATTCCGCCTTTTTGTCCGCCATAGCCAATGACGGGCAACTCACTGGAAATTTCTATAATTCCAGCCAATGTATACCCCAATTTGACAAATTCAGCCAATTCGTCATGAACCTCCGTCAGGCGCAAACAAATTTTTCTTTACAGCCCAAACCAGAAGAAGCAAATATATTACAAGCGGCATATTTGAAATGAAAACGCCTGAGTTTTCCAATTTAGCATGGCAAGAAGATGGCAAGCGGGCAGAATATATTTTCATTCACGAGTATATCACTCTTTCTTGCGATACAAAAAACATACCTCATGGTCAGGATGTAATTGTAGAAATAGTTGAGCCAGATGAGGAAGGCGTTGACGAGTATATTTTTGATGTGGAAGGTAAAAAAAACGATAAACTGAAACTACAGTGGCAGGCTGATTATAGGGAAAAGCCCTATACAAAAAGCAAAAAGGAAATTGATGAAAAAGTGTATACCGCGCCGGAATACCCTTTTTATGTACGATATTTTGGTTTCGGAATCGAGTCAAGATCGGCAGTGAAATTGAAATGCAATTTTATTGAACCGGCTATTAACAAAAACGGCAACCCGATGCCCTATACCGATTATATCCTCATAACGCCGGATGGTCGGGAGTTATTTGGTAAAACTAATTCCAAAGGCTTTGTCAGGCAAGAAAGCCTGTATATTGGCAAGCGTAAAATGGTGATTGCTAAGGGGTACGCCGGGCGATTTGGCATTTAATGCAAAGATAAATGATAGTGATGTGATGTATTTTGGTCTCAGGGGTGAATTAGGATGCCATCTTGACGATGTTTTTATGCATGCGCTATATCATTATTTTGGCGGCAATACTCGCAATCTTGGCGTATATGCGCGCTCTACACAGTTTTGAGAACGTTTAACACGGAAGTAATACGCCTTAACCGGGAAATGAGGCAGGAATACAGACCATTTTATTTGAATTTATCTGCCGCCGAAATACAGGAAGTCCGTGTTGTCAAACAAGCCGACAATGAAAACACGCTTTCCGGTTATACACAAACAATACGAATGCCAACACTGGATAACTTAAATGAGATGATTGACAGCTTTCCTGATTATGGAAATCATGACGTACAATTTAATACCGCTAATAATAATTAAAATGAAGTTGTAGTTATAGGACGGAAGATGGGGATACTAATGACCAAAAAACTGTAACTAATTCCGGTGAAACTTGAGTTAGACGTAAAGTCTATAAAATAATTAATCTTGGCCCATCATCACTAAATAGAAATATAATGAAGACAGTCCGCGAGATCATTTCCGCGTTAAAAAACGCTGCCGGCATAAGAAACCGTTTGGGGTCCCCGTTTATGCGGTTGACTGGGAGATTGGCAGAACGAATGAGGTGAATAAAATTGAGTCATATGGCGAGGAGAAGAACTTTACCAGGGATATATTGATTATGTTAGAAATCATCAATTGTATAAAAATCAAAATATAGAAGTTAATTTTGCCTTTCATTTATCCAGATTGTTGGGGGTTGCTACAGCCATCGCCTTATGGATGGGTCAAATTCCGCAGAAGAGTTTAATGCGCCTGTTCTGTATATGAATGGCCGGCGCTGGACAATTCCTTTTCCTTCCCGAAAAACCAGGCTTAACGGAGAACTAAATACAACGCTTCATCCGGCTGTAAAGTTAATTAAATACCTATATAAAAATTATATATTTATTATTCTTTACAATTCTCTTTCATTCATGCATAGTGGAATTTTGGTTTGACTCTTTAGGAAAGGTAAGAAATCTATTAATAGAATATGCCGCGCATTAGTCTTTTGTAATTATTAAACGCGGAGAGGTCAGGCGCTGGTTTTACCAGAAACCGGTCAAAACACAAAAAGAAAACCTGTATATATTGGTAAATGTAAAATAATTATTGCTAAATGGAGGCGCATTTTGAGTGATGAAGAACTGTCGCGCAATTTCGATATAATTAATTCGCATGAAGCGAATATAAGAGCCTCGACAGCGCCTGACAATTCAAATAAAATCGCTATAATAAGATATGATTCAAACCCCGAAGCGCACATAAAAAGAGGTTGCCTCGCCATGTGAAGCAACCTCTTTTTCCAGCATCGCGCCCGCCGTTTGTTAGGCGACGGGATGCATCGGGTTTTCACCACGCCGCCATCGCCAACGGCGCAATCCTCGCTTACACGGTATACAGCGGTCGCGCCGTATAAGACGTATGCAACAATTTATGAGCCTTGTGTCCGTTGGGTTCGTCAAGAAATTCCTCGTACACAAGTTTGATGAACGGGTTGTGGTGCGAACACCGGTGCGGCGACTGTTTGTCATCGGCATAGAGACCCGCGCCACGTTTCGCGCGGATTTCATCGGTCACGCCATAGGGTTGTCCGCCGCCCGCAACGCAACCGCCCCGGCACGCCATCACTTCGACAAATTGATAAGGCGGCTCCTTGCCTTCTTTGCGAGCTTGCCGTATCTTGTCAAGTACTGCGGCTATATTGCCCAACTGATGAGCCACCGCTATCTTGATCTTCTTGCCATCGCCAAAGTTGACTTCCGCTTCTTTTACGCCTTCAAGTCCGCGAGCCGGATTGAAATTGACGTTAGGCAGTTCTTTTTTGGTGACAAGGTTGTACGCGGTGCGCACGGCCGCTTCCATAACGCCGCCGGTAACGCCAAAGATGGTTCCCGCGCCCGTATAGGGTCCAAGCGGATTGTCGGCTTCTTCTTCCGGCATATTCAGAATGTCAATGCCGGCTTGCTTTATCATACGGGCAAGCTCACGGGTGGTGATGGAAATGTCCACATCCTGCCCGTGTCCCGCGCTTTTCATGTCATCATTGCGCTTGATTTCCCATTTCTTTGCGGTACACGGCATGATGGAAACGGAATACACCGCGTCCGGATCAACGCCCGCTTTCTGCGCCCAGTATGCTTTTATCATTGCGCCCATCATCTGTTGGGGAGATTTAGCGGTGGAGAAATTCGGTATCATATCCGCATAGTATTTTTCCATGTAGTCGACCCACGCGGGACAACAGCTTGTGATAAGCGGAATGTCGCCTCCTTCGGTGAGGCGTTTCACCAACTCGGAGGCTTCTTCCATAATAGTGAGATCTGCTGAGAAGTTCGTGTCAAACACGGTCTTGAAGCCGAGCCTGCGAAGCGCCGCGTAAATCTTGTTGGTGATGACCACGCCGGGTTCAAGACCGAATTCTTCGGCTAAAGCCACGCGCACCGCCGGAGCGATCTGTACAACCGAGTGCAGGGCGGGATTATGAATGGCATCCCATACTTTTGCGGTGTCGTCCCGCCCATAGAGCGCTCCGACAGGGCAGTGAGCCGCGCATTGCCCGCACTTGATGCAGGGGCTTTCACCCAGCGAAGCGTTCCCAGCCGGAGCTATTTTGCTTTTGATGCCGCGTCCCAGGAATTCAATCGCCCACACATTCTGTACCTCTTGACACACCTTTACGCAACGTCCGCACCGGATGCATTTTTCCGGGTCCAGCACGATTGCGGGGCTCGAAGCGTCAATGGGCAGGATGTTCAACACCTTGCGGTATGAGGTATCGCGCAACCCAAAGTCCGCCGCCAGCTTCTGCAACTCACAGCCTCCGTTGCGCGAACACTGGAGGCAGTCATTCGGATGATTGGACAGGATGAGTTCAAGAATCGTCCGCCGTACGGAAATGAGTTCCGCGTCATGGGTCACAATGTCCATCTTTTCCGCGCACGGAGTGGTGCAAGCGCGCGCCATCCGGGGCGAGCCGGGTCCGGCGGTGCGCACGATGCAAAGACCGCAACTTGCCCACGCGGGCAGATCAGGATTATAACAAAGCGTCGGTATTTTGATATTGACTTTTTTAGCCGCCTGTAAAATGGTTGTCCCTTCTTCAACCTGAACGCTGATTCCGTTTATTTTTATGTCTATCATGGTACACACTCCTTACTTCTGCACAATCGCGCCGAACTTGCAGTTCTTTAAACACTCGCCGCACTTGAGGCACTTCGCCTGATCGATGACGTGAGGCTGCTTGAGCGATCCGCTGATGCAGTCCGCCGGACACTTCTTGGCGCACAGCGTACATCCTTTGCATTTATCCGCGATAATCTGGTAGCGGAGCAACGCCTTGCACTTGCCGGCGCGGCAGGTATGGTTATGAATATGCTCAACGTACTCTTCGCGGAAATTTTTGATGGTGGAAATGGTCGGATTAGCCGCAGATCCACCGAGCATACAAAGGCTCGCCTTGGTCATGGCTTTGCCGATGGTTTCCAGTTTGCCAATGTCCTCTTCCTCCCCCTCGCCGCTCGTAATCTTCTCAAGCAGCTTGAGAATCTGGGTGGTGCCAATGCGGCAGGGCGAACACTTGCCGCAGGATTCGTCAACGCAGAACTCCATGTAGAAGCGAGCTACGTCAACCACGCAATCATCTTCGTCCATGACGATCATGCCGCCGGAACCCATCATGGAGCCGTTTGCCGTAAGGGTGTCGAAGTCAATCGGCAGATCAAGCGATTTTTCTGTGAGGATGCCGCCTGAGGGGCCGCCGGTTTGCACGCCTTTGAATTTCTTGCCGCCTTTTATGCCGCCGCCGATTTCAAAAATGATCTCGCGCAGGGTCGTTCCCATAGGCACTTCGACAAGACCGGAGTTCTTCACCTTGCCGGTAAGCGCGAATACCTTGGTGCCTTTGGACTTCTCGGTGCCAATGCTCGCAAACCACGCGCCGCCTTTGGTGAGGATGACCGGAATGTTCGTCCATGTTTCCACATTGTTGATGATCGTGGGCTTGTGCCACAGCCCGTCGTACGCGGGAAACGGAGGCTTCGGAACGGGCATGCCGCGCAGTCCTTCCAGCGACTTGATGAGCGCCGTCTCCTCGCCGCAGACAAACGCGCCCGCGCCGAGCCTGATCTCAATGTCAAAGTCAAAATCGGATCCAAGTATGCTCTTGCCCAGCAGTCCGTAGTCCTTCGCCTGCTGAATGGCGATTTCAAGGCGATGAACCGCGAGTGGATACTCGGCGCGGATGTAAATGTAACCCTGGCTTGCGCCGACGGTATGACCGCAGATGGTCATGGCCTCAAGCACGGAATGAGGATCGCCTTCAATGGTAGACCGATCCATGTACGCACCGGGATCGCCTTCGTCCGCGTTGCACACCACAAATTTTTGATCGCTCTGAACGCCCTTGGTGGAATTCCATTTGATCCACGTGGGGAAGCCCGCGCCGCCGCGTCCGCGCAAACCAGAAACCTTGAGTTCTTCGACAACCTGTTCCGGCGTCATGCTGAACAGGGCTTTCTCAAGCGCCGCGTAGCCGTCGCGGGCTATGTACTCGTCGATGCTTTCAGGGTTAATAACGCCGCAGTTGCGCAACACCACCCGGATCTGCTTCTGGTAGAACCCAATGTCTTCAACCGCATCGTGTTTTTTCTGTCCGGCTTCTTTGTAGAGAAGACGGGGGACTTCACGCCCCTTAACGATCTGCTCCGCGATTATCTCGTGGGCGTCTTCAGGCTTCACGAGTACGTAAAAGGACTCTTCCGGCAACACTTTTACGATGGGACCCTGTTCGCAGAATCCGAAACAACCGGTCTTTACAATCTGCACCTGAGATTTGACCCCGAGTTTTTCCGCTTCGGCAATGAGATTGCGATAAATTTCATCGCCTTTTCCGGACTCGCAACCCGTGCCGCCGCAACAAAGGATATAGTGGTTATACGCCATGCTACGCTCCCAGAATATCCACTGCGGGACGGTCTAATATGTGATTATTCAGCAACTCCTTGCCGATAAGGTGCGTTTTGACGATTTCTTTTGCGACCGCGCCGTCAACATTTCCGTAAATAACCGCCGGCATATCCGGTACGATGACCTCAACGGTTGGCTCGGAATGACACAACCCCATACAACCAGTCTGACGCACCAGCACCTGATCGACCAAATTATTCTCGTCAAGAGCCGCAAGGAATGTATCCAGGGTGAGCTTCGCGCCTGCGGCTATTCCGCAGGTACCCATGCCTACGATGACCTGAATCGCTTTGCCTTCGACATCGCGGCGTTTAAGGTCTACTTTCTTGGAATCCCGCAATGCGCGAAGTTCTTCCAAACTCATTTTAGCCATATTGTCTCCTTTCAATAGTTTGAGCCTTTTTCAAACCCGCCGTCCCATAAGGCGCGCCTCATGGCGCATTTTGAAAAAAGCTCGCTTGTAACATAATCGGGCGCAAAACACGGCGCGTTTTTAGCCGTCTTCCAACGAATTTAAATAATTTCCCAACAAAATAAGACTCGCCGTATCTTCCAAATCTCCAAGCGCATCTATCATATCCGTTTTACAAACCGTGTAGTCAAGGTCAGGAAGGTTTTTCGCGCCCTTGCGGACACGATGAAGCGCTATTTCTTTGGGACCTTGGAGCATAAGTATGACGCGAAACATGCTGGAAATATCATCAAGCGGCGGCGTATCAACATTGCGGAGATCGAACCACGCGGTTGTTGTAGCGCCTTCGCCTTTTTTTGACTGAATGTCCCAGCCGCCGCCGGACTGCTCCGCCGTTTGAATCAGAAACGGAACGCCCAGCCCGACTTTACGCTGGGGATGTTTTATCCCGTCCGTAACAAAGGGATCTACAATCCGCTTCAGCGTCTTTTCGTCCATACCCTTGCCATTGTCTTTCACCCAAAACCGCAGTTCCGCTTTTTCACTCGTCCACGTCTCAACAATGGAAAGATCCACCGTATCCGCTCCGGATTCGGCGCCATTTTGAGCGATGTCAGTTATAAGGTCTCCCAATGTAAAATGCACTTTTCTACCATATCCTATAAACGTTTATATTTTATAAAAAGCTTGGCTCACGGGTCTTATGCATTCCGGTACTTGTCAAAAATAGCCGGAAGTTGATCCTTTGTCAGTTTTCCATACGTATCAGCGCCCACGGTTATAACCGGCGCCAAACCGCAACAGCCCACACAACGGACTTCATCAATTGAGAAAAGCCCGTCCGCCGTAACCTCTTCGGGTTTGATTTTCAAAATTTTTCGGGCTTCTTCAATCAAGTCGCCGCCGCCTTTGAGGTAACAGGCCGTGCCAAGACATACGGACACCTTGTATTTGCCCGGCTTCGTAGTCTTGAAAAAATGATAGAACGTGATGACACCGTATATCCTCGCCAGCGGGATATTGGTCATGTGCGAAAGTTTCTCCGCCGCCGCCGTGGAGATGTACCCGAAAGTTTCCTGCGTTTTATGCAGGATCATGATAAGACTGCCGGGTTTTATCTTCCATTCGTCAATGAATGAGATGAGTTCCTGCGGAAATTCTATAGTTTCACAGGAACAGTCTTTTGTTGACATGGATGCCTCCAAATTGAGAGTATTCTAAAGATGATATATTCTATACTTAAAGCGTGTTTTAGGCAAGCGTGATTATGCGCAAGAAACATATTTTTTGAAATTATACGGCGGTCAAAAAAGCCGCTTTTATTTGCGCGCGCGTATTCGGCGGCTATGGACGAAACGCCTCCAGCGCGGCGCGTTTTACGGTTTCCAGTTCTTGATCCCCTATCCAATAATGAGTGGCGAAACGGAACACGCCGTTGTTCGCCGGACTAATGCGGACGCCCGTTTTGGCAAAAACATCCACAATGCCGGCGTTTGTTTCTGGACACCGCGCTTTGGCGACGGTAAAATACACCATGTTAATCTGTACATTTTCAATGTTCACGGATACGCCGGGAATTTCGGCAAGGAAACGCGCCAGATTTTTCGCCCGCTCGTGATCTTCATGGAGGCGTTTTGTCATGTCCGTCAAGGCTATAATGCCTGCGGCGGCAAGGACGCCCGCCTGACGCATGCCGCCTCCCATGATCTTGCGCTTGAGACGCGCAGCCGTGACAAAGGCTTTGCCGCCCGCCAAAAGCGAGCCTACCGGGGCGCAGAGTCCTTTGGACAGGCAGAACATCACCGAGTCCGATCCTGCCGCGATTTCCTTTGCGCAGACATCCAGCGCCGTAGCGGCGTTGAATATGCGCGCCCCATCCATGTGTACCGGCAACCGCCATGCGTCCGCAACGGCGCGTACCGCGCTCAAATCGCCGAGAGACACGGCGCGCCCCAGCGAATGGGCGTTTTCAACGCAGATGAGGGAAGTCGCCGGCTCATGGAGTTCCGCCTTGCGCAACCGCCCAATCAGCGCGTCCGGCTTCAGTACGCCGTCCGGCGCGGAAATGGGGCGGGTTTGTACGCCCGCGATGATAGACGCCGCGCCGGCCTCATGCTGAATGATGTGGCACTCCTCACCGAGAACAACCTCTGTTCCCCGCAGACACCATGTAAACAGGGCGAGTTGATTGCCGAAGGTGCCGGACGGCACAAAAACAGCCGCTTCCTTGCCAGCAAGCTCAGCTCCGAGTTCTTCCAGTTTATGTACGGTTGGATCATCTCCGTATACGTCGTCGCCCACTTCCGCGTCGGCCATCGCCTTGCGCATCGCGTCGGTCGGCTGCGTCACCGTGTCGCTCCGCAAATCTATCATGCGTCTTCCTGCAAGAAATCTACAAAAAAAAACAGCGCCGTTTGACCGGCGCCGCTTCATGCATCACTCAATAACCGCTACAATGTCTTGGCTCTTGAGAATGAGATGATCCTCTCCGTCAATTTTGATCTGTGTGCCAGAATATTTGTCATACATGACTTTTTGACCCACGGAAACCGTAATTTTTTCTTTTTCGGTGCCGGGACCAGTCGCAACGACCACTCCGGTCTGGGTCTTTTCCTGAGCGGTATCGGGAATAATGATGCCGCCTGATGTTTTCACCTCGCTCTTTTCCTGTTTCACGAGCACTCGATCAGCCAATGGCTGTACTTTCATATAAATACCTCCAATTTTAAGTTTGCAATTTATAGACAAATATACAAAAAACCGGTTGCAAACGTCAAGCAAAATCAGTGGCGGAAATGCGCCGCTATGCGCCGCCGCAGGCGTCGTCCCAGCCCTGATGTATCAATATGACGCATATTTTGCCGGATTTGGTAAAAACGTGTCAAAATGTCATGGCTTGTCGATAAAAACCACATATACTGCCGACGCAGATCATAAAGAAGTGTCCGCCGCAGGCGGTCAGCCGGCGCAGTTCGAGCCGAAATCCACCTGATTTCCACCGGAAGCCCATTGATGACATGCGGTTTTATGCCTCTGACTCTTCATTTTCTGCGTTTTAAAAGATATTTTTCGAAATTTATCACCTTTTTATATTAAAATGAGCTAAAATTATTACATATCGCTATATTTGGCATGATACCTGCATATATTACAATATATACAACTTAAAGAGGTAAACATGACTGCAAATAAAGGCGCCGTAACTAATTTTCATTGTGATGAGAACATTCTTTCTCTGTATCTCAAGGAAATCAATAGAATTCCACTCCTGACACGGGAAGAAGAGGACGAAATCGCTTATAACGCCGCCAACGGAAGCAAGAGCGCGAGGGACAAGATCGTAAACGCAAATTTGAGGTTTGTGGTCAATGTGGCGAAAAAATATCAGGGGCAAGGACTCCCCCTGCTTGACCTTATCAGCGAGGGAAACATCGGGTTGTTGAACGCCATTGAACGCTATGACGTCAACAAGGGCTATCATTTTATTTCCTATGCGGTCTGGTGGATTCGCCAGGCGATTCTCAAGGCTATTTGCGAGAAGTCAAGGGCAATCAGACTGCCATTGAACCGCGCCAATGAGTTGGTTCAGATTGAGAAAGCTCGCAAGATGGTTCAGAACGGGCATAGCGCGGAAACCGAGATTAGAGAAATAGCGGATATGTTGGGCATGGACAAGACCTACGTGGCGGACATTATCAATATAAGCCGCGATATGATTTCTATGGATGTGCCGGTGTCGTCGGAACGGGACGCTTCGGTAATCGGCGATTTCATTGAGGATAAACACTACCAGTCCCCGGACGAATATATGACCGGCAACGCGCTTAAAGAAGACATAGAGAGCGCGCTGAGAACCTTGACCAGAAAAGAAGCCGACATCATCCGGCTGCGTTTTGGGTTGGACAACCGGAAGCCCATGTCTTTGAAAGAAGTTGGGGACAGGTTTAACCTCACCAAAGAGCGCATCAGGCAGATCGAGAAAAAAGCGATTAAACGTTTGCAACATCCCTCACGGCAGAAGCTGTTGGAGAGTTACGTTGCATAAGAGTCATACCCAGGCGGCGGGAGGAGACTCCCCAATAAGAGAAAAAATCGCTCCGGCGGGAGCGATTTTTGACATGGATGGTCTTATGCTTGACACAGAAAGACCGTCATTGCGGGCGTGGAAGAAAGCCGGGGAGCGCATGGGGTTTCCCATCACCGAGGAAGTCGTGTTTCGCACCATCGGCATATCCGAGGGAGCGGTCAGAAAGGTGTATTTAGACGCGTTTGGCGACGATTTTCCCTACCTTGAAGTCCGCGCAAAGGTGAAACAGCTCCTTGACGAAGAGGTGAAACGGGAAGGCATTTCTCTGCGTCCCGGATTGCTTGTTTTGCTTGATGTCTTTGCCCGCATGGGCGTACCGCTCGCGGTGGCGACCTCCACCCACAAGGAGCGGGCGCTATGGAAGCTGGAATACACCGGCTTGCGCCCACGCTTTGCGGCGTTCGCTTTTGGAGACGAAGTTGAGCGCGGCAAGCCTGCGCCCGACATTTTTCTGCTTGCCGCAGAACGGCTCGGCAAAAATCCGCGTGACTGCGTGGGTTTTGAAGATTCCCCCGCAGGTCTCGCGGGGCTTCACGCGGCGGGCGTACGCTCCGTGTTTGTGAAGGACCTGCTCGAACCGCCGGAGGAAACGCACGCCACTGTGTGGCGCCGCGCCCAAGACCTTGCCGAAGCCGCGGCGTTGTTCGGGTGAAAGGCTCCCTGGGACACAACCAGTCAGGATCGAGGGACAGCGGTCAAAGCCCGCTGATCATCCGCATGTACAAACCGAGTTTTTTGCAACGCCTGTTGGTTGATGACATGTTCAGCCAAATCTTCTTCCAGATCGCGGTATGCGAATTCCACCGGGCGTTATGAGAACGGCATATTTTTCTATTATTTGCACATTATCTTTGTTCATTATTTTTCCAGACGCATCCGCTCTTAAGCGCACAATGAAACCGCTGTCTTCCGCCTCTACGCATAGCAACCAAGTCATTTATACGCTTCTTCGGCGCCGGTTGCAGGTTCATGTGTCGCCGCAGGATCTGCCGCCACGAAATCAATGTCTGGCAGAATGTTTCAATGTATGATAAAATGGCTCTCATGCGGGCATTTGTTAAAGCGCATTTGGCTTGCAATCCCGCCATATCTGTCGCTGAAACAGGCTTGGGGAAAAGCGGGTTTTGATCGTTTTTCCTCATTAAAGGGGGCGTTTTTGCAGATAAAACTTAAAATATATGACATATTATTGATCATTGCCGTCATTATTGTCGCAACAGCGACTTTTCTTGTTAAATTCAGACTTGTCGGCGCACAGGGCGGCGCACGGGAAATGGCGTTTCCTGTGCGTACGTTTCCTGCGCGTGATACACTTGTTTTGGCCCATTTTTGGCAAGACGATGCGGCGAGAAACGCCTTGCAGACGCTTGCCGAAGCGTTTCGAAAACAGAATCCCGATATTTTTATTGAATTTCGTGATTATTCCTATGCGGATATGCAGGACATGTTGCTTGTCCCCCTGCCCGGAGAGATCACAAATAGAAAGCTAAAAGATTTTGCGTCTTCTGATATTTTTCTGTTTGATCCCCGCTGGCTCTCTGAAATGATCCGCAATAACACGCTTGAACCCCTTGCGGATTACATACAGGAAGCCGAAAATGAGTCGGCTGGTGAATGGGCTGTTCCGCTTACCGCCAGCATCGATCTTCTCTTTTACAACATTGACGTTTTGAAAGCCGTGGGTTTTGAGCGTCCGCCGAAAAACTGGACGGAATTTGAGAAGTACGCAAAGGTGTTAAGCAGTCCGGGCCGCTATGGTTGGACGTTTTCTTTAGTCTCGGATGGCTATCCTGAAATATACCTGTGGATATGGGCGGCGGGCGCCGCCATGCTGAAGAAATCCGACGACAGGGCAATCCCCGCGTTTAACAACCGAACCGTTGTGGAGACTCTTGGCTTTATCAATTCCCTTAAAAATGCGGGCGTTATTGCGCCCAATGTATCTACAAAAACGAAAATTCAGAAATTCAATGAATTTACCAGCAGCAAGGCGGGCATGATGATCGCTTCCGTCGAGGATATTGAGGCTGTCCGCCGGAAAATGGGCGACACCAGTTTCGGCGTGACTACCATTCCCCAGCCCGATAATTTTGCGGGCAGCCGTCCTGTTTTCGGTGTGAGAAACGCCTATGCGGGCATTAGAAAAGACAGCGAGCGTAAAGAAGAAGCGTGGGCGTTTATTTCCTATCTTGCCGGACACAGCCCCCTCCTCGCCGATGCCATTCACGCTCTGCCTGGAAACGGAAACACGCCGGTTTCCTCCAAGGATGACGCCTTTTATAAAAAAGTCTATGACATGTATGAAGGCAGCGAGCAGATGCGGGAGTTTATCGACGTTCCAGACGTTCATATACTTGACGCCGTTGTACGGGACGCGCTTGCCGCCCTGTTTGAAAATGGGCAGCTTCCTGATGAAACGGCGCGTACTATTCAAGGACGCTGGGAAGAGGCGCTGGAAATTTCCAAGAACTAAAAGCTGAATGCCATTGAGCAATTCAGCCCGGAGTCAGTCCTGTTTTCGCGCTTCATACTTGAAAGAACGGCGGAATATGGTATACTGCCTGTATGAGCGATTGTATTTTTTGTAAGATCATACGCGGTGAAATTCCGTCAAAAAAAATCTACGAGGACGATGAAATGCTCGCGTTTCACGACGTGACCCCCCAGTCGCCGGTTCACTTCCTTCTTATTCCCAAACGTCATATCAGAAACGTCATGGAAATGGAAGCCTCCGATGTTTCCCTGCTTGGAAAACTCCTGTACAAGGCGCAAGAGGTAGCTAAAACATTAGGGTGCGAGGAGAACGGCGCCCGGTTTGTCGTCAACTGCAAAAAAGACGGGGGGCAAACAGTGGATCACCTGCATATCCATGCGCTTGCCGGCCGTTGTCTCGACTGGCCCCCTGGGTGATTTTCTCGTTGTACAGATTGCGTTGACAAAACAGCCGGCCGCGCCATGTTAACAGTGAGATGCGCTAAAGAGCGCCGCGCCTTTAGCTTGCCAGCAGGTTTGCCAACGCCGGAATTGATATAAAATTGCCGATAGCGCCGCCAAGAGAGGACAGAAAGAACACCAAGAGGGCGCGGGTGATGCGGTTGCGGTATATGCCTTTGAGACTCGACACATCGTTTATAAGCGTTTCCGCGTCAGACACGCGGGGCTTTCGCATGACCGCCTCAACAACGCCGGAAAAAAGCCCCACGCTGACAAACGGGTTTAACGTGCCGATAGGCGCTCCAAAAAATGAGACAAGAATCGAAAGCGGATGCGCCAGCGAGACAAGCGCTCCAACCGCCGCGAGAGAGCCGTTGAGCAGGAGCCAGCGCGACAGCATAGACAGGCTTACGTCCGCGCCGAGCCGGAGAAAGCCCGCGACAATGAGCGCCAGTATGGCGACCGGTATGAGCCAGGGCAACAGTTTTGAAATGACGCCTGAACCAGCGACTTTTTCCAGTTTGCCAACATCTATGGTTTCTTTTCCTGCGGCTATCTTTTCGAGATGCGCCTGTACGCCCGCAAGGTGTCCGGCGCCCACGACGGCGACTACTTTCGTGTTTGCGGCGCTCGTAGCGTCGCTTCCAGCGCCGTCGCCGACTCGGTTTGTCCATATTTTTGCGGCAAGGTACTGATCCCGCTCGTCAATAAGGACAGTTTTCACCGGCGGGAGATATTCGGCAAGCTCGCGCATCATGCCGTCAAGCTCGCTGTGTTCCTTGAGTTTCTCAATTTCCGATTCACTTAGCTTTTCGCTTGAAAAAGCGCTTGACAGGAGGGACGCAAGCAGTTTGCATTTGTTCCAGAAGTTGCAGGCGCTCCACGCCCTGCGCAACGTCGTCTGGATTTCACGGTCGCACAAGGCAAACGGAACGCCCGATTCCTGCGCCGCCGCAATGGCCGCCCGCATCTCTTCGCCCGGCTTGACGCCAAGCCCTTCCCCCATGCGCCGCTGAAATCCTGACAGCACGAGGTTTGCCATAAGAAGAAAGCCTTTGCCTTCTTTAAGAATTTTAACGACATCAAGCTTTTCCCAGCTATCCTTTTCGATCATGGACTTGTATCTGCCTTCGTCCAGTTCAACACAGACCATATCAGGTTTTTCCTGTTTAACCACCCGCGCAACTTCGTCAATGCTTTCTTTTGAAATATGGGCGGTTCCGATGAGGATAAACTCTCTTTCCAGCCCGGCTTCCTGCAAGGCAATACGTATTTCACTCATACGCTCATCATACACGAAAGCGCGGGGAGATACAAGCGGGGCGAGTACACCGGTAAGTACGCTTTAGCGAACCGCCGCCCTGGCGGAGCAATATGCGAAATATGGCGTCAGGCGCCTTTGCGTTACCCCCAAGCAATCCCATAAAGACTCCTTTATCGCGTCCTTAACGCGATTTTCAAAATCCACCCGCAAGGCTCGTTAAATGGCGTCAGGCGCTCCTGCGGTTGCCTAACCGTTCAAATTTGGCGTATGGCGCCACTGCGCCCGGTAAGTGTCAGACACCCTGTTTCCACTTTGCGGCAAAGGATTGAAATTGCTTGTCAATAGTTTGCCCAAACGGTCAACACCAGACATACAAAATCCTAAAGAAACCACTCTTGGCGTCCATGATTGCGGCTCGTCCAGAAACGCCCGCACGCGTCAAGCCTGTGAAAAGGAAACCGCGCGTTTTCAGGGCTTGCAAAAATGTGGATGGAGGCTGGCGTGGGAATGAGCGAAGCGGACGACCGAGCCAGCCCCACCGCCTGAGCCGCCCGTCGGCGGCGGAGCATATACAGGACTGTTAGGCGCCGTATTTTTGATTTTTATTGGGTCTTTTCATTTTCTTTATTTTTAAATATTTTGATTGTATCGTCAACCCAATCCAAGCAATTTTTTGCTATCCTTAAACTTCATATTCTTCTTTTGTAATTTCGTCATATTCATCAGGATACCTTGTTTGAACAGCATAATTTGTTAAGTCTATTGCGTTCTTAACATCGTCAGGAATTTCAATATATTTTTCAATCTCATTCAATAATACTCCTATATTGTGAGTAAATTCGGGTTCAACGCCAAAATATATTAAAAGTCCTTTCAATGCTTTTTCAACGGACTGTTGCGCCTGATAACATAAATCCTCAAAATAAGATTATTGTACTGATGTTTGCTTTGGATAATTCATAACTGCTTTTTGCCCTGTCGATCCATGATTCATAACGTTCCATATAATACTTTCCCTTCTTTTTTTATTGTTTTATAAATATACCCAACTACATTATTCAATTCAATATATTTATTATAATCCACCGATATCAAATCAATTGGAACACTAATTTTGTTTTCGAAAAAAGCCCTATAGAGAATGTTATTTATTTCCCGCCCGTTTTTCAAATTCTTTTTTATTATTAATAAATCAATATCACTTTTTTCAGTATTATCCCCTCTGGCATAAGAACCAAAAAGTATAATTTGATCCGGCGATGCCAGCGAGACTATCATGGAGACAATTTTATCAATAAAAGGCGCATTTCCATTCATGTTTTTATATTAATAGATATTTTACATTCTGTCAATATATATTTTTGCTAAATTTTTTCATTTTTCAATGATTTTAAGACAAAATTCTCAAGAAAATGGCGCGTAACGTTCCGGTTACGACGTTTGGGCGGCCCGGATAAGGGCTTTGCGCAACAAAGTCGGGGTCCGGCAAAATATGGCGGAGGTTTGCCGTAGGAATAGAGCGTTCCCCTGCGCAACAGGGGCGCGGAATGACCTAGTCAAACCGGAGCCCTGGAGTCGCTTTAGCGCCGGAACGCATACAGTCCTGTCATGCGCAACGCCACCGTACTCCATTATTTTTATCTCCATTCTACTACTTCTTCCATTCTTTTTCTTGGACGTGCTGATGGTTTTTCATTTGCATAGCCAAATGATATTGCCGCTATAATCTGCTGATCTGTATTTAACCATTTACTTAATTCTCTATATGCAAAATATATATCACAAATCCATAAACTGCCTATCCCATAATCAAATGCCGCAAGCATCATATTTTGTATTGACGCCCCTATTGATTGTATATTTGCCATTTCTCCCAGTTTTTCTTCCATGGTTTGAGTTAACTTCATTTTTTCTACGGTATTTATTACAAAAATTGTAATTGGCGCCTCTTCCATTATTTTTACTGTATATTCGGCGGGGATATTGAGTTGTCTATGGCGCATAAAAATACCATTGCCTGATTTTTCATTTTCTATCCCTTCTTTCATGGCTTTCAACATTTCTGTTTTATTTTCCCCTGTTACTACAATATATTTCCACGGTTGGGCGTTTTTCCCGGAAGGCGCTAGAATACCTGCCTCCATTATTTTTTCAATAATATTTTTATCAATTTCTTTATCAATGAATCTCCTAATGCTTCTTCTATTTTCTATTGCCGCTATTGTTTCCATTTTCTTTATCTCCTTGCCTCTATTGTATTGATATTCTTCATTTTTTGTCAATATTTTTCATTTAATTTTTCAACAAATTGTATATACGAATACAATTTCGTATACCAACAAACCTGCGTTTTCTGTTTTTCCACCTTATGCCATGGCGCGCCTCCTTTTCACCCGCATGATTATGCGTTACACTCCACTGGACCACGCGGCAAGCCCGCATAGGGCGTCAGCCCGACTGCGGGTTTTCGCGGTCCGAGCCGCCGCTTTTGTTCCATTTCACTTTTTCTCGATTTTAATGACGACATCCTCTGTTGGAAATGCCGCCAACACTTGTTTAACAACTTTTGGACCAAACAAAACAAATTTATTCCCGCAATAAAAAATGGCGCTTTTTGCAGAAATTTTTCAGGTTATAGCGTCAATCGCCATCTTGCCGGTTGATTGCGCTCCAATGCCTAAAGATATAATTAAAGTCATGATCTTTTCCCAAAACGCGCGGAGCGACAATTTTGGGAAAAGATCAGAATATACGGATATGATAAAGAATTAAAAATAGGGAGTGTCAAGCGCGATTTTCACTAATGTGAGAATGTAAGCCTTTCAAGCCGATTTTCAGGAAGCGCTAGAATAAGTATGCCGAAACAGCGTATGCGTATTAAACAACAATCTGTTGACAGTTATGCGCGCGTCATATATACTAACGCATTGAATATTTAAAACATACTGAAACAGCTATGAAAACGAGCGTCAAGCCTTCAAAAGGCGATGCCGGGGCGCGGAGAAGGAATGATGGAACACCACAGTCGGGAGACATTGCAACTGTTCGATTTGATGTTCAAGTGGACGCTGAAAGAGGCGAGTCCGCGCGCGTTGACGCATTTCATCAATGGGCTTTTTGAGAAGAATTATCCGCCGGACAGCGCGGTGATGTTTAACGCGACAGAGAGCGTAGGCGCGGATAATGAGAAACTGAAAAAGATAACGTCCGATATGATAGTGACTGTCGCCGGAGACGCATTTTTAATTGAGGCGCAGATAAGCGATGACGAGACCATAGCCCTGCGGGTGTTCCAATACGCATTCGCCCACGCCGCGCAAAACAAGGAAATTTCCGAAAGCGGGGAGGTAGTCGCGCTGATAATGCCGGATGCGCGGATACTGTACTGGGAAACAGGACGGAAAACGCCGGACAAGGTGACGTTACGCTTGATTTTCCCTGATAAAACCACGCATGACTATGAGATCGAGACATTCAAGGTCTTAAATCACCGGGTTGAGACGCTCGGCAAGCGGAATATGGCGTTGCTTTTTCCGTTTTGCCTGTTAAAATTTCGTAAAGAGATGAAGAAAGCGGGCGCATCTCCGGAGATGCGCAGACAGATCGCGGGCGATATGAAAGAACTGTTGCGGAAATTGGAAAAAATGATAGATGCCGGATGTGAAACCGGCGTATTGAGCGGTGGAGACGCCGCGATGATACTGGAGCGCATAGCGCAGATGCACGAGGAACTTTACCGGAACTATTCAGAATTCGAGGAGGCGAAAATGGAATTGCAAGAACGCTTGAAAACCCACTGGAAGGAATACTTGCAAAAAGGCAGAGAGGATGGCTTGCAAAAAGGCAGAATTGAAGGGCAGAACCGCATTTTATCCTTGTTAAAACAAGGATATACTGTAGAGCAATTAGAGGAGTTGCTGTCCAAAGAAGTGTCGCAAAGCCGTCCCCAGACCCAATAGGGCGCGTTCCACAAAAAGCCCCCGCCGTCACTTCCGTCTCGCGCCCTCGTTTGCCCCGCCTAGCTGGTCGCCGTGATTTCCGCCTCGCCTGAAAAGCCGTTGTTGTATATAAAAAGCCGGGCGTTTTCGGGAAAATAATCGTATGCAAGCGGCTCGCTCGCCGTAACAACCAGCTTCTCGCCGAACCACATGGGCGGGATGAACAACTCGGTCGGCTCTTGGATGGACGGATCCGCCTTGAACCGGTAGGTGAAAACCCTCCGCTTTCTGTCCCACCGAATGGAGAGCGGGACTCCAGCCGTCGCCATAGGGTACGGGCGAAGCCAGCCTCGAACGCCGCGCTCTTGACCTTCCGCAAAAATCGACAGATCCTCGCCGTTCCAGCCGTCGCCGCAGGCGTTGACATTATCCGGCGTGTAGTTCCAGATAGTCGCGTTAAGCAGATTGTTGTCAATCGCATCATAGTACATGGAAAGCGCCTGCTCATGAAGCCGGTAATCATGCGTTCTGAACGCCTTCCGGTTGTTCATATCAAAGGGAAGCCCGAATTCCCCGAGCAGACAGGGTATATCGCCCATGTGTTCCCGCGTCCACTTCACGCTTTCGGCAAGGCGCTTTGTAAAATGCGCGACGACGTTCTTTTTCCCCAAAATGAGTTTGCGCGCGCCATGAGCGCCGTACGCCCCGGCATCTATCGTCAGCCATGGGCGGAAACGCTTGGTGAACAATGTGAGTCCATCGTACCAATGGAAGGCGTTTACCGCGTTTGGCGCGTCTTTTTTTGTCCATGAGGGATGTGCGCCGACAGGAAGCCCTTCAACGAATATAAAGACATTTTCCTGCGCTTCCTTCATATGCGCCGCGAATTTATTAATGAAAGGTTTTAAGAAATCATCGGTGAATATGGCTTTTCTGTTGTTGTAAAGCGCGAAATGGTCTTTTTTGAGCAACCTCGGCTCGCCGGAATCGCCTGCGGACTCGTCGGTCCATACGCCTTCCCGCTTCCATGGACAGGTGAAGCCGTCCCTGAATATCGAAACGCCGCCGTAGACCCGCTTGCCGGTGATCCGTTCGCCGAAAATATCGGTGGCATATACGGGAAACTCCACCGTATGCCCGGAAGCGGCCGCCATAGCTTTGAACGGACTCGGCATAGGTCCCAGAGCCACGCTGTAGTTTTCAAGCCCCGCAAGGTCGCCGTACCCGATAAACCCCTGATGAGGCTCGTTCATGGCGCCCCAGCCGATTATAGCCTTGCATGCTTTAAGTCTGCGGCAACAATGCCTCATCGCGGCGATGTACCGTTCCTGTAGGTAGCTCTGCGCGGTTTCGCCATCTATCATGCAATGGGGCGCATACGTGTCGCCCGCATAAAACAAGGTGAACATGGTCGCCGCGGCGTACCGGTTGTAGTTTGTAGGCCATATCATGCGGGGAAAAGGCTCACCTTTTTCGTGACAATCCTGTTCCGTGAGCGCCGCTCCGGCTGCGCCGAGCTTTTCTATATCCACGCCGAGTTTTTCCAATGTCCAAGCCGGCGCGCCGTCTCCGCCCGTCCACCTGCTCCACACGTCTTGATGAGGATCCATATACACCGCGATATTGTATTTTTCCGCCGCGAGGAGCAACTTCCGCAGATACGCGAGGTACGCCTCGTCGTATACGCCAGGACCCGCGTGTTCGACGGCCTCCCACGTGACAAGCAGCCGGACAACATTAAACCCGAAGGCGCGGAGCCGTTCAAAGTGGGCTTCGGCTTCCTCAAGGGGAAACGGGCGTCCTACGAAAGAGGCGTCCGCAGGATTTTTGAGCGGCGCCGGATACGTTTCCGAAACGGGCGTTTTGGATGCGCCCGATACATTGCAACCCCTCAATATGAGGGCGCGTCCATAGGCGTCCATAAAAAAGTTGTCTTTTATAACCATGGGGATCAGTATACGGAGTTTTACGTCCGCGTTCAATACACTCCGGCACACTAAACTAGTCGGCGGTGTCAGACGCTAAAACATTCTCAGCATTTTTGGCAAACCGGCATCTGACGCCGTGTCTGACGCCAAAGCAATTTGCATGACAATCCCGTTATTATAAGTATGAGAAGCTTGCGAACGCTCCACGACGGAGCCACCTATCATGTCACGTCGAAAATCGACCATGACGACATGAGCCTTCTTG
>JAISCC010000078.1 GCA_031265845.1 Treponema sp.
TTAATGCTTTGTTTTTTGCCAGGTGTTATGCGCCGCGGCATCAATGGGGGAAACCGAATTTTGTCAAAACCGGGTAACGGGCCACCCCCCCCACCGTTATTTTTCCCCCCCCCCCCCCCCATATCTGTTTTTTTTTTCGTGGATCACTTCCAGTACGCCGAGCGCCATATTGTCATTCGCCGCGATTATCGCATCAGGCGGATCGTCTTTATTGTTGTTTATATAGTCGCGTATGACATCCCTTCCAGACGCCGTGTGAAATCCTCCGTTTATGATGCGGTACGTCCCTCCGTACGCTTCAACTGAAGCCTTAAACACCGCTTCCCTGACGGCGTTGTCCATGTGAGACGCCGGTCCTCCTACGTATAGGAATTTCCGGCAGCCATGGACCACTATCAGGTGATCCATCAGACTCTTCATGGATTCTTCGTTTTTAACGACTATCGAGGGGTAATTGCGAGGCGAGCCGGTTGAGGCGGAGGACAGCTCTTGGCCTATGGACACCGCCGGAATATTCTCCAGAAACCGGTGCAGCCGCGCGCGCGTTTCGGATGATTCATGGAAGCCGCCTTTGGTCATCAGCACCGAGGAAAGGATCAGTACGCCGTCAACGCCAATGAAATCAAGCGAAATAAACAGGGAGTCGGTGTTTACGCTTTCGCTTTGTATGCAAATGAGATCAATGCCCAGTTCTTCAGCCTGCGCCCGCACTCCGCTATACACAGAACGTTGATATTCTTCATCTAAATTGTTGAGAAAAAGCCCTATTCGCATGGCAACTCCACATTTTTTAGAATATCGCGGTACGATGCGCCTGAACGCGGATCTTTCGCGTCCGGAAGGAGGGCGAGAAGCGGAATGAGCGCAAAGGCTCGCTCCGCAAGCCGTGGATGCGGTATTTCCAAATCCGGCTCCGACATGACAAGCCCGCCAAACAGCAGTATGTCGATGTCCAGCGTCCGCTCCCCGAATCGGCGCTCTTCCGCGCGGTTTCGCCCGCACGACGCCTCAACGTCATGGATGACGGACAGCAACACACGCGGGGCGCCTTCATACCAGCCGCAGACCGCCGTATTGAGAAAGCGCGGCTGATCCACAATGTAGAGCGGCTCGGTTTCAAACACAGGCGCAACGCGCAAATCTGAGAGTACGCCGCTCAATTTGCGCTTTCCTTCTTCCAAAAGTTCGCGGGGCGTCTGTACACGTCCGTCAGCCTGTTTGTACGCTTTGTTTGAACCAAGCGCTAAAACAACTAACGCCATTGCTGGCGGTTAGAATGTGGTTTCCGCCGTCGCTTTAACCGCTTCGTCGGTTATTGGAAGCTCAGGCACAACGGCAGCAACCGCTGGTTTTCGTGAACGGGCTTTCTTGAGAAGCCCAGCGTCCCCGGTTTTTGCCGGTTCGCTTGCCGCCGCCGCTTGCGGAGCCGCTCGCGGGAATTCCCTGTCTGGAAACATGATCTTCCGCAGTTTTTCCTCAAGTTCAGCCATAAAATCGGGGCGATCTTCAAGGTAGGCTTTTGCGGCTTCCTTGCCCTGCGCTATCTTTTCCTCGCCGTAAGAATACCATGCGCCCTTCTTGTCGATGATATCATACTTTACAGCCGCGTCCAGTATGCTTCCAGGCGCTGAAATGCCCTTACCGAACATGATCTCAAACTCCACCTTCCTGAAAGGAGGCGCGACCTTGTTTTTCACCACCTTGACCCGCACGCGGTTGCCTATGGCGTTGGCGTCCTTTCCTCCTTCAATGGTGTCCGTTTTGCGCACGTCAATCCTGACCGAAGCGTAGAACTTCAAGGCATTGCCTCCCGTAGTCGTTTCCGGATTGCCGAACATAACGCCTATCTTCATGCGGATTTGGTTGATGAAGATGAGGAGCGTGCGTGATTTCCCGATGATGGACGTGAGCTTGCGCAATGCCTGACTCATAAGGCGCGCCTGAAGCCCCATATGCGCATCCCCCATTTCGCCCTCAATTTCAGCCTGAGGCGTCAACGCCGCGACAGAATCCACGACGATAACGTCAATCGCGCCGGAACGCACAAGGTTTTCCGCTATTTCAAGGGCTTGCTCTCCGTTGTCAGGCTGGGAAACCCATAAATTCTCGGTATTGACGCCGAGATTTTTGGCATAAACCGGATCGAGCGCGTGTTCCGCGTCAATAAAAGCGGCGGTGCCGCCGAGTTTCTGCGCTTCGGCGATACAGTGTAAAGCCAACGTCGTCTTACCCGAAGATTCTGGACCATAGATTTCAACGATTCGACCCCTTGGATAACCGCCTATACCGAGCGCCTCATCCAAAAGTATGGAACCCGAAGGGATCACCTCAATGCCGGCGGCGTTGTTGTGATCGCCCAGCTTCATAATGGAGCCGACGCCAAATTGTTTTTCTATCTGGAGCCGCGCCGCTTCCAGCGCTTTTTGCTTTTCTTCCTGTGAAGCTGGCGCCGGTGACATCACCTTGGAATGTTTGTCGGATTTTCCGCGTTTTTCAGGCGCTTCCCCAAAATCTTCATCGCTCACTATGTTTCCTCCTCAACAATAAATACGGCGTTTATACGCCATTTGCTTTAGAATATCATAAAGTTGTTTTTTTGCCTATTGAGCAACAGGCGTTTTTATGCTATCGTATCTCCGTGAATTATTCTACTCCATCTAATTTAGGCGTCATCGCGTGTCCGGGGGGAGAAATTTTTGCCGATGAGGTAATCCTTCACCTGAAGACCGGCTGTCGCCGTCAGTTTGAGCGTACTGTTTCCAAACTGGCGAAACGGTACAGTTTAGATGTTTCTTCGATCATTACAAAGTTCAATTTTATTCACGACGCCACATCAAGCCTGCCTTCGCCGTATATAGACCCCACTCAATTCAGACCTTCAGCCATAAAGATACCCGCGCAATTCACCATGTTTGCAAACGGCGAGGTTAAAGCCGAGATATTGGAATCGGTGCGAGGCAAGGATATTTTCATAGTACAAGATGTTGAAAACCATTTTCCAGTCAATTTCAATAACGGTTGCAAACGGACGCTCTCGATCAACGATCATCTTATGACGCTGTTTGTTACGGTCGACGCGGTGAAACAGGCTGGCGCGGGACGCATTACGCTGGCGCTTCCCACCTACCCCTATTCACGGCAACACAAGAAAAAAGGCCGCGAAGGGATTACGGCGAGCCGCGTTGGAAAACTTTTGGAATTTCTCGGCGTCCACCGCATCATCACCCTGGACATTCACTCGCGGGAAATCGGCAACTCGTTCAATACGATGACCATTGAGAACCTCCATGCAAGTTACCAGATCATCCGTATATTGGCGAAAATGCCCGGCATACTGAACGACAATTTCGTGGTGGTTTCTCCTGATACGGGCGCCGTAGACCGCAACAAATTCTATGCCACCGCGCTTAAAAAGCCCCTCGCTCTGCTGTACAAGGAACGAGACTATTCCAAAGTTACGGAAAACGCGCTTGAAAACAACATCGCGGAGATAAAACTCCTTGGGAATGTGGCCGGAAAGACCGTTTTCATGGCGGACGACATGCTTGGAACCGGCGGCACCCTGCTCAAGGCGATGAAATTCCTCAAGGAACAGGGCGCGGGCAAAGTCATATCGGCGATCAGCCTTCCGCTCTTTTCGGGAAACGCCGTTTCCTACTTTGACGACGCCTACAAACAGGGGCTTTTTTACCGCATCATTGGCGCCAATGCGATTTATCAGGAAGATCTAGTGAAACGGGAATGGTTCGTCAATGTGAATATAACGCCGCTTTTCGCCCAGACGATTTCCCGCTTGCATCAGGAATTGTCTTTAAGTTCCCTGCTTGACAATAGGGATATTATTGTAAAAATGCTGTCAGACGGTTTAGGCGGCGCCAAGGACGACGTTAAAAACCATGACAGCCCATCCACACAGGAGTAAAAAAATGCAGGAATCATTATCGTATGTCATGGTAACGCCGTACACGGTCGCAAAAAGCAGAATTGGCGGCGTGTTGGCGCGGCTTTTGTCGCAGGTTGATCTTGAGCTTGTGGGCGCCCAGATGTTTGCGCCCGATGAGGCGTTTGCGAAAGAATACGCGGCGACGTTGCGCTCGCAAAACATGTCGTCAGACAGCGTTACGCTTCTCGCGGATTACGCTGAAACGCGGCTTGTCCCTTCAGGCGGCAGAAGGCACCGTACGCTTTTGCTTTTATTTAAAGGGGTGAAGCCCTGCGAAAAGCTTGCGAAGATATGCGGGCATATATTCCCCGAACACATAGGCGATGAATCGCTTACCGGAGAAACCATACGCGACACCTACGCCGACCTGATCATAGACACGGATACGGCGCAAGTAAACTATTTTGAGCCTGCGGTAATGACGCCGCGCACTCAGAAGTGGGCGGACAAGGACCTCGCCCTGTTTTCGAGCTATTTGGACGGCGAAGAAAACATCATCAACAACGTGGAATACGATGATCCTTCAAAAATAGAGCGCACCTTGGTCATCATAAAGCCTGACAACTGGCAGTACGCCTCATCTCGTCCGGGGAGCATCATTGACATGTTTTCCCGGACAGGACTTAGGATCATTGGCATAAAGGTTCACCGGTTCACGCTTGAACAGGCGCTTGATTTTTACGGTCCAGTCGAAGCGGCGTTGAAAAGCAAACTCGCGCCTGTTTTTGGGAAGAAAGCTAAAGAGACGCTTGAAAAGGAATTTTCCCTGTCCTTGAGCGAACGTACGGAAAAAGCCCTTGTCGAGACGTTCGGCGTGGAGTACGCCTACGATCAGTTTGCCCAAATCGTAGGCTTTATGTCGGGCATGAAGCCGGGCGATCCGGCGGACAGATGCAAGCCGGTCAAGTGCATGATCCTCATTTACGAAGGTATTGACGCAGTTAAAAAAATCCGCGATGTGCTTGGACCCACAGATCCGCTGAAAGCGCCGGGCGGTACGGTTCGCCGCGAATTCGGCAGCAACGTCATGGTAAACACAGCCCACGCTTCAGATTCGCCTGAAAGCGTTGCGCGTGAGTCGGCGATTGTGGAGGTGAATGAAAATACGTTGAAATCTATTATAGACGGTCAGCTTGGACAATAAAAAAAGCGTAGGCGACGGCCAATAGGCGCCGCCTACGCTTTAGCTTCTTTTCAAATCAAAAGAATTCAAAAAGAAGCCGGTGTCCGCCCAGTTTACTCGGCGACTTCCGCTTCAGCAGCTTCTTCTTCGACAGCCTCGTCGGCTGCGGCTTCGTCAACGATTTCTTCGTCAACGGCAACCGCCTCAGAAGGCGTTTCCGCCGGCGCGGGGCTTCCCGCGCATCCGGCGAGCCCCATACCGATTGCCAGCAAACCAGCAAGACAGATAAGCCAAAATTTTTTCATGGACATTCCTCCGCTCTTTGGGACGATTTCCCAAAGATTATAAAATGATATAGACGTACTCAAGTACGCCGCCAAACCGTCCGCCGCTATGCGGATGGATAAAGCCAAAAATACATGTAGATCGTATATGCCACGTCTGATTGGACAACGGCTTTTATGATCGAACTATATGTAATTTCTAATACAATAGCATATCACACTTTTTATAATTGTCAAGAAGGGGAATTGCCTTTTAGCGGAGCGAGCGGGAATTTTTTCTGTGGACGCGCCCGCGACAGCTTGTCTAGAGCATGGGCTTCATTTCTGAAACAACCGTATTGACATTTTTTTGAGAATTATCTATTATAGAAGAGCCTTTCCTGAAACGCGCCCATGCCGGCGTCCAAGGGCGGCAGGTTGCGGGTGAATCGTTGGGAAAGTCGCCCCGAATGTATAAGAAGAAGCGGCTTCTGACCGCTTCTTCAAAAGTCTTTCTCAAAACTTGAAGGGAAAGATGTTGTTAAACTTTTAAAAGGAGGAACCTATCATGGCTCAAGCAGGCGGCGGGAAGAGCAAAAACTCCCGTACGATGGTTACGACCCAAAAATTTTCTTGTCCTTGCGGCGGAGAAATTGAGATGAAAGAGATAGCCCAGAGCGGCAAGAAAAAACCTATCGCTGAATGTAACAAATGCAAGCGGATAGAGCGGCGTCCGTCAGACTTCATCTGATTTCGTTTGTCGTTTTTATTTGTACACCTTCGTTATGGACGCTAATGGTATAATTCAGGGCTTTTTCAAATTTTGAAAAAGCCTCATTAAGGAGAAAATTTTTGGCAAGAAAATACAGTTCCGCTGAAAAGCGGCATAGACAAAGTGAAGACCGCCGGATGAGGAATAGATCAAGGCGGAGTTCGGTGCGTACCAGCATAAAGAAATTCGTAACGCTGGCTCACAAAAAAGAGGTTTCCGGAGCGGAAGTGGCTCTGAAAGAAATGATTAAAAAGATCGATACCGCCGCGCAGAAAGGCGTCATAAAGAAAAACACGGCGGCGCGTAAAAAATCAAGGATGCAACGGCTGTTTAATACGCTTAAAGCCGCTCAGTAATAGAAAAATGACAGCTAAAAAATATACGAAAGCGGATATTCTTGATGCGATTTACAGCAAGATCGATCTTGAACGCACCGATGTCAAGCGTATTATCGATATGTTGATTGAAGAAATAAAAGATGCGCTCGTAGATCGCAAAACCATTGAACTGCGGGGATTTGGAACGTTTGAAGTGCGTGTACGGAAGGGCAGACAAAAAGCCCGCAATCCAAGAACCGGTGAGACTGTGTCTGTTGAGACTCATGGCGTAGCGGCTTTCAGACCGGGCAGGGATTTGAAACAGGCTGTTTGGAAGCTTGGAGGGGAAAAACCTGCGAAAACAACCGGGAAAGAATGAATATTCACGCTGGAAAAGGTTTGTTCCTTGCCAACTTGGTGGCGCTCGCTTTAGGCGCGACGTTGTTCGCAGGCGCCTTCCCCAATCCGGTTTTTGAGAATGGATCGCCTTTTCTTGCATGGATAGCGTACGTCCCGGTTTTTTGGCTCATTTCCAGAACAACTGTCGCTGGCTCCGTTTTGTGGGGAGCCGTGTACGGGTATGCGTCTTATGGGCTTTTCAACTACTGGTTGAGCGCGTTCCACCCTCTTGCGGGCGTTATTGTCAATATCATTTACCTTGTTTATTTAGCGATTCTCTTTCTCTTTCTAAAAATGGCGGTAACACTGTTTCCAAAGCGCGGGTACATACTCCAATGGCTTTTGTGGCTTTGCTTTGAGTACTTCCGTACGCAAGGTTTTCTTGGCTACGCCTACGGTGTCACCGGATATTCCCAATGGCAGCTTCCGCCCGTTATACAGATCGCAGATATCTTTGGGGTATGGGGCGTGTCCGCGCTTGTGGTGTTCCCGTCGGCATGGCTCGCGTCGGCTTTGGACTCAAAGCCGGTTGCGCAACAGCAAGCGGCGAAAGACGCGATTCTGTATAGAAAGGCGCGGTTTAAGCCGGATATTATCCCCCTGTGCGTGTGGGCACTCTGTTTGTCTGCGGCGCTTGTATATGGCTTTGTGGCGCAAAAAGACTATGCCGTAGAAAAAAACGCCCGCATAGCCCTCATCCAGCATAACACGGATCCATGGCTTGGCGGCATTGTCGAGTACCGCAGAAATTTTGACAAACTCACCCGTCTTTCCGATGAGGCGTTGCGCGAAAAACCGGATCTGGTGGTGTGGTCTGAGACTGCGTTCGTGCCGCGCATCTTCTGGCACCAAACCTACCGCGACGATGAAGCCTCATGGCTTTTGGTGAAAGACCTGCTTGATTATCTTGGGAGGCAAACCACGCCTTTCATGATTGGCAACGACGACGGGCGGCGGGAACCTGATAAAAATCCGAATGCGGACGAAAAATACCGTGTGGATTACAATGCGGCGATCCTTTTTGAAAAAGGCGCCATAGTACAGCAGTACCGGAAAAACCACCTTGTGCCTTTTACCGAACATTTCCCTTATAAAAAACAACTTCCTTTCTTCTACACGCTGTTGAAAGATGCGGACACCCATTTCTGGGAGAAGGGCGCCGAATGGACGGTTTTTGACATAAACGGTCTTAAATTTTCAACGCCCATCTGTTTTGAAGACACATTCGGCTACCTTTCCCGCAATTTTGCGCAAAACGGCGCGGAACTCATCGTGAATCTTACGAACGACGCGTGGTCGAAAAGCCTGTCCGCGCAAATGCAACACCTCGGCATGGCGGTCTTCCGCGCCGTGGAAACCCGCCGCTCCCTGGTACGCGCCACGTCCTCTGGTCAAACCTGCGCCATAGACCCCAATGGCGCGATCCTCGCAATGGCGGAGCCGTTCACCGAAACACAGCTTACGGTTACGGTCCCAATTATGCGCGAAACCTCACGCTATGTAAGATATGGCGACTTTCTGCCCTTTGTGTGTATGATCGCCGCAGTTGCGTTTATAATAGTGGGACTTATTATGAAAAAGGCGGGAAAGAACCCATCAACAAGTTAGTGGATTTTCGCGGATTACACAGATTTTTTAACGAAAATCTCTCTTACATCTGTGACGCCATACATAGCGCAATCCGTAGACAAAATTTCTTAACTTGTTGACAGCTCTGCGAACGCTCCAACGCGAACAAGCTTGCGGCAAGACAGTACACCTACTATTCTGATAATATATGTATAATCTCTTCCGGGGTTGTCGCGCGGAGAATCTGATTCCGCTTCTCTTCACTCTTAAACAGCAAACTCACTTCAGCAAGAAATTGAAGATGCGGGCCCGTCTGCTCAACGGGAGAAAGCGTCATAATGAAAATACGGCATGGCTTATGATCCAGTGTGTCAAAATCAACAGGCGCATCTGAAATCCCAATACAGGCGACCAAGTTCCGCAAGGTTTGGCTTTTGCCGTGCGGAATCGCTATGCCGTGTTTCATACCCGTAGACATCTTGGTTTCCCGTTCCATAACTGCCGCAAGCGCGGCGGCGCGGTCGGTTATCTTGTTTGCCGCCACCAAGATATCAAGCAATTCATTGATAATATCTTCTTTTGAAGAACCTTTTAAGTGCAAACAGATTGTCTCTTTAGTAAGCACGCTCTTTAAATTTATACTCATGCTAAAAGTATAGGCCACTCTTATTCAAAAGTCAAGAGAAACTATTCCAAAACTTCAATTTTTGAAATACGTTCGCGTTTGCTTGATGAGCCTTCGCGCAAAACAAGGAGGCGTGAAACGTTTAAAAATGTATGCCAGTGATCGGAGTATGCGTGAATCACAACTCGCCTCTTTTCCGGTTTTGTGTTATTATCAACGTATGGCTTATACCGATCTGCAACACTTCATTAAAACGCTGGAACGTGAAGGGGAACTCAAACGCGTCACGGCGGAGGTTGATCCCGCATTGGAAATCAGCGGGATTGCAAGCCGCGTTATGAGGGAGGGCGGTCCCGCGCTGCTCTTTGAACGGGTAAAGGGTTCGGATTACCCTCTGCTCATCAACGCGATGGGGAGCGAGCGCCGCATGTCGCTCGCGCTGGGCGCGGAAAGTCTTGACGCAAAAGCAGCCGAAATCGAAGGACTCATAGCGTGGATGTGGCAAACGGCGCGGAATTTTTCCAGCGTTTCCGCCGTGGTTAAAGCCCTGCCGGAAATTCTGCCTGAATTGCCGAATCTCTTGAAATCCGGTTTGAGCTTGCTTCCTAAAATAACCCGCCATCCGCTTTCCCAGGAAGTCATTGACGATGAGTCTGGTTTTGAAAGTCTGCCGGCGCTCAAGTGCTGGCCGCTGGACGGCGGACGCTTTCTCACACTGCCCCTTGTCTGTACGGATGATCTGGAAACGGGCGTCCATAATGTCGGCATGTACCGCATGCAGATCTATGACAATCGCACTGCGGGCATGCACTGGCACATTCACAAGGACGGGGCGCATTTTTTTGAAGCCTATCGGCGGCGCGGGCAAAAAATGCCGGTCGCCGTAGCTCTTGGCTGCGATCCCGCAGTGACATACGCATCCACGGCGCCGTTGCCGGAAGGCGTCTGGGAAATGCTTTTCGCCGGCTTTTTGCGAGGGAAGCCCGCAGTGGTATGCAAGGCGACTTTGAGCGATTTGCTTGTGCCGGCGGACGCCGAATTCGTCCTTGAAGGGTATGTGGATCCGAATGAAATCCGTGTGGAAGGTCCTTTTGGGGATCACACAGGCTTTTATTCTCTGGAAGACGAGTATCCGGTGTTTCACCTTGAGCGCATCACGCGGCGGAAAACGCCGGTGTATCCGGCTACTGTCGTCGGCCGTCCGCCGAAAGAGGATTGCTGGATGGCGAAAGCCACCGAGCGCCTGTTTCTGCCCTTGCTCAAACGGCTTTGCCCTGAAATCGTTGACATCAATATGCCGGTCGAAGGCGTCTTTCATAATTGCGTCATTGTTTCCATTAAAAAACGTTTTCCCGGACACGCCCGCAAGGTGATGCATTTCCTGTGGGGAATGGGGCAGATGATGTACGCAAAGCTCATCGTTATTGTAGACGCGCACGTGAATGTGCAGGACATATCCGAGGTCGTTTGGCGCGCGTTCAATAACATTGACGCCCGCCGCGACCTTGTATTGAGCGACGGGCCCCTTGACGCGCTCGATCACTCTTCGCCTCTGCCCCGTTACGGTACGCGGCTCGGCGTTGACGCGACGCGCAAAGGGCAAGAGGAGGGACACAGCCGTCCGTGGCCGCCGGATATCGCCATGGACGCGGATGTGGACGCTTTGATTGATCGGCGGTGGAACGAATATGGACTGTAGAATCTGGGTTTTCAAAGTTACTATAGCGCAAGAATACTGACATGAATGGATTGCTGAAAAAACTACGTCTCATAGGTGAAGCGGTGATGTTCCGGCATACGCTGTTCTCGTTGCCTTTTGCGATAACGGCGATTTTGCTTGAGACAAACGGGCGTCCTGATCCCATGAAGGTGATCCTCATCCTGATTGCGGCGGCGGCGGGCAGAAACGCGGCGAACGCCCTCAACCGCGTGATTGACGCGGATATTGACAAGAAAAACGAGCGCACCTCGAACAGGCACATTCCACAAGGCTCGCTTTCAAAGAAAACGTTGCTCGTTTTCGCGCTCGTGTTATGCGTTGTTCTCGTGATTGCCGCGTGTATGCTGAATTGGCTCTGCGTCATACTCCTTCCGGCGGCGGCTTTTCTCATTGGCGGCTACTCGTTCTCAAAGCGGTTCACCTGGTTCTGCCACTACTGGCTGGGGCTTGCGTGTTGTTGCGCTGTTATGGGGTCTTTTCTGGGGCTTACGGGGCGCTTCGCGTTCCGCTACTTTGCGCTTGCGCTCGCCCACTGCCTCTGGGTCGCAGGGTTCGACATCATTTACGCTCTACAGGATATAGAATTCGACCGCAAGGAACGCCTCCACTCAATTCCGGCGCGTTTTGGCGATAGAAACGCCCGCGTCATCGCGGCGGTTTCCCATCTTGGAAGCGCCGCAACCTTGTTTTTAGCGCCGGTTTTCTGGAACGTATCGACAATCTACCTCATCGCCGCCAGTGTTTCGGCGATTCTTCTGGCAACGGAACATATTATCGCGCTCGGCAAAACGGGATTGTTCCCCATGAGCAAGGAGCGGCGTATACGCATAGCGAGTTATTCCATCAACGAGGTTGTGCCGCTTGTCATCCTTCTTGGCGCGGCGCTGGATATATACACATGAACGGGATGCGCATTGTACGCGCGGAATGCTAAAAATTCGAAAAATGTTCCCGTTCAAGCGCGCTGCCTATCCAAATATTTTCGCCTAGATAACTCTCTTTCCGTCCATCTATGAGTATCTGCACTCTTTTCACTGTGGGGAATTCAGTCGCCGTCCACAATACCTGATTGATCTGCCCGGCGTAGCCCTCTTTACCATGCGTGTTGTAAAGAAATTCTTCGTTAAAATTGATGTAGGCGGTTCCCTGCTGAACAGCGACCGACAATAGTTCCGTTCCTTCTGGAATGAGAGAGATGAATCGTCGCTCTTCTTCGCTTTTGGACAACCCGGCCAAAAGCGCCCGTAAGGTTTCGGTGAGAGGCGCCTCTGTATTGGACAATATACGTTTCACCGCTATACGGTGGAGATTGCCGTTTTGATCTATAGAAAGAAAATAAAGCGTTCTCGCCTGTTCATTCCGCGCTTCAACAGGCGCTTCGTCGGCATCGGGAACGGCGAGAGACTGCACCGCATCCGGCGCAAGCTGTTCAATGGGAATGGGCGGCATGTCCAGCGCGGGATTTTCGATGACAGGATTCTGCGCCTGTAGCGGCGGCGCAGGCGTCTCGGATACGGACTCTTCTTCCATTTCAGCCGGAACGAGGACAACCTGTTGCTTGAGAAAGCCCGGAAGGTTGACTCCCAAACTGTACAGATTGGAGAGAATTACTTTTCGGTTGAAAACCAAAAGCGAAATCAGCGCGACCGCAAAGATCAGCCAGAAGACGACGCCCGGATGCCGTGTTAAAGATAATTTCTTTCGAGTACGCATATCTTTTATAAGGTATACCAAAAAAAAGATATGGTCAAGTTTTTTTTATTCGTTGCGGGGTTTAATGCCGCGACCTAAAGGCTAAACTTGACCCGCAGAATCATGCGAGATATATAACTTCACTAGCCCTATCCATTTGGTTTTGGGAAAAGCTCTGTAAAATAAAGAATCTCTGCGGCAAGCGTGAACCTTTGGTTCGTGGGGTATTGAAGATTTCTCCTTGAAAATATTCGCGTATGCGGTCGTACATATGCGGGAGAACAAATCCCCTGCGCCCCAGTTTTTCGACTCAAGGCGCGGGGGATTAAACCATTTTTATAAAAATAAAATTGTGACTTCGCCGCAACCTCGTGTATGGAAAAAAAATCACCGCACTTCAAACTCCACCTGATCGCCGCTCACATCATCCTCAATAAAAACCGTCCGCTTTCCCCGCGAAACCGGAACATTCAGAGACGAGGCGAGCGCAATCCGCATACGCACCGGCCCGTTAAACCTGCGGTTAAAATTTACGGGTATATACGCTTCTTACGCGCCAAAAACACTCGGAATATCAAGCGGAATAGCGTTGAGACAAAAGCCGCTGCCCAGGGCGAGCGCATACAGAAACGGCTTTAGGCATGAGCCGGGCTGATTCCGCGCCTGTACTCCGTCTATCTTGCCAGAAACAGCGTCATCGAACCACGAAGCCGAACCCGCATAGCACAGCCGGTCGAATTCTCTATCGCCAATACGGATCCGTCGCTCACACGATTAGAGCGAGTTTTGCGAGTTCCGTGCAGGGACGTTCTTCGACGTAAAGCTGGAGATCAAGATCAAGCGTTGTTTTGACAGGACGCTGAATTTGATCTCCAGAGGCGCCATCCAAAGACTCCGTATAGTTTAAAAGCAGAGATCGCGTCCTTTCCGTAAAGTGCGGCGCGTAGAAAGGAGTTTTGGCATCCATCGCCGGAGCGTCCACTGGCGCGGCGGCTTCCGCTACAGCGGCTGCGCCATCTCCATTGCAACGGACGGCAAGTTGTTGCGCGCCGCGACAAGCGAAGCCGCCGCGTTGTAAACCGGGTCGTACAAACCCGAGCGGCGCGGAACAACAGCAAGCGCCGCGACTCGCGCATCGCCCAATTCCGTGGCAGCCACGCTGAAACGGGCGCGGCTGAAAACGCCGGGTCCTTCAATGTCGTTTCCAAAAGGAATCGCGTTGAGCCAAAGTTCCAGAATGGCGTTTTTTGAAAACCGCGCCTCAAGTCGCAGCGCGTCAGCAGCTTCATCCATTTTCCCGCCAAGCCCCTCGCGCATGGGGCTTTATGAGCCGCCCGCCTCTATGATAGTAGAACCGTTTGTCTTCTGTTTTAATAAACACGTTTCGTACGCCTTGAGGAATGTCTTGTAATCCGTACACTCCCGCTTAACGCCGTCTTGCGCCGGGGAAACACCCTCAGCGTCAGTCCATTTTATTCGTGAGTACAAGACTGTAATCCCGTTTCTGGAACGCCGCCAATTCAGGATAGGGGAGAAAACGGAACGCAAGCCAAGCCGCAAAAAAGAAGAGAACGAAAATGGAAAGAACTGTTACAAGGGATTTCACGATTTTTTTCATGTTTCTGATCCGGCGCGATACAGTCCGGCGTTTGCCCGTCTGGGAGCCTGTTGCACTTGCAGGTTTTTATGTTTTTTCCAGTGAAAAAGGACAAAAAACCACGATTTATGGGATCCTTCAGGGATACATGGCATTCCGCATCATCAGAATTGTCAAGAGTCCGGACTCTCGCCCGCTTTCACTAAAAACAGGTTGATTTTTCATACATTCGGATATATACTGGGCTTGTT
This sequence comes from Treponema sp., assembly GCA_031265845.1. GTDB lineage: Bacteria > Spirochaetota > Spirochaetia > Treponematales > Breznakiellaceae > JAIRKH01. Next base: position 14,272 of record JAISCC010000078.1, read on the forward strand.
TCACAATTTTTGGAACAAACTCAGCGTCTTTAAGGAGGAGATTATGCCAAAATGGTTGGATGAGGCGGTGTTCTACGAGATTTATCCGCAATCATTTTATGACGCGAATGGAGACGGAATCGGGGATTTTGAAGGTGTCATTCAAAAACTCGATTATATCAAGGATGTGGGGTGCAACGCATTGTGGCTCAATCCTTGTTTTGATTCGCCCTTCAAGGATGCGGGATATGACGTGCGGGATTACAGGAAGACCGCTCCCCGCTACGGGACAAACGAAGATTTGAAGCGACTTTTTGCCGAAGCGCATGAGCGGAACATGCATGTACTGCTTGATCTGGTGCCAGGACACACGAGCGAGGAACATCCATGGTTTCTGGAAAGCAAGAAAGAAGCGCCGAATGAGTACTGGAACCGGTATATATGGACGGACAATTGGTTTACGTGGGACGCGGACGGCGCGCGCCTTATCGCAGGCGAGGTGCCGCGCAACGCTTCGTACGTCACCAATTTCTTCAAATGCCAGCCCGCCCTGAATTACGGGTTCCTCAACCCCAGGGAGCCGTGGCAGTTTCCCGTCACCCACCCGGATGCGCTCGCCACAAGGGAAGCCCTCAAAGATATCATGCGTTTCTGGCTGGACGCCGGCGCGGACGGCTTCCGGGTGGATATGGCGGATTCTCTGGTGAAATTTGACGACGAGCGAAAAAGCGGTACGTCCGCAGTGTGGAAGGACGTACGCGCCATGTTGGATAGGGACTACCCGGAAGCCGCTCTGGTGAGCGAATGGAGCAATCCGCCGCTTGCGCTCGGCGCGGGTTTTCACATGGATTTTCTGCTTGACCACGCCGGTGGCGGGTACCGGAGCCTTATGCGGGATTACCAGTTGGACGGCAATCTGCACCCTTTCAATGACAATAGTTTCTTCAAAAAGGACGGGAACGGCGATATCAGACGGTTCCTTGACCAGTATCTCCCGTGGTACGAAAGCGTCAAGGAGATTGGCTATATCAGCCTAATCACGGGCAATCACGATACGGGGCGCATCAGCGGCAATTTGTCGAGCCGGGAGCTTGCGCTGGCGTACGCGCTGCTCTTTACCATGCCGGGCGTTCCTTTCCTGTACTATGGGGATGAAATCGGTATGCGCTACCTGTATCTGCCGACCAAAGAAGGCGGCTATACCCGCACCGGGAGCCGTACGCCCATGCAGTGGAACAAAAGCAAAAATCTGGGCTTTTCTACAGCCGAACCGGACAAGCTCTACCTTCCGGTGGATCCACGCGCGGACGCTCCAACAGTGGAGGAACAGCAGCGCGACCCGAATTCGCTGCTCAGCACGATGAAGGCGTTGCTGAAGTTGCGCCACGCGGAGCCGGATTTGCAGTCAAAACCGAATCTCAAAATTCTCCACGCGGAAAAGCGGCTCTTTGTATACCGCCGGGGCGATCTGGTTCTTGCCGTAAATTCAGGTCCCATCGCCGCTGAAGCGGGTGTATCCTTGACGGGCGAACCAATCTACGCCATCGGCTCTTGTTCCTTGCGTGAAGGCTGTTGCCGTATGGAAGCGCAGAGTTTCGGAATCTGGAGCGTATAGCGGATAGGCGGGAACGCCCGTTATGACGGCTAAAGACAGCTAGCCGCCGCAGGTGATTTTCCTCATTTCCGCAATTAGTTTGATAGCGGTCACTATGGGATGAATGAATGAGATTTGAAAAAGATAGTCCAATGAACCTCCGTGCGACAAGCGCGAGCCAAAGGTTCGGCACGGTATTAAACCAGACTTTGCGCATAAAACGCAGAATTTCATTTTCATTCGTATATCCAACCAGAAATCCTCTTACAATCGATCCGTCAGAATATTCCGCCCGTTATTATACGCACATGCCAAGGCGGCTTTTCACAGCCGCCTTTCGCCTCGCCCCATCCTCACTTTCTCGCCTTCTCCAGCGCAAGCTCCACAGCTTCGTTGAACTGGTTAAAGGCTATCGTCGCTCCGCTTATGGCGTCCACCTTGCTCAGGTCCCCGCTTTTGCTG
>JAISCC010000157.1 GCA_031265845.1 Treponema sp.
CGCAGTCCCGCTTCCGCCGTTGGCGTTATACGTTACCGTGTATTGGGCGGGCGCGGGCGGATCCGTTTCCCCGGTGTAACTCCACTTCGCGTACACCGTTATACTGCCGGTTACCGGCGTGGAAGCGGTGAACTGGCTGCCGCCGCCGTTTTGCGCGGTGTACCACCCGTCAAAACTATAGCCGCTCTTGGCGGGATTGGAAGGCATGTTTGAGCCCACTGTCCCGCCGCCGCTCACTGTCCGCGTTTCCGTCGTTCCGTCCGTATTAAACGTCACTGTGTATTGGGCGGGCGCGGGCGGATCCGTTTCTCCGCCGCCGTTTATGGACACATCCCTGACATAAATCGCAATCTCCGGTTCGCTTGCGCCGCTCGTTGAAAACTGAATCGCAAGAGGATTGTCGCCCGCAGGCCCGGAAGCCGCCGCCGTCAGCGTCCACTCCACGCTGTGGTATTGGCCGTCCGCCGCCACCTCTTTCGGATCGTCCCAGCCCGGGGCTGTCCAGCCTCCTCCATTCGTCCAGTCCGCTATGCCTATGGTGAAGGTTGAGAGCGGGACGCCGGTTTTGACGGAAAAGGAGATCGTCACCTGATCCCCCGCGTTCACGGCAAACCCCGCGGGCAGCATGTCGTCAGCCACGCAGACGTAATCGTCATACCCGGGATTCGGCCGCAAGACGTAGGTAACGCCGCCAGCATTCTGGGAAATCCACTGCGCGTACAGGGTGACATTCCCGGCAACCGTCAGCGACGCTCCGGCGGCGTATGCCGTGCCCGTGCCGCTGGAATTGGTGTTCCAGCCGTCAAACGTTTTCCCGCTGTACGTCAAACTCCCTTTTCCAGAAAGCGTCGCGCTTGAACCGGCGTTGACCGTCTGCGCGGACGGCGCGTTCCCGCTTCCGCCGTTGGCGTTATACGTCACCGTGTATTGGACAGCCGTCCACTGCGCGTACAAGGTACTATTCCCGGCAACCGTCAGCGACGCTCCAGCAGTGTATGCCGTGCCTGTACCGGCTGAATTGGTGTTCCAGCCGTTAAACGTTTTCCCGCTGTACGTCAAACTCCCTTGTCCAGAAAGAGTAACGCTTGAGCCAGAGTTTGCCGTTTGCGCGGACGGCGCCGTCCCGCTTCCGCCGTTGGCGTTATACGTTACCGTGTATGTCTCGCGTTCCGGGTCTTTGGACCCGTCATCGCATCCCATGAACGCGGACAACGCCGCGCACAGAACCGCCGCTAAAAGCGTCTTTTTCATAAACGCTCTGTTTTTCATATAATCCCTCCTCAAGAGAAAGTATCTTCCGTGAGTTATGAGCCGCGTTTTCACGCCATTTTTCAAAAAGGCAAACGCCTTTTCGCATAACTCTATTTTAACCGCCCATACGGGCATGTTTCCTGTGATACGCGGAACCGCGAAAAGCGGGAGCCGTTTCAACAATGCCACCCGCTTCCCATGATTCCGCCCGTTAGCTAATCAGGGGATGATCGCGTTGAAAATGTCGCTCTCGGGACCCTTCTTCACCGCGCCGGTCTCCCATCGCGCCGCAAAATACACCCGCTTCCCTCTCTTGTCCTCGTCAAACGCCAGTTCCAGCGGGTTCCTCGTGCTGAACGCGGAATGGGGAAAGTCCCCGATCTTCACCGGCGGCGCGTCCGCTATCATCCACAGAAGCTCAAGCCCGTGTACGCCTTCCGGCTTCCCCCATCGTTTCGACCCTATCCGCCTGAACCTGAACCGCAGCGTCCTTGGAAGCGGCGTCGACACCTCCACCTCAGGCGCATCCTCCGGTTTCGGAACCGGCGTGGGCGTCATGTCGCGGTTGGGAACCCCCACGTTGTCCCTGTCCTCGTCCGTAACCGGATCGAATCGCAGGTACCGGTTCACGAAGCCCCGTACCACGTGTTCCACGCTTGCGCGGACGCGGTTCTTCTCCCGCGTCTCCTGGGGCGTGTGGGGTCCCAGGGTTGGCGTATACGCCGTGGTCCACGCGGCGTAGGCGTCCGCCAGTCCGGTCAGCGCCGCCTGGGGGATGTGATCCCAGGCCGGCGGGCTGCCGGAACACTTTTGCTCCGTGTAGCTAATGAGAAATTTGAACCAACGGTCAAATTCCGCGTCATTAACGGGAATATAGTTTCTTCCCATTGAGTTTTTTCCTCCTCCACATTTTATGTAATTACCCGGCGGGCGTTCACACGCGCTCTCCGGGCTATAAAAAGTGATATTTGAGCGGTTTCATGACTTCTTTGAGCGGTTGCGGGAAGTTTTGGAATGATCACAGAAAGTCTTTGAGCGATTCCAAAAAATCTTGGAATAATAATAATAAGTCTTTGAGTGGTTGCAAGAAGTCTTGGAATGATTACAGGAAGTCTTTGAGCGGTTGCAAGAAGTCTTGGAATGATTACAGGAAGTCTTGAAACGATTCCAAGAAATCTTGGAATAATAATAAGAAGTCTTTGGACGATTAAAAGATTTCTTCGGGCGGGAACAAGAAGTCCTGCAAGCGGGAAAAGAACGCCCAAAAGGGCGGAAAAAGCGAGCGTGTCCGGCGGGAAACCGCCTGAAAACCGGGAAAGAAGCCCGTTGGAAAGACCGCAACGGCGAGGCAATGCCGCGCCGGTTCCCCTACAACTGGCTGCCGCTAGACCTAGCGGGGGGGGGGGGGGGGCAACGGACTGAACGGCGGCGCTAACACGCGGGCGCGGGAAGCCTGCGGGAATCAGGCGACGCGTACTGTTCGTCAAGGCGACCGTATTGAAACGCTCTATAACTATATTCATACGTAATACTATAGCGCGAAGCGCCGCTCTTGTCAACACGCGATGTAACGCCGCGTTGTATTTTTTTTACCATTTCCAAGCGGGGAATAGCCTGCGGGAGCCTCTTTTTGAAACGATCACTTGAAACAAACCCGCATAACGTATACACTAAAGACGCTTTTTAACATGTCATGTTTTGAAAAAGCACAATCATATACCTGTTGGAGTGTCTTATGAAAACTGTTCGTAACACGCATATAATCTGTACGATGGGGCCGGCTGTGGCTTCGGTTGATATGGCGCGTTCCCTCATCAGAAAGGGCATGAATATTGCGCGGTTCAACTTTTCCCACGGCAGCCATGAAGAGCACGGGGGGCGCATCGCTATGGTGCGGCGGGCTTCGGAAGCCGAAGGCATTCCGGTTGCGCTTATGCTGGACACCAAGGGTCCGGAAATCAGGACGGGCGTGGTGAAAGGCGGCGGCGATATTGAGTTGATCAATGGAGAGCCTTTTGATGTCATAGCCGAAGTTGACGCGGTGCGGCTGTTCGGGGAAGAGGGCGCGTTCACGCGGAAGGGGCGGCTCACCGTGAACTACGCGCAACTGGCGGACGATGTAAAAGCGGGCGCGCGCATCCTGATCGCGGACGGCCTTTTCGCGCTTATGGTGAACGCCATTGAAGGGCGCGTCATACAATGTACGGTTGAGGCGGGCGGAGACCTTGGTTCAAAAAAGAATGTCAATATTTTGGGCGTACATACGCGGCTTCCGGCCATGAGCGAGCAAGACAAGGGGGATATGCTCTTTGGCCATCAGCAGGACATGGATTATGTTTCGGCGTCTTTCATCCGCAAGGCGTCGGATGTCACCGACATCCAGAAGTACCTCGCCGCAATCGGCTCGGACATGCAGGTGATTTCCAAGATAGAAGATGACGAGGGGTTACACAACATAGAAGATATCATCCGTGTTTCGGCGGGCGTTATGGTGGCGCGCGGCGATCTCGGCGTACAAATTCCGCCGGAACAGGTGCCGATTGAGCAAAAGCGCATTATCACCCTGTGCAACCTCAAAGGAAAGCCGGTTATTACCGCGACCCAGATGCTCGATTCAATGATCCGCAATCCCAGACCCACGCGCGCGGAAGCCGGCGATGTGGCTAACGCCATTCTTGACGGCGCGGACTGCGTTATGCTTTCAGGCGAGACCGCCAACGGCGCGTATCCAGAGCTTGCCGTTGAAATGATGGATCGCATCGCCCGCACTGCGGAAGCGTCTGAAGCCTATGAAAAAACCCTCGCCCAGCGCCGCCGCCTTTTGAGCAGGCATGAACAGGATTTGAGTCATGTTATTGCGGAGGCGGCGACCTTGACAGCCGACAACATAGGGGCGGTGTGCATCGTTACGCCGACTTTGACCGGACGCACGGCGCAGCTTATCAGCGCATATCGCCCCGGACTTCCGATTGTCGCGGCTGTCTGCGATGAAAAGGTCAAGCGCAGGCTGTTGCTGTGGTGGGGCGTGTCGCCGGTGAGCGTTCAGAAAGAAAACGACTCCGAAGCCGTAATACAGGGGTGTATATCCGCCGTAATTAAAGAAGGCTTTGCGCGGACTACCGAAAAGGTGGTCATTGCAGCGGGCTTGCCGTTAGGTTCGCCGCTTACGGCAAACTGCATCCGCGTTCACCTCATCGGCGCTGTACTGAGACGCGGGGCGCAGGGCTTCGGCGGACGCGCCAGCGGGCGCATCGTCCGTGTCGCGGATTTGCAAGAAGCCGCAGCCATTTTGAAGAAAAAAGGCGGCGAGATACTGGTGACCCACACGCTGGACGAATCGTTTACGCCTATTATCCGTATTGTTGACGGCGTTATTTTGGAAGGCGCCTCAGAATTGCCGAAAGACTATGTGCTCAACATCAACCCGAACATTGTATATGTGGAGCAGGTGCCGGATGCGATGCGGTTTTTTGAGGAGCATATCACTGTAACCATAGACGGCGCGGAGCGGACGGTGTATGAGGGCAGGATGTAAAGGGCGGGGCAGCCCAGGCGATTGCTCCAAAATGAATCTTCCCGCCCTTAAGAGGGCGGCAAGACCTCACTGCGAAACAAGTTTTGAAACAAGCAAGGGATGCTGATCAATGTTAGAATCTGTTTTTCACAGTTTAAAGCAGGCGCAAAGTGTTCTTGGAGCGCAGAATCGCGAGCAAAAGGACGCCGCGCTCGAGGCGGTGCGCGCGGCTATTGATACGGAACGAGCGGCTATTCTCGCCGCAAACGCGACTGACGTGGGTAAGGCGCGTTCCGTCGGCATGAAAGAAAGCCTCATAGACCGCTTGTCTCTCACCGGGACGCGCATTGACGGCATTATAGAAGGCGTCGGCGCCATTATTCGGCTTGACGATCCAATTGGATCCGTGAGGGCGGGCTGGAAAACGCCAAACGGACTTTTTATTGAGCGGATAACCGTGCCTTTGGGCGTCGCCGCCGTCATCTACGAATCCCGTCCTAATGTTACGGTGGACGCCTTCGCTTTGGCGTACAAGGCGGGTTGCGCTGTGCTGTTGCGGGGATCCTCGGCTGCGCTTGAGTCCAACCGCGCTCTTGTTTCCGCAATAAAGGCGGGGCTTGCCCGCAACGCGGCGGGCGTTCCTGACGCGGTTGCCCTTGCGGATTCCGGCAATCGTGATGAGGTTGACGAGATACTTCAAGCCCGCGGTTTTATTGACGTGGCGCTTCCGCGGGGAGGGCGCGATCTTATCCAGCGGGTGGCGCGGAATGCGCGTGTTCCGGTGATCGAAACCGGAGAGGGCAATTGCCATATCTTTGTTGATGAATCAGCGGATATTGAAAATGCGGTTGATGTCATCGAAAACGCGAAAATTCAGAAGCCCGGCGCATGCAACGCGGTTGAGACGGCGCTGGTTCATAAAAACGCCGTCTGTGCGCTTATGCCGCTTTTGGCGGAACGGCTTGCGGGAAAGGTGGAACTCCGTTGCGATGAACGCGCGAAAAACGCCGCTCCAACCGCGCCATGCGTCATTAAAGACGCCGCCGAAGACGACTGGTCCACGGAATTTCTTGATTATGTGCTGGCGGTCAAAACCGTGGATACGCTTGATGAAGCCATTGCGCATATCAACCGTTATGGAACGCGGCACTCGGAAGCTATTCTCACCAATGATCTGAAGGCGGCGGAGCGGTTTTGCAGGCGCGTAGACGCCGCATGCGTATATGTCAACGCTTCAACCCGTTTTACGGACGGCGGCGAGTTTGGTTTTGGCGCCGAACTCGGCATTAGCACGCAGAAATTCCACGCACGGGGGCCAATGGGCATTGACGCCCTCACATCTATAAAGTACCGGATAACAGGCGACGGACAGATTAGGCGAGGTTAAAAAGGTGAAAAGGCATAGATGACGGCAAAACTCATAGCGGACGCGCGAAAAATCGTTATAAAACTCGGATCGAACACGCTGGCCGACAAAAACGGCAGAATAAGCGACTCTTTTTTAGCGTCGCTCGCCGGGCAGGTGGCGGAGCTTTACAGGCGGAACAAACAGATCGCAGTGGTTTCTTCGGGCGCCCAGGTCGCGGGGCTTTCCACGCTTGGCAAATGGGAGCGGAAGAAGGACATACACTACCGGCAAGCTCTTTGCGCTGTGGGGCAGGTTGAACTCATGGTCGCATGGCAACGGGCGTTTGCCCCGCATGGACTCCACATAGGGCAAATTCTGCTTACACTGGACGATTTTGGCGACGACCTCCGCAGTCTCAACATGCGGAACACGATTTTTACGCTGGTTGACGAGGGCATTATTCCCATCATCAATGAAAACGACACTGTGGGCGTGGAAGAAATCAAGATAGGCGACAATGACACGCTAGCGGCTCAATCCGCGATTCTGTGGGGCGCGGACCTGGTTATTTTGTTTAGCGATGTAAACGGGCTTTACACCAAGAATCCCAAGATTCACAGCGACGCCGAGTTTATAACCGAAGTGAAAGACATCGCTTCGGCGCGGGCAGGCGTCAGCATAGACGGCGTGAACAGCTTTGGCACGGGCGGCGTCGCCACTAAACTGGACGCCGCGCAACTGTGCGCGTCCTACGCCATCCCTGTGATCCTTGCCAACGGCGGCTTCCCCCGCCCTCTTGCGGCTCTCGCGGACGGAACGCTTCAAGGAACCGCGTTTTTGGCTTAAAAGCTGGCGCGTTCGCTCAACGCCGCTTGGCTCGTCCCTTGATTCGGGGTGTTTGGAGTTTATGGCGCAGCATATTCCAGTGGAAGTGATAGTTTTTCAAGCATCAGGAACAATCTGATTATTATGGAGATAAACAAACGGGCTAGACGACCATGACCAGGTAATCGCAGACCACCACCCTGCGGCTTGACGCCAACTTATCGGTAATGTTCTAGACTTATTATTATAAAAGCGGATATACTATACCGAAAATGTTACGAGGGGGAAGTTAGGTAGTAGTGGCATTACCATGTCCATTTAGCATGGCTTTAATGTGGCCTACTCCGCCGCTCGTGTCGATGGTGAAATGCGAAACCGCCTGATCCATAAAAAGCGCGTCCTGTATGTTTCCATGTATAAACACGCCCGCGATGAGCGGCATATTTAAAAATATTTTAAAACGGCTTGACATTCTTTCATTCGGCGTGTATCATGTTTCTTATGAGTGTATATTATGCCGCTATACCAAATTGCTCCAGCGCAATCTATCAATTTTTTCTTATGATCGAAAGTGTAAAAGATGTTTATACCGTTTGGGGGGGGGGGGGCGGGGGGCGCGGGGGGGGGGGGGGGGGCGGGGGGG
>JAISCC010000158.1 GCA_031265845.1 Treponema sp.
GGAGAAAGGATGGGCGAATATGAAGCGTGTTTTACGCGGCGCCGCCCCTCTTTGTGATTCGCTTCAAACTGCAATTTACGATTGTTGGCGTCAGGTGTTTCTGCCTAGAACCACTATACCAGCATTTTTGTCAATTTCTGAACGTTTTACAATTGGTTTCGTTATCGAATTTTTCATATTATGATCAAATATTATTACATACCCCCCCAAAAAATACAATTTCATTTCTTGTAAGTATATTATATAATCCATTTATCCAATAGTTATGTTCATTTTGTGAAATATGGTGTAAAACTGTAATTATACAATCAATTTTCTATAAATTTGCAGATTGTTAATATTTTCTATTGCATCAAAATCACAATAAAGAAAATTTTTCTTTGCAATTTCTATTGATTTCGACGAAATATCACAACCATACAGTTTTGCGTTTTTAAAAGAGTCATGCAGATAAGGTATAAACAATCCAATGCCACATCCGAAATCTAATATGCTTTTTGGTTCATTTTCGAGAAGATGTTTTAAATAATCTGCTTTATAAACAAAGATCGTATTCCTGTATTTTGCAAATTTACCCACTGTCGTAATCTCATTATAATTCTCTGCGAATTTATCAAATTCAGCAATTTTATGTTCTATAAAATGTCCTCCATAAAAAATAGATTATTATATGCAAGTTATTTTGCCAATCATTTTTCACAACAATTTCTGCCACGCAGGGGCGCGGAGAGCGTTCTGCGGAACGCTTTCGCATATTCCACAGACATTCCGCCACGCCTTCTCACGGGAAACACAACGTTTCGCAGACGTTCAGCCCCTGTTCAGCCCTTTTACCGCCGCTTCCAGCGCCTTTCTGCTACTTTCCGAGAGGGGAGCGAGCGGCAGGCGAACCGGCCCTGCGGGAAGCCCCGCCATGTTCAGAGCCGCTTTGATGGGGATGGGGTTTGTTTCAATAAACGCGGCTTTGATAAAAGGCAGGAGTTGGTAGTGCAATGTCCGCGCCGTCGCAAAGTCGCCGTCAAGACCGGCTTTGATGAGAGCGGTGACTTTTGCGGGCGCGAGGTTGGACGCCACCGAGACAACGCCGTCTCCGCCAAGCGCAAGCGCGGGCAGGGCGAGCGCGTCGTCGCCGGAAAGGACAAAGAAACTCTTGCCTTCCGCTTTGCGTTTTCCGGCGAGGGCTATGATGTCACCCATCTGCCCGATGTCGCCAGAGGATTCTTTTACGCCGATAACGCCCGGAATCAGGGACATCCTTTCCATGAGCGGCACGCCGATGTTTTTTCCGGTGCGGGATCCTATGTTATAGATGATGACGGGAATGCCGCTCTCTCTCGCCACGGTCTCAAAATGCAGGAAAACACCCTCGTCATTGGGCTTGTTGTAGTAAGGCGTCACCACAAGAGCCGCGTCCGCGCCGAGTTCTTTCGCCCGTTTGGCGTAGGCGACCGCTGACTTTGTGGAATTGGAGCCAGCGCCCACAATGAGCGGAACCTTGCCCTTCGCCTCTTTCACTATTATTTTGATGAGCTTTTCCTCTTCGTCTTCGTCCAGCGTCGGCGTTTCTCCGGTTGTTCCGAGCGGCACGAGACCGTCGATGCCCTGAGTGAGTTGGAAATCAATCAACGTACGGAAGCCTTCGTAATCAACATCGCCGTTTGGCTTCATCGGGGTTACGAGCGCGGTAAACGCCCCTCTAAAATCTAATCCTGCGCCTCTGTTCACATATCCTCCAAAAAATCATCTATGGTGAAAACTCCGCGCTGGACGCCGTCGTCTTTCTCGCTTGCAAGCCATTCCGCGCACCGCACCGCGCCGAGCGCGAATCCATCGCGGTTGCGCGCCGTGTGCTTTATTTCTATTGTGTCAGCCGTGGAGTCAAAGCGCGCCGCGTGGGCGCCCGGCTCCGATCCGACACGCAAACTGGAAAAATGAAGTTCTTCAGGCAATGGAGGGCGGTCAAGCGCGTCCCATACCGGCGTTTTTTTACGCCTCATTTCGGCGATAATCTTCTCCACAAGGATTTTCGCCGTTCCGGACGGGCTTTCTTTCTTCCCATTATGGTGAATTTCATAGCCGCCCACGTCATATTCAGGGAAGGAGTCCATCAATTTGGCGGCGTAGGACACGACGCGGTAAAAAATATTCACGCCCAGAGAGAAATTCGGCGCGTACAAAAGACGCGATCCGTCCGTCTCTACGATGCGCTTCACCTCGTCAAGACGATGATACCAGTTTGTCGTGCCAATCACCGCCGGAATGCGCCTTCGGGAAAGCTCTTGTATATTGCCGACAACACTATCCGGCTGGGTGAATTCAATCGCGGCGTCCGCCTCGCCGAGGTTTTTCGTAGCGCCAGTTGCGCCAGCCGCGTCAAAGGATGCGGCGATCTCCGCGCCCAACCGCGAAATTTTCTCTTTGACATGGGGATCGATGACGACGACAATCTCATGCCCCCTTGCCGCAGCGACTTCCTCTATCCGCCTGCCCATTTTTCCATAGCCAACAAGCGCCAGTTTCATTGCACCTCTCTTTATCTGCGGGTGGATCAATGCCGCCCTGGAGCGACCCTCCAGGGCGGCAGGTTTCACACCCGCTCTATGGCGTCCCTCCTGCTTTGCAGGATGACGCTTGATTCCAGTATAGGCGGACTCGGCGTTTTGCTCAAGAGACCCGATGCGCCTTTTCAGCGGTTCAAGCGCGTTATAGATTCGGAGATTTCCGGCATTGACAATGGATAAATAAAATATAGAATCTTTATTAATAAGTAATATTAATAAGGATATAATATGAGCAAACATCAATACGTGGATATCAGGATACCCATTGAAGGTGACAATCCACCCATTGTCCACAACGAGGCGTTGTGCATACAATGCGGCGCATGCCGCAAGGTGTGCGAGAATGAGATGGCGGTAGGCGCGTTATACAATTTGGCTAAAACAGGAGACACGGCCATTTGCATCCACTGCGGGCAGTGCGCCAATATCTATCCGCCCGCGTCCATCACCGAGCGATATGAATACGAGGCGGTCAGGGAGGCGATTGCCGATCCGGACAAGATCGTGATTTTCCACACGTCCCCGTCGGTGAGGGTGGGGATCGGCGAGGCGTTCGGCATCGCGTCCGGGGCTTTTTTGCAGGGCAAGATGGTGGCCGCGTTGCGGGCGCTGGGCGCAAATTACGTGCTGGACATGGATTTTTTTCGCTGACCTTACCATTATGGAGGAAGCTGCGGAACTGGTGGATCGGGTTGCGCATAGCAAGCCCTTGCTCCAGTTTACCAGTTGCTGTCCAGCCTGGGTGAAGTTTGTCGAGACCTTCCGCCCCGAACTCATTCCCCACATTTGGACAGCCAAAAGCCCTGTCGGTATGCAGGGACCCACGGTGAAAGCGTAGTTTGCCAGGGAGCGGGACATTGATCCCAAAAAGATTGTGAACGTAGCCCTCACTCTCTGCGCCGCCAAAAAGTTTGAAATTCGGCGGGAGGAGATGCGGGACGCGGGGAAGCGTTGGGCGTTCAGGATATGCGGGATATGGATCAGGTGATCACCACTCGCGAGCTTGCCCGCTGGCTAAAAGAAACGAGTGTTGATTTCCACAGCCTTCCGGACAGCGGCTATGATTCCCTCATGGGCGAAGCCTCCGGCGCGGGCATTATCTTCGGCGCCACCGGAGGGGTGATGGAGGCGGCCGCCCGAACCGCATATTTCATGATTGCTACGGTATAGCAAACGCCCAAACCCTGATCAGCGAGATGCGATAGGATGCGGCGCCTGCGGCGCATTATGATTTTATGGAGGTGATGACGTGTCCGGGCGGCTGTATCGGTGGCGGCGGACAGCCGCGCACAAAAATACCCATGACCGACGACATTCGGACTGATCGAATGCGCTCGCTCTACGACAAAGATCGGAAAACGGCTGTCCGGTGCAGCCATGACAACCCCGATATAAAGCGGGTCTACGAGTCCTTCTACACAGAACCGTTAAGCCCTCGCGCAAAAAAGTTGCTTCACACCGAATATCACAGCCGGGCGGCGGATTTGGGATAAACGGCGGACGCGGCGCGGCGTCGCATTCGCGCTACGCCGTGTTGCGCTTTCCCGAAGCTGGTTTGCCGAAAAATTCCTTGTGAATCCGCCGCACCGCTTCTGCGGACTGGGCGTCGTTCACAATGAAGCTGATGTTCACCTTGCTTGCGCCCTGGGAAAGCATCTGCGCCTGAATGCCGGCTGCCGCGCATACGCTGAACATCCGGCTCAATATTTCGGAGGAACACTCCACATCGCCTATGATGGTGACAATCGCCTTGCCGGTTTTTATATGCACCTGCGCTATTTTGAGCATATCCTCATGCAGCCCGGTTAGATCGTACGCTGCGTCCACGGTCACCGATATGGAGACCTCGCTGGTGGCAACCATGTCAATGGAGACGCCGTGTTTTGCAAACATTGAAAACACCTGCTCCAAAAAGCCCACTTGCCCGACCATGCGGGTTGATACAATGTCCACCAGCGTTACGTTTCTCCGCGAGGTGATGGCTCTGACTGGCGCAGGTTTTTCAAGCGAAGCGACTATGCGGGTGCCGGGCGACCGCGCGTTATAGGAATTCTTCACCAGAACCGGCGTACTTGTTTTGACACAGGGCTGCATGCTGCGGGGGTGAAGCACCTGCGCCCCGTAATACGCCAATTCCGCAGCCTCTTCGTAGGTGACGGCTTCCAGCGGCTTTGCGTCAGGCACAATCCTTGGATCCGCAGTGAGGATGCCGTCAACGTCTTTCCACACCTGCGCCTCTTCCGCCCCGCATGCCGCCGCAATAATGGTCGCCGTGAGATCCGAGCCGCCTCGTCCCAGTGTGGTGATGGCGTTATGAGTGGTTTTGGCGATAAAACCCGTCACCACCGGCAAGACGCCCGCATCGACAAGCGGGTTTAGCTTCTTCGGGATCATTTCCCAGCTTTCTTTCAGTATCCACGCCGAGGAATAGTTATCGTCCGAGAGGAATCCGGCGTCCCATGCGTCCATCGCCTTTGCGTTCACACCCGCTGTTCTGAAATAAGCCCCCGCGATCCGCGCCGAAAGCCGCTCCCCAAACGACACAAGGTAATCTTTTGTTTTTTTCGACAAGTCTTTAATCATGGAGACACCCATAAGAAGGTGTTGCAACTCCTCAAGCAGGGGGGTGATTTCGTTCTCGGCGCGGATGTCAAGTCCAAGCGCCGCTATGGTTTTAAGGTGCAGTTCCTGTATCTCGCCTATTGAGCAGGCTCCGGTGTTGATTGCGGCGTCTGCGGCTTCCAAAAGGCGATCCGTGGTGTCGCCCATTGCGGACAACACTAAAACCGGCTTGCGCGGGACATACTTTTTCACAATTTCCGCCATTCTGCGGATTCTATCGGCGTTGGCGATGGAGCTTCCGCCGAATTTCATTACTATCATAATGAGTGCAGTGTAGCAAAAAAGGAAAAAGAATGCAATGCCGCGATGAATCGGCATTCGCGGAAGAGGTTTTATATTAGACTTGTTTAGAAACTTCAGTTTCTGGACAACAACCATTAAAGACAGCAAAATGCAGAGCATTTTGCAAGACTTATTAAATAACCAACCATGTTATTGAACAAGTCCATTGTCTTCATCCACACGGCAGGGGAATAGACGCAAAGATAAGAGGATAAAAGATATTGTCCGTCCCTCATCTCTTCTTCATTGGAATGATCGAGTGTAATATCTCGTCCGTTAAGGTCGCCCTTTAGGGCGCGGCATTGACCCCACTACGGATAAAGAATTGAAAAACTTGTTGACAAAAGAAGGGCGCGATATCATTTGCCTGTTTGGATCAATGGTTATCAGCAATATTCATCAAAATTATGATATAGATATTGGAGTGAGGGGCTTGCGGCGGCGAAATTCTTTAAGGTGTATTTAAAATTAGGAGGTGATCGACAAAGTATGATAAGGGGTAAAGACAAAAGCCTTTATCCGGGCTGGCGTCGGACTTTAGTCCGCGAAGTCGTCGCCCCGAAGGGCGCAACCCATAAATTTATAGCAGCCGAACCGTTATGCGCCGCATCTTGCGGCGCAGGTGAAACTATGGTATAACAAGTTTATGGAAACAGAAATTATTGAAACTATACAAAAGAAATTATGTGAAACTGAAGAGACATATAATGTCAACATAGTATATGCCGTAGAATCAGGCTCAAGAGCATGGGGATTTGAGTCTTCCGACAGCGACTATGACATTCGGTTTATATACGCCCATAATAAAAATTGGTATTTAAATATTCTCCCCAAGAGAGATGTGATTGAACATCCTATCGCCGGCAAATTTGATTGTTCGGGATGGGATTTGCGGAAAACCCTGTTTTTAATGAATAAATCAAACCCGGCGCTGTTTGAATGGCTCAAATCTCCAATAGTATATTATAAAGACGATTATTTTTACAGCGTTATGGAACAATTGTCCAAAGAATATTTCTCGCCGATATCGTCAGCGTATCATTATTTACACATGGCGAACGGGAATTACCGTCAATTTCTTCAGGGTGATAAAATAAAGGTGAAGAAATATTTTTATGTATTGCGCCCGATACTGGCGTGCATGTGGATGGAAAAACACAATGAATCGCCGCCAATGGAATTTGAGAAATTGCTGGCGCAAATAACAGGAAAAGAATTGTTGGAAGAAATTGGCAAATTGCTGGAAAAGAAGAAATCAGGAATGGAATTAGACATGGAGCCAAAAGCGCCTGTAATAAACAGCTTTATTGAAGATAGTTTGAAATATTTTGAACGCGCCGTAACGTCTTTCGATCCGGGGAAAAAACCAAAGCGAGCGTTGTTGGATGAGGCGTTTATAAAAATATTAGAGCATAATGAAAAGAACGCCGCTTGCCATGAACGGCAAACGAGTTTATAAATCAGACTTTGCGAATAACACCGGGCTGTTTAGTCCCTCCACGCAACAGCGCAAAACACCTTATATGTTCCCCAATTATGGAAGAGAATATCGGCGGGAAGTCAATGACTGCCGCCTGTGTGTTGTTGCGATATCCCTGAATCCGCGCTTTGAAACAGGCTCAGGCGGCTATATGTTTCATAATGAATCCTAAAACAGCCGAACAGAGTTCTCCGGTTTTTTCAAAAATAGCCACATGTCCACAGTCCGGAATCGTGATATATTCGGAATCGAGAATGGAATCAGCGATTATTTTTGAGAATTTCGGTTTTTTCAGAATATCGTCTTCGCCGCAGATGACCAGCGCCGGACAGGTTATGCGCCCCAGTTCGTCGGTCATGTATACATCCTGTACAAAAGCGTCATACAATCTTTTCTGTCCGGCAAAATAATCGGGAGGAGCGTTTTTTGTGGCTCTGGCGCGTCCCGCAAGCATTTCTCTGTTTTTTTGAAAGAAGTCCGGTCCGTATAGGCTCGGCGCCATGCCCCAGAAAAAGGTCTCTCCATCCCCCGCGTCACAGAGGGTCTTCCAGCTTAATACAAATCCTTTCAGAACTTCATCCAATTCGCTGACCGAATCAATAATAGAGATGCTGTCCGTTATCTCTGGGTAGAGAATCGCCAGTTTCATGGCGACTTCGCCGCCATAGGATGTGCCGATTATATGAGCGTGTTCAACAGATACATGCTGAAACAGAGCCTTCGCCTCCGCCGCGTGTTGGGCAAAAGAATACATTCCTTCTGGCTTGCCGGATTTCATTTGTCCCTTAAAATCATGAAGTATGATTTTGAAACCCGTTTTCTCAAACACGGGGATCATCGGGTGCCAGCTTGAAACAGAAGCCATCACGCCGTTAAAAAACGCCACGGTATGTTCGCTGTTTTCATCTCCGTGGATTTCATAATACAGGTCTACCCCGTCACAATTAAAAACTGGCATACACTTCCCTCCATGAAATTGAGCGCATAATAGTAAAACGCGAATCGTACATTAAACTCCTCTGGTTGAACCAGAGGAGCAACCGTATTTTGATGATGCTGTTCCAAAATGCGAACTAGTTCGGGTTAGTTTTGGAACAGCATCAGATGGCAAACTGGGTGTGTCCCGCGTTGATAAAGCCAAGCGTCAACGCGCAAAACAGCAAAGGTTTTTCGTACATTGACGCATGGCCGCAATCGGGCAGAACAACATGATGGACATCTTTAACGCATCGAGTCAGGGTCTCCTGTTCCCTCATGGGGATAAGATAATCTTTTTCCGCGCTGACCACCAGCACGGGCATATCAAGCCGGAAAAGTTCATTCACCACATTAAAATTTTCAGAACTGTTTGTAAGGCGAACAAGTCGTTTCTTTACCTCAGGATTTCCAAAATAAGGAACCAGCAATTCTTTCCGCTTGTCCATCCATGCGAGTTGACGTTCATAATAAGCGTCGGAGTAGATCACCGGAATCGCCGCAAGATAATAAGCCAAACCGCCTTCCAGTTTCGCCGCCTCATTCCAGGCGTGGCCGATGTCGGCAAGCAACGGGGACGTGCGCGCCGCCCCGTTGAAAAGCGCCAGCCTTCTTACCCGTTCCGGGTGTTTCACGGCAAATCCCAGCCCCACTTCCGCGCCGTAGGAAATCCCGCAGATGTTCGCCTGCTTGAGTTCCAGGTGATCCAGCAGGGCGCGGATCAGCGCTATCTGAATCCCGTGATCGTAAGATTCGGTCATATATGAACTTTGCCCCTGATCAAAAAAATCCACCAGGATCAGGCGGTTGTTCATGGAAAAATTCTTGATAAAGGGAGCCCAGCTTTTCGTTGACATCATGACGCCATTTAAGAGAAGAATAGGCTCCCCCGAACCATAGGATTCATAGTAGACCTTTTTTTCCTGAAATTCAAATTCCGCCATCAGAACGACTTCCTTCCGATAATGCCCATATCCTGGGATTCCCGCATGATTCCCTCCCGGAAATCCGGGTGGGCTATGGCGGCTAATCGCTGAACCCGCTCGCGGACATTGGTTCCCCGCAATTCCGCGATGCCGTATTCGGTTACAACCCGGTCTACATCCATCCGTGAAAGACTGACTATGGCGCCCCTGTTCAGGCAGGGGACGATTTTGCTCACCTTTTTCGGCTGACCGTCCGGACCTTTGACCGTGGCGGTTGAATACAGGCAAATATAGGAGCGTCCGCCCTTGGAATTCTGGGCGCCTATGGCGGTGTCCGCCTGACCGCCTGTGCCGCTAATCTGCTTTGTACCGATGCTTTCAGAAGCGCACTGTCCAGTCACATCCACTTCCACAGAAGAATTGATGGACACTTGATGATCGTTCTGTCCAATCACATAAGGGTCATTCACGTAGTCCCCGTCCAAAACCGCCAGCCCGGGGTTGTCGTCAACAAAGTCGTACATCGCCCTGGTCCCGAAAACAAACGTACAAACCATTTTTCCGGGATAAATTTTCTTTTTTCGTCCGGTTATGATTCCCGCCTCAAACAACTTCGCCATTTCGCTGGTCAGCATCTCCGTATGGACGCCCAGGTCTTTTTTATTATAGAGGGATTTGGCGATGGCGTTGGGCATGCCTCCTATGCCCAGCTGGAGGCAGTCCCCGTCCTCTATCTCGTCCGCGATAAGTTTGCCGATTTTATAGTCTATTTCATTAGGCTCCACATCGGGAATCTCAGGGATGTCGTAATTGGTTTCTATCAGATAATCAATGTCTTTGACGTGGATTTCCACATCTCCGAAAGCGCGGGGAACCTTGTGGTTGATTTCCAGGATCACCATGTCCGCGTTCAGCCTGATTCCCCGTTCATAGGTGGCGGAAAGGGACGCGGAAACATACCCGTGCTTATCCGGCAGACTCGCGTTGCAGATAAAAATATTTGTCCTGATATGATCCCGCCTCTTCCACCCGGCGGTATGAAGATGATTGGGAAGATAAGACACCGCGTCTATAGCGTGGTTCCGCCTGAGTTGGGGAGTATAAAACCATGAATTCACATTGATCTTGCCAATGTACTCAGGGTTAGTTAAATAATCCCCTTCCGCCATGGGCAAACAATTGCTGACGGTAACATTTTTAACCCCCCGGTCAATAATTGTATGTACGCCCATAAAGAAATCATGGGCCTCTGCGGCGGCCATGCCGGTTACAATATGATCGCCGTCTTTTACCAGGGACAACGCCTTGTCAACGGCAATCACCTTGCTTGAATAATCGTAACTCATAAGTCTTCCTCTTGTTATTCCGAAATAAATCACAACTCCACTACTGGAAAAGTTTTATACATCCGCCCCGGGCAGTCCGGCTTGGGGCGGAAAGCGGCGCCTCCGCCTTGTTGAATCCCGGCGTTTAACCGCCCATTTCGGAGATCAGCTCGTCAATGGACGCCATGGGATCCGCTTCAATAAAAGTCCCATCCGCAGCGGTTCCTCCCGGCGCGGGGGGCTGGTATTTGGCAAAAGAAAGAGAATCCAATCCTATGCGGCTTCCTCCGCCATAGCTGACACCGCCGGAAATGGCGATGGGAACCCGTTGGCTTTCCATGGCCTCCAGGTAATTCTGAGCGGTCAGGGGCTTGCCGGAAGCGTTCAAACGCTGAATGCCTGTCAGGAAGGTCTTTACGGCGATATACGAACTCATGGCGTATGCGTTGACCTTATAGGCTTCTTTTTCGGAAGCGGGGATGTATCTGGAATCCCAATCGACGATTTTGCAGTACTCTTCGTAGTCCTTAAGCCGCCGATCCGCCTCGGCGCTGGCGCCCAGTTCCTCATTAAAGACAACCCAGGCGGCGCCATAAATTTCTCCTGCGCCGAGGTTAACGGCTTCGGCGGGAATATTTGTGGGGGCAATGTTTACATAGGACGTAATGACCGGTTTGGGCCGGGCCACGGAATTGGCATAAGCTGCGGAATAGATGGCCTTAAAGTACGCCTGGTTGCCTGCGGCGATGATCACATCGCAGTCCTGAATCGCGGCGATCTGGGGTCCGATGGAAGCGGCGTCGGAAGAACCGATGGGCTGATAAATGATGGTCGGCTTCTCTGCGGCGGCCCGGGTGTCCATGGCAACTTGAGTTTCAATGCCGGACTTCAGGCTCAAACCGTCGTCGGCGGTGGAGAACACCACACCGATGGACTTGACGTTTTTAAAGTAGGTGATAGCCCGCAGATACATAAGGCGGCCTTCGGTTTTGTATAAGGGCTGTACGCCCATCATGTACCGCTGGTTTCCGTTGGCTGGCTCGAACATCTGGGCGCTGGCGCCGGTTCCAAAATACACGGATGGAATCCCGCTGGTTTCCAGTTCATACTTGGCGGCGACCACATTCCATGTTCCCAGAATGCCGACCAGGGCGAAAACCTTATCGTCGTTAATCAGTTTTTCAATATAGGTTTTGCCTGCGGCGCCGTCGCCCTTGTCGTCATAGATCGTCGCCTTTATGGCGCGTCCCTTGAGTATGTCCTGATACTCAGGCGCCTGATTGATGTAATCAACATAGGCTTTGTAGAAATTGCCATAGGGCACGCCAACCAAGGCATAGGCTCCTTCGGAACAGATAGTTGCGCCAATATGGATCACACTATCCTGACCGCCTTTTTTTTGGCAGCCCCAAAAAACGAACGCCGACAGCAACAATGCAAAAACATTGATGATTACTCCCGCTCTTTTCATATTCTCCTCCAATAGGTGATATATTAGGAATCTTTAAAAGTTTTACCCTTAAAGAGTGTCCTCGCTTTCATTAGGAATATCCAAACTACGATGGTTATTCCTGTTTTTTACTTCCCAGATAAGCGTCAATCAAGCGCTGGTCCTGAATCAGATCCCGCGCGTCGCCTTCTATGCTTATCCTTCCCAACTCCAGCACAATGGCGTAATTGGCGATTTTCAGAGTTTGCAGGGCGTTTTGCTCCACAATCAAAATGGTTGTTCCGGTAAGACTGATTTCCTTGATGCACCGGAAAATATTTTTTACGATGATCGGCGCAAGCCCTAGGGAAGGCTCGTCCAGAATCAGCAGCTTGGGGCTGGACATCAGGGAGCGGCCTATGGCGAGCATCTGTTGTTCCCCGCCAGACAGAGTGTTTGCCTGCTGCTTCCGCCGCTCCTTCAAAACCGGAAACATGGCGTATACATAGTCCTGATTTTGTTCCGCGCTTTTGGTCTCCGGTCCGCAGTTTTTTCTGACAAGACTGTAGGCGCCTATCTTGAGATTTTCCTCCACCGTGAGTCCGCTTAATATCTGTCTGCCCTCCGGAGAATGGGAAATGCCGGATTTCGCTATGGAATAGATGCTCTTGCCTACAAGATTCTTCCCGTCAAAAAGAATCTCTCCGCTTTTGGGTTTCACGATCCCCGATATAGTGCGCAAGGTCGCGCTCTTGCCCGCGCCGTTGGACCCCAATATGGCGAAGATATTCCCCTTGTCCACATTAAAATTAATTCCCTTGACCGCCCGGATGGCTCCGTATTCAACCACCAGGTTTTTTACTTCTAGGATAGCCATCATTCCACTCCCAAGTACGCTTCTTGCACATCTTTGCTGTCCTGGATTTCTTTTGGAGCGCCGTAGGCCAGCTTTTTGCCAAAAGAAATAGCGCAGATGTGATCGCAAATGTCCATAACCAAACCCATATCATGCTCCACCAGGAAGATTGTCACTTCATATTCCCGGGAAATTTGTTTTATCAGTTCCGTAAGCTCCTGGGTTTCCTTTTCGTTCAAGCCCGCCGCAGGCTCATCAAGAATAATGAGCGAAGCGTCCGCCATGAGGGTACGGGCAAGTTCTATGCGTTTCAGCGCCCCATAGGGCATTCCCACCGGATAGGCGTCCTTCAAGTGAAGCAACTTCATCTCCTCAAGGATGACTAGGGCTTTTTGAGTCAAGACCGCCGTTTCCCGTTTCAATGTTGGCGTAAAAAACATGTGGGAAATAAAACCGGAGTGATACTGGGTATGCGCCGCTATCAGAAGATTTTCCAGCACGGTCAATTCCGCAACCAATTCTATATTCTGGAAGGTGCGCACAATGCCGGTCTTGATGATGTTATGCACCGCATACTTGTTGAGTCTGATGGTTTTTCCGTACCGGTCGTTAAACCAAATCTCGCCGCTAGAAGGCTTGTAAAACTGGGTGATGCAGTTAAACAGCGTGGTCTTGCCCGCTCCGTTGGGCCCGATAAGTCCGAATATCTCGCCTTTTTTAACGTCGAAAGAAAGATCGTCCACCGCTTTTAAGCCGCCGAAATACATGCATAGATGGTCCAACCGCAGAGCCACGTCTTCCGGCAGCGACAAGGTATGGCTTTTGGTGGTTATCGCCTCTGACTTTTGACGCGCCGCGTTGAGCTTTTCCTTTATGCGGACTACGCTCTTTTCATTACGATCCGCAAAGGACTTGTACTCCGCGTCGGCATCCGCCTCAAGCCTCTTCTTCAAGCGGTCTCGTTCTTCAGCAAGCGCTTTTTTCCGCTGTTCCCACTGGGTTTTGGTATACCCCCCCCCCCCCCATCTAGGGATATTGTGGTTTTCTTTCTGATAAACCGCTCCGCAGCCTTTTGTATGATCGCCCGCTTTTCCGCTTCCAGCGTCGCCCCGTACGCATCCACTTTCTTTGCCGATTCGCTGGAAAGCTCACCGGTAAGGTTGTTATCCGCGTCCACAATGCCTTCGGCGCGGCGCAACCTTTGCCGGTATTCCCGAAATTTCAGATGATACTGTTTATTCAAGGCGTCTTCTTTTTGCGCGTATTTCTTTTTAAAAATCTGCTCCGCCGACAGAAACCTGTCCTGCAACGCGGAAAGCTCTTTCTCCGCCTTATAATCAAACAGGGCGAGCTTTTTTTCTATCCTACGGTTCAACCGCTTCCGCCGTATGGGCATGTACTGTTCGATCATGCCCGCCCGGATGCCAAGCCTTTCCACCCGCGTCTCGTCAATTTGCCCGATGAGGAAATAATAGTGTTCCCAAAACCGCTCGACAAAACGTGGAGGGCTTGTCCGTGTCGTGTTATTCCTCTTTGCCAAAACGATATTCCCTCTTTTTCTTCCGCCAAATCTGTATAGACATTAACAGATTGCCAAACAATTGTACAATGCCACCTTTGAAAAACATAACAACCAGAATAATCAACACGCCGGAAATCACGCTCATAACCCATGAATTGTTCCTCAGGAATGTAATATCCTGAAAGAATAAGGGTGTCAGACCAAAGATAATCAATGTCCCGATCAGAACACCCCATATTGACTTGGCTCCTCCCACAAGACAAGCTGCCAAAATATTCAGGGAAAACATGATGGTCCATTGCACCGGATCCGTGTATTGCCCGTAGATCATGTGGAACGATCCCGCGATCCCCGCATAGGCGGTGGCTAGGATGAACGCAAGGAGGCGGTATTTCAGAAGGCTGATCCCCATAGCCTGGGCTGCGGAGGCGCTGTTTTTCATCGCCAGCATCGCCCGCCCGGTGGGGCTGGCGATCAGGTTGCTGGTCAGGAGCATCAGGAGAACCAAAATGACCGTGACAATATAATAGAGTGTTGAAATATTTGTCCGCAAATTCAAAAGGTTCGGCAGAATCCTGATATAACCCGTCCGCATCCCGTTAGGCCCACCGGTAAAGTCGGCGTTCAAGAAAACCTGCCCCAACACTTCGGACAACCCCAGGGTGACGATGGCTAAAAAGATGCCTTCGATCCGCAGGGATATGAATCCCACCGAAACGCCCAGCATAATGGAGACCAGCACAACCCCAATCAACACCGCAAAATAGGGAAGCTGGGTATAGGTGTTTAACAAGAACCCGGTAAGGTAGGCTCCCAGCCCCGCAAAGCCCGCCGTTCCCAGGCTGGAAAGCCCCGCATACCCCAGCAGGAAGCTGAAACCCAGCGCGGCGATCCCGTAAATCGCCGTCTGCCCCAAAGCTTTGGCAAAGGAATAATGTACCAACCCGAGTTTTTGCAACGCCTGAACGAGTATCATTCCAATGCCAAACAGAATAAAACCAAAAAAGGGATGCCGGATAATCCTGCTCAAGCTGGCTTTGGCGGCATACACATCCGCAACGCCCGGACTTATGTGATTCTGTTTCATATCCACTTTATACCTTCCTCACAAACCGTTTCCCAAACAAACCGTTGGGCCTGACCAAGATGATCAACATGATCAGGATAAAGGAAATTAATCCGGACCATTTGGGCGACAGTATGGCGGAATAGTTCAGGAACAGGGGGATCAGCACGCATCCCGCGATAGGCGCCCAGAAGCTGGAGACCCCTCCCAGAACGCAGGCCAAAAACCCGTATATCTGCACGGTTCCCATCATCCCCGCGTTCAGGGACATAGCTGTGGAAGAAGCGGAAATCGCCACAAAAAAGCCCGCTATGCCCCATGTTACACCGGTGATCAGCTTTGTATTGATCCCCATCATCTGAGCGACCGTCTCGTTCGACGCGGTGGCCCGCAGACCCATGCCCCATTTTGTAAATTTGAGCAGGGCAAAAAGGACGCTCAGCCCAACCAACGCGATAATTACGCAGATCAGGGCGTGTTCGGTGATGTAGAGTTCCTGCCCCAAAAAGGCAAATTCGATGTTTTCATAGGTGAATTTGGGAATATTCGGCGTCCGGGTGGTAATTGTAACATAGATGACCGGCATGATCGCGTAAAAGATCATCATAAGCCCCATGGTGATCATCTGCCTTCCAGAGGCGTTCACCTGCCGTCCCTGACGGATGACGCCCGCATCAATAAGAAAGCCGAAACAAAAGGCGATCACCGCGCCCAGCGACATGGCAAGCCAGAAAGACATGCCATGGTACAAGGTGAAATTCGCCGTAAAAAACGCGGAAAAAGTACCCATCATCCCTTGTGCGAAATTGGTTGTTATAGATGTGCGAAAGATCAATACAATGCCAATCGTCGCCATGGAGTAGAGGGCGATATTCTGCAAACTGTTGATGAAGGTCTGTAAAAATATCTGCATTCAGATTCAACCCCATTGAATCAAATTCGCGGCCCAGACATATCCGATGCCAGCCGCCAAGGTAACTACATTCGTTCCGTCCTTGATTTTTCCATTCCTCAAGCCCAAATGAATGGAAAGGATCTGATCGATCTGTCCCAAATGACCGTACTGCTCCAAATAGATGGACTGGTCTTCCCGCAAGCCCAGATCCTTCAACAACGCGAGATGGGCGGATTTTTTGAAGTGCAATATGGCGAGATAGCCTATGTCAGACCGGGTTTTGTTTCCTTTCCGCAGGCTCTCGTCTATGCATGTGTACCAATTCTTCATGCTCACTTCATTCAGCCGATCCTTCATTTTCTGGGCGTCAAACAGTTTGAGCGACCGGTATCCCTCCTCAATAGTATCACGGGTAAAGGGTTCGTTGATCCCGCCGATTTTCACCCCCGCCGTTCGGGAGAGAGAGCCGTCGGCGATAATATACGACCCCAAAACAATGTTTTTGCCGTAATTCTTTTTGAGGATCATCGCCCCTGCGCCGGCGGCCAGATTAAACATCATTGACATGTTTTTGTCAGTGTAATCAACAAAATCCCCGTTGCGGTACCCGCCGACTATCATAACCGTATTGATATCAGGATCCGCAGAGATCATGTCCACCGCAATCTTAACCGCCGACACGCAAGTGCAGCACCGGTTCTGGACATCAATGCCCCACGCGCTTGCCGCCCCTATCTTGTCCTGGATGTAGAGGGCTGAAGTGGTAAGCGGATACTCCTTCCATTCTTCTCCGATACAGAGAATCAGGTCTATTTCCCTGGGATCCACGCCGGTGTTTTCAAGGCAATCCAGCGCAGCCCTGACACCCATTTCCTGAGTCCCGTCGCCTGGTCCGGGGACCGGTTTGCTAATGATCCCAAGCTTGTCAACAACCGCCTGCTCGCTCCACACGCCACCCGTAGCCTCGGAAATTTCCCGGGCTGTCATTCTCGCTTCAGGAATGTAAATTCCCGTTCCGACGATTCCCGCATGCACCATAAAAACCTCCGAAGTTTACAGCCTCATGCCGCCGTCGACCGAGAGAACCGTACCGGTTACATAGGACGATTCATCGCTCGCAAGAAACAGCGCCGCCTTGGCGATTTCTTCAGGCTGACCAAGCCTCCCCAGCATTGTGGCTGCGGCAAATTTGTCCAGCAACTCTTGGGGAACTGTCTTCAAAATGTCAGTCATAATGTATCCGGGGGCTATCGCGTTGCACCGCACCGGCGCTTTCTTTCGGGCGAATTCTTTTGCCCAGGTTTTTGCCATGCCGATGACTCCGGCTTTTGAAGCGGCGTAATTGACCTGCCCGATGTTTCCGTATTCCCCCACCACGCTGGAAATATTGATGATGCTGCCGCTTCCGGTTTCTTCCATGTGAGGCCCAATCAGCCGCGTAAGGTTGAACACTCCTTTCAGGTTCACATCAATAACTGCATTCCACATCTCATCGGTCATCTTTCTCGTCATGGCGTCCCGGGTAATGCCGGCGTTGTTCACTAGAATATCTATTTTCTTATATTTTTCCACAGCGTAATCAAAAAACCTTTTACAAGCCTCCGTATCAGTGACATTGAGCTTGTAAAATTCCACATTGTCATATACCGTCTGGGAATCTCCCATATCACAGGCGACTACTTTCGCGCCCTTTTCCGCAAAAAGTTTTGCCATAGCCTCGCCCAAGCCACGGGCGCCGCCGGTTATTACCGCTGTCTTTCCTGCCAACCTCATCCTTAACTCCTTACTATACCGCTTTTAACGGCAGTCATATTGACTTATTACTTATAACGTCATCAAGAGACCAAAATTAACAATTTTAGAGAATGTTCCTGATGATGATCGCCGTTCCCATGCCGCCGCCTATGCAGAGGCTTGCCAGCCCGTATTGAGCGTCCCGCTTTTTTAAAATGCTCAACAGCGTAACGGTTATCCGGGCGCCGCTCGCCCCCAAGGGATGCCCCAGGGCAATCGCGCCGCCATTGACATTGCAACGTCCGAGGATGGATCGCTCGCTTTCCCCATGAAGTCCGGACAACTCCCTGATAACCCCAAGACTTTGAGCGGCGAAGGCTTCATTCAGCTCAATATATTCCATGTCGGAAAGCTTCATGCCCGCTTTTTTCAGCGCATTGCCGATGGCGGGTATCGGACCCAAACCCATCACTTTAGGATCAACTCCGCCTATGCCGGTGGCGACGATCTCCGCTTTGGGCTTAAAGCCATGTTTTTTCACCGCATCTTCATCGGCAATGATAAAAAAGCAGGCGCCGTCATTAATGCCGGAAGTGTTGCCGGCGGTGATAGTACCGTTGGGTTTAAACGCAGGGCGCAATTTCGTCAGCTTTTCCGCGTTGGTCGTCCGGTTCGGATACTCGTCCGTGTCAAAGGTAAAGGTGTGTTTGCCTTCGGTGATTTCCAGCGGGATGATTTCATCTTTGAATTCACCGGCATCAACCGCTTTAATTGCCTTATGCTGGGAATTAAGGGCGAATTCGTCCTGCGCTTCCCGGCTGATCCCATGCTTTTCCGCCACATTCTCCGCAGTAATACCCATGTGGCAATTGTCAAAGGCGTCGGTAAGCCCGTCTTTCACCATGTGATCCTCAAGAACAAGGTCTCCCATCTTGAAGCCCTGCCGTACCTTGGCGGGAGCCAGGAATGGGGCGTTCGACATGCTTTCAATGCCTCCGGCAATGACGACTTCCGCTTCACCGCTCCGAATCTCCGAAACCGCGTTCAGAATCGCCTTCATGCCGCTACCGCACAAGATGTTAATGCTATAAGCCGGCGTTTCCACGGGGATTCCCGCGCCGATTGAGGACTGGCGGGCGACTCCCATCCCTGCCCCTGCTGAAAGAACATTGCCGGCAATCACTTCATCCACAATGTGTCCGTCAATTCCATTTTTTTCCAGCAAAGCCTTAATAACCGAAGCGCCAAGCTTCGCAGCCCCCAGAGACTTGAGGCTTCCCAAAAAAGAACCAATAGGGCTTCGCAACCCGTCTACTATAAATGCCTTTTTCATACCCACCATCCATTTCTATTTCCATAACATGAATATTACTCATATTATGAATATTATTCATCTTACAACAGGTTTTATATTCTGTCAAACTTTTTTTTCATTTTTTTAAAAAATTCGTCTTGCATCCGCAGGCTGCTGTTCCTGGCGGGGACCGGAGGCAAACCGTCTACGAATCCGTCTAATCGCATCTATCGGCGTTAGCCACTCTTGAACATTTCCACCTGATCCGATCATTTGTCTTCTATAAATTTTCGTTTTTTCGGCATCTATGGCGCAACGCTTGCAACGCAGCGTCCATGCCGTATGACGCTTGCATATCCACGCGCTATGTGTTAGACTATTATACATCTCTTGCATTCGCGCTTCCAGTTTTAAACCTCGGAGCGGCTTCACCGGCAGGAGGTTGTTTTATACTTTCAGAATTGTCAAACTCTGCGAATCCTCCGGCAAAATGGAGGATTCTCTATTTTATTTAAGGAATGTCCAAGAAACCCGCAAAGTTTGCGGTGATCTCCTTGAAGAATTGAGTCGAGTTCGGTTATAACGTTATGGGAGTCATCGGAATGGAATATGTTTTTTTAGATGATATGTCTTCCATCAAGGGAGTGAACAAACCTAAATCCCAGTTGGGGTTTGAAAGGATGTGCAAAATCTGTGAGGCCGCCGAAACGCTTTTCGATAAAAATGGATTTTATGACACTTCCATCACGGATATTTGCAGGCATGCCAAAGCCGCTGTAGGCACATTTTATATCTATTTCCAGGATAAGACTTCAATCTATAATTATTTAGTCAAGAATTATTATGTGGTAATCAAGAAGTACCTCCACAATCATATTGAGGGTTGCAAAAGCCGCTACGAGATGGAACGGGAAGGGATCAAAGCGTTTATCCGGTTTGGAAACGAACACCCTCAATGCTATAAAATAATATGGGGGTCAGTCCATATCAACCCTCATCTCTTCGAGTCCTATTATTCAAATTTCGCGGAAAGCTATATACGCGCCCTTAAAAAATTCGATGCGGAACTTGTAGATGTTGATCTTTCCACAGCCGCCTGGACTCTCATGGGAATCGCCAATTTTGTATGCCTGAGAACCATATTCACCCACAAGAAAATCAGCGAGCAAAAACTAAACGGATTGATTGACGACGTAATGAAAATACTGAGCCGGGGGCTTTTCCGGCAGCCGCCTGCCGCCATTATATAAAAAGCAGGAACAACAAAGATCGGCAAAAAGCCCCCAAGTCGCATGTCTAATAGCCAGCCGCAGGCAGGCGGCCTGCCGTTGTATGCGCTCCCTTCCCTATAACTTTCGCTCAATCTTTTTCCACGTATCCTTTAAGCCGGCTGTTTTGTTGAACACGGGTCTGCCCTCACAGTCATCAGGGTCGCGCGCAAAGTAGCCAAGTCGTTCAAACTGATAGCGGTCTTCCGGCTTCGCGTCCGCAAGGAACGACTCCGCATACGCGAAGGAAATCACTTCAAGAGAATTGGGGTTGAGGTTGTCGAGGAAGGTTTTGCCTTCCGCCGCTTCCATAGGCTTTTCAACGCCGAAAAGGTTGTCGTAGACATGCGCCGTTATGGGAATCGCGTGTTTTGTTGACAGCCAGTGAATGGTGCTTTTGATCTTGCGGTTGTCAGGAGCGTTGCCGCCCCTGGTCGCAGGATCGTAGACGCACCGCACGGCTGTTACGGCGCCGGAAGCGTCCTTGTCGCAGCTGGTACAGGTGACGATGTAGCCGTAGCGCAAGCGCGCGGAGTTGCCCGGATACAGTCTGAAATACTTGGGCTGCGGGACTTCCTGAAAATCGTCCTGTTCAATCCACAACTCTTTTCCAAAATATATGCTGCGGACGCCAGATGCGGTGTCCTCCGGGTTGTTGATCGCTTCAAGCTCCTCAAATTTCCCATCTTCCCAGTTTTCGACAATGAGTTTGAGCGGGTGTAAGACGGCCATCGCCCGTCGCGCCCGTTTGTTCAAGTCCTGGCGCAGGCAATATTCAAGGAAGGCGATGTCAACAGCGCTATCCATCTTTGCGACGCCGATTTGCGACACAAAACTGCGGATGGCTTCCGGCGTGTATCCCCGGCGGCGGAGTCCGGCGATGGTCGGCATACGGGGATCGTCCCAGCCCGATACGTACTTCTCCTGCACGAGTTTCAGAAGCCACCGTTTTGACATGACCGTGTAGGTCAGGTTAAGCCGCGCAAACTCGATCTGCCGCGAGGGGAAAACCTCCGCTTCCCGAATGAACCAATCGTAGAGCGGACGATGAATTTCATATTCAAGGGAACAGAGCGAATGGGTGACGCCTTCCTTCGCGTCGGACAGCGGATGCGCGAAGTCGTACATCGGATAGATGAGCCAGTCGTTTTTGGCGCGGTAGTGATAAGTGCGCCGGATGCGGTACATCACGGGATCGCGCATGAGAAGGTTCGGATGCGCCATGTCGATCTTGGCGCGCAGGGTTTTGG
The DNA here is from genome assembly GCA_031265845.1 of Treponema sp. Taxonomy (GTDB): domain Bacteria; phylum Spirochaetota; class Spirochaetia; order Treponematales; family Breznakiellaceae; genus JAIRKH01. The sequence continues at coordinate 21,486 of JAISCC010000158.1, forward strand.
ACCCGTCAGGAAATTCTCCGGCGCGCATACGGGCGAAAAGATCGAGGTTTTCTTCAATAGAACGCCCGCGATACGGGCTGTTTTTGCCGGGCGGCGTTTCGGTGATATTGTTTTTATCCGCGAAGCTTGTCCCCCGGTAAAGGCTGGTCTCTTCTCCAGAAAGATCGTCAACATAGGCGTGACCCTTCTTGATGATTTTCACCGCCAGATCATACAGATACTCGTAATAGTCCGATGCGTAAAATTCGCGGTCTCCCCAGTCGTACCCCATCCACGCGATATCGCGTTTAATGGCTTCCACATAGGAAATATCCTCCTTCTCCGGGTTCGTATCATCAAAACGGAGGTTGCACGCGCCGCCGAATCGCTCCGCCATAGTAAAATCAATATAAAACGCCTTGCAATGCCCAATATGAAGCCAGCCGTTCGGTTCTGGAGGAAAACGGGTGCGGACTTCTTTAAACCGCCCGCTCGCAAGGTCTTCTTTGATAAAGTCACTGATGAAATTAGCCGTTTCAACGCCCGCGATGGAGGGCGCTGTTCCTTTGGTTTCCATTATATATCCATCCTAGCAGCCTGTTGCATTTGTGGATTTTTGCGCCGTCAATAACGCAAAGTCCCGATTATCCGGCATGCTTTGTGAAACAAAGCTAATCCATTTTGACGGCAATGTCAAGAGCGCAAACAAGCGCCGCGCTTGCAAGACGTTATGTGCAATACACCTCTAAAATTATTTTAGAATATTTTTGGGAAATCATTGACAAAACTAAAATTTGGCGTATACTAAATGATAAAAGAGAAACATTTTGAAGTGCAAATTTATGTATAGAGGAGCATTGTGTAATGGAAACATTTATTTCGTGGGTAAGAAATATATTATTTGCAATAATTGCGTCAACAGTAATAATATTATTTTGTAACTATATTTTAAAAAATGAAATGAACATATTAAGAATAGCATTATTTTATATTGTGCTTTTTATATTTGCAAATATCTGGTGGTTAATAAAAATAAAAAATATAAAATTTACCAGAATTAAATACTCAATATTTATCGGAATATTTGGTTTGGGAATAACAACGGCGACATTGGCGAATATTATTATTAATAATCCATTTACATTTATTATGCAATTAAAAATTATATTTTATTTATGTTGGGTGGTTTTGTATGGGGAGTTGTTACATATACAAGAAATAAAAAAATTGAAAATTGAAAAAACGAAAGAAAATAATGAAGTAAAAAGTATTGAATGAAATATATATTTAAACATGGTGGCCATCAAAAAAATAATGGGGTGCGGGGTTGTACTGCGCATGACAGGACTGCTTGCGCATAACGTCCCGGATGTTACGACGTTTTGGGGCTGTCTAAAAAGTAAGGCTGGTTCCTGATATTTCCCCCGGTAAAGTAAAAGTATGCTATACTATCGCCATGAGCAAAGGCGTAAGCGACAAGATAACGTACAAACCCTACGACCAGGGGCAGGTATATCTCATTCCGCCCAAT
>JAISCC010000162.1 GCA_031265845.1 Treponema sp.
ATCGCCTCATACGAGGGAAAGTACCCCTGCGGATCCGCGATAATCTTCCGCAACGCCGCCGCGTCCATTAGTTCCGCCATGCGTCCCTTGCCGCCATGCGCCACATCCGCGCACGAAAGCCCCTTGCCGTCCTCAAGATACGCGCCCTCGCACTGGTTGGCGGCAACCGCGCCGCCCCACAAAAACCCTGCTGGAAAACCCATTCTTTTTTCCTTGTTCTCCTCATACGTTTATACAGGGAGGGAATCTCCCTCCCCTTTTCTAGAGGCGGATACGAGCGTATCACTGACAGGTATACGCCCATATCCCTGACAGGTATACGCCCGTATCACTGCGCTATTCTTGATCTGCATATAGAGCCAATCCCAAAATTCGGTTAGTTTTAGGATTGGCTTTGGGAAAAGCGGTCAAGCGCCCGCTTTTCCCTTAAATTCAAAGTAGTTTTCCCAAAAACTGAAGTTTTGGGAAAGCCTCTATAATAAAAATATAACCACGAACAGACACGAACGGAACAGAGCGGACTTCATTTCTTTGTCCGCCCTCTATCCGCTTCCATTAAAACCAACGCTGTCAAAGCGAACGTTCGCGCTGTTCGTGTCTTCGCTCCTATTCGACATACAGGACGATGTCACCCACAAGGCAGTCCCCGGACTTCGCCTGGGTTATCGCTTTATAAGCGCCCGTGTTGGTGACGACAAGCTGCGTCTCAAGGTTGAATCCCGCGCGGGCTATGACATCCTTGTCGTATTCAAGAATGAGTTGTCCGGCTTTGACGTTCGCGCCTTCCTGGACATGGGTTTTGAAGCCCTTGCCGCCCAGTTTCACCGTGTCGATGCCGCAGTGAATCAGCGTTTCAACGCCGTCCGCGCTCTTTATATTGATCGCGTGTTTTGTGTCAAACACCATTTCCACCACGCCATCGAAAGGCGCGTAAATCTTTCCGCCAAGCGGCATAAAGCACACGCCTTTGCCCAACGCTTCTTCCTGGTGAGCGGGATCAGCAGACTGGGTAATCGGCAACACCCGTCCTTTTACCGGCGCGTAAATCTTTTTCGCCGTTGCCGTGTTGACCTTTGAGGTGTCGATGACAATCGCGTCGACCGTTTTCATTTCCGCCTCATCGGGCTTGTAGGTGAGGTACACGAGGATGAACGCCGCCAGTATCCCCAGGATGTCCGTCCCAAGCATGATGGCGAAGTTCATCGTTGAACCGGCGAATCCGGGCAGGAAGGTGCTGGGAATGCCAAATATGCCCATGCCTCCCATCTGCGACGCAACCCCGTACCCGCCGGAGTTGAAACTGCCCAGCAAGCCTCTCAGTGCGCCGAAGGTCGCGCCGGAAGCGCAGGCGAGCATGAAGGGGAGCTTTTTCGGCAAGGTGAAGCCGTAGATGATGGGTTCGGTGATGCCGAATATGCCGCCAACGCCTGCGGCGAATGCGGCGGCGCGGCGCTCCGGGTTCTTGATTTTCATCCCTATCGCAAACACTGCGGCGACCTGCGCCCAAACGGCGACGCCGACATACGCGAAAAGCGTCGAAACCGGAAGTCCGCCGAAGATCGGGTTGGGCGCGCCGTATTCCATAATCGCTATGGGCACCACCGCCCAATGGAGTCCGAAAATCACGAGCACTTGCCAGAACGCGCCGAGTACCAGTCCGAGGAGGATAGGACCAATGAATTTAATGCCGATGACGCTTTTAATGCCCGCCTGTATCGCCACGCCCACGGCGCCGAACACGGGTCCGACGACCAGGAACATGAGCGGGATGACAAGCAACAGGGTGAGGAACGGCGCGATGAAGTTTTTGATGGCCGAGGGCAGCGTTTTTCTGAGGGATTTATACAGTTTGCTCGCCCCGTACACCGCGATGATTGACGGAAGCACCGTGCCGCTGTAGCGCATCATAACCAGAATGTCCAGCCCGAAGAACTTGTGCAGTCCCCATGGGCCGAAAGGATACTGCGCGACAATATCGGGATACACCAGCGCCGCGCCGATGACCATGCCGACCAGCGGATCGAGGCCGAAACGCTGGGACGCGGTATAGGCGACAAGGATAGGCAGGAAGTATAACAATGCGTCTCCCGCCGCGTAGATCACCGTGTAGGACATATCTCCCGATGCAGCCCATCCCGGAAATACCATAGTCAGTATGGCGATCACGCCTTTGATGATGCCCATTCCCATCAATGCGGCGAGTACCGGGGTAAATACGCCGCTTATCGTGCCGATCAGCATGTCGCCGACGGACTGCTTTACGCCTGATGCTCCCACATCCGCAATGCCGCCGCCGGTGGGCGCCCCCAGTTTTTCAAGCTCGACGAAAACCTCGTGAACATCGTTCCCGATGACCACCTGGTACAAGCCCCCCGCTTTGACCACGCTCACCACGCCGGACACGCCTTTCACCCCCGCATCGTCCGCTTTCGCATTGTCAACCAACATAAAGCGAAGCCGCGTCGCGCAATGGACAACGCTCCTGACGTTCTCCTTGCCGCCGATTCCGTTCAGCACCCCCTGCGCTGTCTTGGAAAAATCTTTTGCCATACCATGCTCCTTGAAAAAAAATATTTTTTCGGCTCAGTTACACCAAGCCGTATTTTTTTAAAGCTTTTGCGAGGCCGCCACGGCGAACATGCCCCGCCACATCATCCGCTATCCGCTTGAGCGCCTCATCGCCATTCCCCATCGCAACGCCCACGCCGGCATACTCCAGCATGGCGCGGTCATTGTCGCTGTCGCCAAATGCGAAGGTGTCTTTTCTGTCCACGCCGTAATAACGCGACACCCACGCCGCAGCCGAGCCTTTATGAACGCCCTTCGCGCTGATTTCACCGCCTGACAGACCCGGTATAGGAATGGAATTCCTGAATATCTCGCAATCCGCGCCGAATTCGTTGCGCGCGTCTTCAAAGCTGACCTGTTCTGATTCCATGAACACCAGTTTGCACACCCGATCCCGGTCAAACTCTTCTCCCAGCGGCGTGTAGCTATTGCGCAAGAAACGGAGCAGCGGGCGGGGCGCAAACGAATAGAACTCCGGGCTGGCGATAATTTTTTCCGGCAGATCCAGACTGTACCTCGCGTCGCGCCCACTAAAATACGCAATCAGGCGCTCAAGCGTGATTCGCGGCAGAAACGCGCTGAAAACCGCCTGTCCGTCAATCTCAATGTAGGCGCCGCCCGAACAGACGATTCCGTCAAACCCAACCTCTAAAATAGAATCGCTTATTTGCGCGCGGGAACGTCCGGTCGCTATATACAAAAGATGCCCGTTTTCCCGGGCCGCGCGGCATGCATTCAGCGCGGACGCCGGCACATGATTAAAAAAAGACGTAAGCGTGCCGTCAATATCCAAAAAGATGAGTTTTCGTGATGTCATTTCTTTTCCATTCCTTGCAGTATTTTTGTTATATGCATCGCCAGAAACGAGACGTCGTTTTTGCGGAGAAAGAGCGTGTGCTTGTCTTGCAGCCATGAACAGATGCGTTCGCAACACCCGGCGACATCCCTGTCGCGCGCCATCAAGAGTTCGTACAACTCTGTGTCTTCTTGTATGTCTAGTTGATGCCTGCGGGGGGGGGGGGGGTAAGATACTCCATGACGAGGTTCCGTACATGGTTGCTGAAGCGCATGAATTCAAGGGTCTTCTTGTCCAGCGCCACATCGTAGTACTGTTCGATGATCCGCATCACATCGCCGGTTATGGTTACCATTTTGAAGGTGTCCGGCATTTCAGGCGATTCGAGCTCGGCGTTTATAAAATGCAGGGCGATGCTCACCGCCTCGGATTCAGGCAGTTGTATGTTCCTTTCCCGCCTGATTATTTCCAAAGCCTCTACACCGGTTTTAAATTCACCCGGATAAATATGCCGCACGTCCAGTTGCAAGGGGGATTCAAGAGAAGACGGCGCGGCGTCGTTGTTTGTCATCTGCTCCAAAGACACGAAAAGATGATCCGCGAGAGCCACCACTATGCTCGGATTCAGGTGTACCTGCAAGGCCGCTTTGCCACAATCAACAATCTTGCTTGCCAGGAGCAGGTATTCGTAGGGCAGATCGGAAAGGATGGCGGCGAAACGGTTTATGTGGGCGGTTTCCTGCGGGACAAACACCTTTTCAATAAGACTCGCATCAACTTCCGCTCCCTGCGGAATTTGAAAGCCAATCCCCTTGCCCAGAACGACGACTTCCTGTCCGTTGTCATTCGCAAGGATGATGTTATTGTTGTACTTTCTAATATTCCGCATCTCTATAATCCATTTGGACAAAAAAAATGACCTAAACCAGCGGAGCAAGCCCCAGTGTGGGGCGCTTATCCGTCAATTTAGGTCATGCTCAGGACAAGCCCGGTAACAATCCTGAATCTACTCTATCAGAGGATTAGGGGACTGTCAAGCGTTTTTCTTGTTTTTTTGCGAATTTCATGCGCTGGCGGCGCGTGGGGCGCGAGGCTGTTGCAACGTGACTGGTGCCGCATCGACCGCATCCGCGCAACAACCTCACCCGATGATCGCTTCCACCACCGGAGACCACTGCCCCGAGTCGCCCTTGCTGTTCTCGTAACAGGTGGAATAATACGCCGTCTTTCCCTTGTCCGCTTCGGTATATTGCACAATATGCGTTGTCTTCCGGCTGAATTTCGTACTGCCCTTTATACCCTCGCCGGAAGCGGGCTTTTCCCCGCCCGCTTGCCATGCGTAGCGCACCCCGTACGCGTCGGCTGGTTTCGAGTGATCGCCTCGCCCGGTGTTAATCGCCCGTACGCGGTGTTCGTAGTGGTTGCGCGTGTTTTCCACCTCCGTCTCGGGCTGTTCCGCAGGCGTTCCGTGAGATGTCGGCGTAGTGTCCTTCGGGTGGATGCCCATGAACAATTTCGCCGCGTCGTCCATTTTTTTGTTGAATCGGATGGAAGAATTGGCGAAATCCCGCATCGCGTCAATGGTTTCGCCTTTCGCCTCATCTTTGACGACTCGTTTCGCCGTGGAATTGTCCGCTTCATAGGTGATCCGGGCCGTCAAAAGGTGGCTATTTTGGCGGGATCCGCCAGTACTATCGCCCATTTCTGGCATAAATCAACTAAATCCTGTTCCCTCGTGGGGAGCCAATCAGCCATACTGTCCTCCTCGTTTTTTCACCAAATCCAGGTTTGGCGTTTCTAAACCCAAGTTTGAAGGTTCTAAACCCAATTATATCACATCTACACCCATCTTTGGAAGTTCCACACTCATCTTTGGAAGTTTCCCGCTACTCTTTGGAAGTTCCACACCGCTCTTTAGTGGTTTCACATTCATCTTTGGAAACGCTCCACCTATCTTTGGAGGTTCCACATCGCTCTTGGCGCAGAGAGTGTCAGACACCGCTTTTTAATCGCTTTTTAATTGTGCGATCCTCTTTCTGTGACAAAAAGCAGCGTCATATTCTATCATCGTATATTTTTCGGCGTCATGCGCTTTCATCCGCTTTATTCGCAGTGGGGTCTAATACCCAATATCCCGCTCACCGGTTCGCGGGGTTAGAATTGACCCGCAAACGGCGGATGATTTAACTCATCGTCAAAAATGTCTGACACTTCATCGCCTAATAAACTAGATAGACGGTGCAACCTATGGTATAAACTTCCAAACGCCCACTCTGCGGCTCGCTCCACAAGCCCGGCCTTCACGGGATTCTCCGCTATGTACTCCCGCACCCGCAAAAAGTCCGCCATCCCGTTGATTATCCGCGAATAAAACCGTTCCCCCCAGACATGACCCTTGCGCCCGCTCATCTTGTTCCACGCCTTGGCGAAGTTGCATTTTATCCATTGCATTATTTGCGACAAATTGCCGCCTTCACCCGGCTTTATCAGGAAATGGATGTGATTCCCCATAACGCAGAAGTCCCACAAGCGGAAGTTGAACTTCCGCTTCGCCTTTTTGACGAAAGAGAGGAAGAGCCTCTTGAACTGCGGCTCAAGCAGAGCCATGTCGTCATGGTCAATTTTCGACGTGACATGATAGGTCGCTCCGTCGTGGAGCGTTCGCAAGCTTCTCATACTTATAATAACGGGATTGTTATGAGAATTGCTTTAGTGTCAGACGCCGGCTTTTCAAAAATGTTGAAAATGTTTTGGTGTCAGACACCGTTTTTCATGGCGTCTTTCAGCGGCGCCAAGTATCTTTCCATATATACGATCCTCTCTTTTTTCAGTTTTTCATGGCGTCTTTCAGCGGCGCCAAGTATCTTTCCATTATACGATCCTCTCTCTGTGACAAAAAGCCAGCGTCATATTCTATCATCGTATATTTTTCAGCGTCATGCGCTTTCGTCCGCTTTATTTTCCCGGCGAATTCTTCATACGATTTTGTCCAATAGTGATTTATCCGTATCTTTTCAACGCTCGCCGCCACTCCTTCAGGAACTCCCCCATCTTCCTGCATCCTGTTTCCTCGCTCATCTATCCCGCAACGCCCGTTTATATACGCGCCGCCATGTATATAATAAGCCGCCGTCATTCTCGGATTCACTATCGACTTTATCCATTCTTGCTCTATCCACACATAATTGGCGCTCGCCGCCTTTGTCAATTCTTTAACGCGGCTTCTTGTATAATTTTCAATCACCAACCCATCGGGTTTTCTGCAATGCCCTGAAAATCCATATAAAACCCAGAATACGCATAGCGCGCCAAATTTTTTACGCGCTGTTTTTCTTTCCACATCCTTTATCACACTGGTTATTGTATCCGCATGTACGGGAACTATAAATTCATCCGCGTCTATCAGCGCAAGCCATCTGGTTTTATTTTTATACCGCGTTATAGCGTCATTAAACGCTTGAATCTGCGTTTCAAGACTATGCGCTTCCTCCGCCGGAAACAGCGTGTAAACAACCACCCCGGACTCTATATACGGCTGCAACACTTCCTTTGTGGCGTCCGCGCTGTAATTGTCGTATATATAAAACGTCTGTACGCCGACCAGCTTGTGATATTCTATCCATTCCTTTAAATAGGGCGCCTCATTTCTTACCATTGTCGCTATCGACAACTCGTTCTTAAACCATCCATACTCACGCATTTCACGCAGAACATTGCCGCAATAACGTCGCATTTCTTTTAATTTCTCCATAAGCTGCAACTTGTTTTTACATTTTTCCATTGCAACCCTTCCCAAAAGGATTCGCCGATTTGCGCGATGGATTTAAAAGCGGCGGCGCAGGCGGAGTTTGAATATATTTGAATATATAAGAAAAGAAGAGAAAGAAAGTTATAAAAAGGTTATAAGGGGCTTGACAAAGATTTATGCGGCTGCAAAATTGATCGCTTGATCGCTTGATCGCTTGATCGCTTGATCGCTTGATCGCTTGATCGCTTGATCGCTTGATCGCTTGATCGCTTGATCGCTTGATCGCTTGATCGCTTGATCGCTTGATC
>JAISCC010000169.1 GCA_031265845.1 Treponema sp.
CGGAGCGTAGGGTATGCGGCGCAAAGCGCGGGGTACTGCAGCGGGTGGCTTGTGAGCGGCGAGCGCGCGCCGCAGGAGATGACGGAGCTGCATTGTTCGGCGACCGCGTTGCGCGCGTCTCGCTTCTGGAGGATGACGAAGCCGGCGCGTTGGGCGGTCGCCTTGTTGAAAAAGATGCATGGCGCGTATTCGCAGTGGAGATTCCGCCTTAGCCGCGCGAAGAAGCCTCCCGCGACCCCGCCGCCTTGACTTGTCAGGCGGGCGGCTTTCGAGTAGCTCTATCTATATCGTTTTGACTCTTGGATTCCCGTCACCGGACGCACAATAAAGATAGAAAGAAACAATCGCTGGTTACGGATACAAATATGACGCGCTTTTTGTCAACACCTTTCAAAGCGCCATAAAGAACGAAATTTTCGCTCGCTATTGACAACGATTTTGGGAGGTGATCCACAAAGTGTGATGTCTCTTAAACGAAGCCGTAATTGATGTAAAAAAACGCCGTCTCAAACGCTTTCCAGTGATTTCGTAGTTTCTTCGAAAAACAACATATCCTGCGGAAGACCCGCCTGATCCTATGCCTCATCCGGCAGTCGTCCCCCTCTATCCCCACCGCGCGCCTCGTCCCCGCTTCGCGCCGATCCTCTCCAAACACCGACAGAAAACTGTCCCAATTATCCCTCGCTATCCGCCCATAGCTTATCCCCAGCCGTCTTATCCATCTCCTCAGCTTCCGCGCAGTCTTTACGTCCCGTTTCCCCCAAACATAGGCCACAACCTCCCCGCTTCCCCGATGGCAGGTGTATATCAGCCATACTTTGTTCTTCTTTTTCCTTATATACGTCCAAGATTCATCCGCTTCAAGACAATCATAGTATGAGAAAATCAGGGTTGTGCGGCAGACGGTTGAGGCGGGCGCTTTGAGGACTTTGGCGACGCTGATTCTCATGACGGCGCTGACATCCCGTATGCCGATTCCCCCGGACAAAAGTGATGTCGACCAAGCCGACTGTCCAGGGGAGGCGTCCCCGGCAGGTTAGTCCATGACCGCTGATGAACTAGCGGCCGCAACCTTTACAGCGGCAATTTTGTTTGCGGTTGTCTTTTTTCCCGTTCCAGGATATATTAGGGCTCTGGCAAAGGGGGCGTTTGACGTCTATGGTGATTGTCATTCTTCATAGCGTCATCTTTTGTCCTCTTTGCCGTTCCGCTGTTCATCATACTTTGTAGATCACCACCATATTTTGCAATAACCGGCTGGCGCAGGAATGTGCTAGCGGCGGCTGAGTCTGATCGTTCTAAAGAGCGTTCAAAGCCGCCGTCTTTTTCATCTTTTTTCACCGCTCTTCCAGCTCGTACAGCTTTATCTTATTGAGTATAGTTTTTCGAGTTACACCCAATTCTTCCGCGACCTTGGTGCGATTGCCATGATTTCGCGCAAGACTTTCCAAAATAGCTTGCTTTTCAATGTCTTCCAGAGAAAGTCCAATGGAAGCCGCCGCGCCTTTTTTGACGGGATCATGGTGTTTAAGCGGCGCGGGCTTTTCATGCAGTTCAATATCCCGCGCCTTTATGATCTGATCGCCTCCGTAAATAAGCGCGCGTTCAAGAATATTCTCCAATTCCCTGATATTGCCCGGAAACGAATACGCGCACAATTTGTCAAGCGCGTCCGGAGACAGAAGCGGCGCTTCGCGCCCCATACGAAAAGCCGTTTTTTTTAGCAAAAAATCCGCCAGAAGCGGAATATCTTCACTGCGCTCCCGTAATGGAGGCAGTTCCAGCCTGAACACATTCAGCCGGTAAAAAAGGTCTTCACGAAAGCGCTCCTCCTGAATCATGGTCTCCAAGCGGCGGTTTGTCGCCGACACGATGCGAGCGTTGACTTGAATGTCGTTCATGCCCCCAAGTCTGTGGATTTTACGCTCTTGCAGTACGCGCAACAGCTTCACCTGTAAGGGCAAGGGCATCTCGCCGATTTCGTCAAGGAAGATCGTCCCTCGTCCCGCAAGCTCAAAAAGCCCCGCTTTCCGTCCAATCGCGCCGGTAAAAGAGCCTTTCTCATGCCCGAAAAGCTCGCTTTCCATGAGATTTTCGTTTATTCCACCTATATTTATCGCTATAAACGGCTCCGCGCTGTTATTTCCCCTGTCGTGAATTTCCCGCGCCGCCACTTCTTTGCCCGTACCGCTTTCACCGGTGATAAGCACCGTCACATTAGTAGCCGCGAGCTTGTCGATTCTCATTGATATGTTCAGCATTATTTCTGAGTGACCGATTATGCCGGTTTTTATGGGGCTTGTACGTTTTTCAGCCTCCGCAACATCTTCAAGACGTTTGTTTTTTACCAGCGCTTGCAATTTAATGATGAGTTCAGCCGGATCAAAGGGCTTGACAAGGTAATCTTTCGCGCCGGATTTGAGCGCCTGCACCGCGTCCGCAATCTCCCCATGCGCGGACATCATTAAAACCGGCGCGGCTATGCCCCGTTGTTGCATCCATTCAAGCAGGTCCTGTCCGCTCATGCCAGGCAGTTTCAAATCCAGCGCCACCGCGTCAAAAGCCTCTTTTTCAAGGCACACGAGCGCGGATTCACCGCTTTCAACTCCAACCGAGTCAATGTTTTCCAATGCAAGATATTTTTTTAGAGACAACCGGATGTTTTTTTCATCATCAACAATAAGTATACGCAATCGGAGAGAAAGGGATTTGAACCCTTGGTACCCTCACGGGTACACACGACTTCCAATCGTGCACCTTCGGCCGCTCGGTCATCTCTCCAGAAACATAAAATAAACACACAGGCTTCATTTCAAACGCCCCGCTTGCCGGTTGCAAACAGACGGAGGCGTATATGCGCACCCGGAGAGAGAGGGATTCGAACCCTCGAAACCCTTGCGAGTTTAACGGTTTTCGAGACCGTCCGATTCAACCGCTCTCGCATCTCTCCTGTGTTTCTTATCAGGATTACGCTACACCATACCGCTCATTTTGTCAAGACCCACAACGCCCTATTCAGATAAAACCTGCGAAAAAAGCGCGAGTTGCCGACCCGCAAAGACAGGCACTTGAACACGAACAACGGCGTACCGTGGGTTGCCACCGGCGATTCGGAAGGCTCTACGGTTCGAACCGGTTGCCAACCGGAATCCTCACCAGATTGACAAAGGTGTCTTTAGGATAGCGGGTTCTAAAACTTCTAAAAGTAGTCTCCGCCGCGCTTTCAAAAACCGCGATTTCAAAATTGCCCTGTTCATTAAAGTAAGGCGCCAGAACCGCGACATGGAAATACTGCCTGAGGCTGGGTCTGGGACCGGAGGCGTCATTCACGGCGGCAAGATAAAAACGGCCGGGTTCATCAATGGCAAGTGTATAGAGGAGCGGGTATATCCCTTCGATGTTAAAGCCCGCGTCTTCCATAAAACCGGCATAGGATTCAGTGGCGCCGGCGACGCCAGCGTTGGAACGGCGCATGAGCGATGGAAAGCGCCATGTACGCACCTCAAATTCGTCCAGGGTTCCACAAGCCGACGAGAGGAGCGTGGAACCTGCCACAGCCGCAAGGTTGCGTATCCAGTCAAGCCCAAAGAATGGGTCGCGTGTGTCATCATAAAGTGCGCTGAAACTGTTGCCCCGATTGCCATAATGCGCTTTTAATGGCTCAATGGAAAGCCGCTCGCCAGTAACAGGGCGCAACAACCCGTCAATCACCCATTTTGCAAAACCGGAGCAGTTAAGCCCCGGAGTTCCGGATTGACGCTCGCCGGTTTCGATAAACACATAATTGCCCGCTTCGTCAATGGCTCCATCATCGCGGAAGGTCAAACCCGAAAGGTGTTTTTGGACATCAGCTACAAATTTCCACGTGTCTTTATAAAGGGCAGGCGTCGGCTCAAAGTAGGCGCGAGGGAATTTATCGCCTATGGCGGAAAGCGCGTCTTCAACCGGAAGCGTCAGCAACTTGTCAAAAGAAAAAGGCGTCGGCAGGGAATAGACAAGATAGGCGTCGTATACAACCACATCCATAACTGATTTGTCAGCGGTCATAGGGCGGAACTGTACGTACACATTGGGATCGCTTCGCAGAAAGGCGCGTATCCTCACGGACGCTCCGGTGTCCCGCCTTCTTACAAGCGCCCATGAGCCTTGCGCCCAGCCCGGATACGTCTTGTTCCGTTCCCGCGCCAGCACAATGCCAAACTCGTTTTTATTGCTTTCAACCCGCACCTCAATTTTATCGCCACCGGGAAGGGTATAAAGCAGAGGTTTCAACGCGATCACTCTGTTTGGGGCTTCAAGAAACCATTTCTCTTTTAATATGGCGCGTAGGGAAGAGTCGTCTTCTATTTTTGCGACAGGCGCGTCGTAGGCATAGAGAGAAATGGCAAAAAAACTAATTAATAGTACAAAAACGAATTTCTTAAACATCATCTTTTATAATTATCGGAACGAACAGATAAAGCATTAGGCTAAGCCGGCGGCGGCTAACGCTTGCAACGGTCAACCTCGCTTTACGCGGGGTTGACCGTTGCAAGCCGGTTTTAGCTGTTGATTTGGATCAGGCGTTTTTGAGCTTCGGCGCGTTTCTTGATTTCAAGGCTCAGGACGCCGTTTTTAAACGACGCCGTAATCGCGGCGGGATCCGCGTTTTCGGGCAGTTGGAACACGCGGCTGAAAGAGCGGCTCGCGCGCTCTTTGATAAGGTAACGCCCTTCATCTTTGTTGGACGCCTTTTCCTGTTGCCCTGACTCAATGGTCAGGCGGCCTCCGTCCACATGCACTTGAATGGTTTTCTCCTCATAGCCGGGAAGCTCAACGTCCATGACATAGGCGTTCTCCGTATCACGAAGATCGACTGCGGGAAGCCCCGCGTTTCTGCCGAACAGACGGGACGCGGGCGCGGCGTGCGAGCCGTGGAAATCATTGAAGAACGAATCCACGTACTGGTTGAAATCGTCCATTACGTTTTCGAGAGAGGGATACAGGGTGATGGTTTTCATAGTGAAACTCCTTCGCGGATATGCAATCCGCAACACTTGGTTGTAACGCCCTCAAGGGCGTTTTATCAGGTTCTATGACCTGACCTTTATGTTCGATGAGGCTTTATGTACAGCCGCCCTGTTAAGCGTCATGGCTGTCAGCCTTCATCAACACCTATAATATGCAAATATCGTGCCAAATGGCAAATTAGAAAAAAGCGCCGAAAAGAGGGCGAAAAAGGCATGGAAAGGACAAAATAAGGAAAAAAATAATTGAAAAAACGACTGACAACCATGAAACGCGGCGCTACACGGCGGAACGCAACTCGCCGCGCATACATATAGTTCCCAATTTAGTACGAACGAGCGATTTTCCGTATCATTTTTTTACAAATGAGTCATAGTATTACTATTATGTGTGTCATATTGACACGTATGGAATTGGCGCCGCATGAAACGCGCGTGACGCGTCGCCCGCTATCCTCCCTGTACACGGCTTCTGCTGAACTCGCCCGGTGTTAATCCGGTTACGTCCTTGAAATGTTTAAAAAAGTATTTTACGTCATGGTAGCCTGATTTCCGGGCGGCTTCGTACACACGGTAGTTGCCGATTGAAAGCAGACGCATGGCGTTGTTGATCCGCAGACGCTTCAGGTATTCGGAAAAATGGAGACCCGTATGTTCCTTGAATTTTCCCGAAAAATAGGTGTAGTTGATGGAAACGTGATTCGCCGCCTGCATCATGCTGATGTCTTCAGTGAAGTGTTTGCCGATCCACATAAGCGCGTCTTCGATAAACGAATGGTATGCTTGATCCGCTCCGGGTTTTTTATCAGAGCGGCTGTCCATGGCGCAAGGCACGGAGTCCGCGCAAGCCGCAGTTTCCGCGCCTTGCGGCACGCTTAATTCAGCCATCGCCGCCTTTACCGTACGGGACAGCGCCTCCCGGTCAAGCGGTTTTAGGAGATACGCCGACACTTGATAGCTGATCG
>JAISCC010000036.1 GCA_031265845.1 Treponema sp.
AATAAGTATATGGTTATACTACTATACTGGAAATACTGAAACGGCCAGTCCTATGAGTGAAAGAGACTAAAAAATAATATCAGTTACTGCGGCCGGGTACAATGTAATTTCCATATATAAATCATTAAAAATATTCATTCCCGGAAAATCTCCATATTCCGTTTTCTTAAAATATACAATTTGAACAGTGCGGCAGATTAGCGGATAATTGATTGCCATGGTCAATAAATTACCTGACCGCCGGCAAATGTCCTGAACCATGTGTACTATATAATTAAGCACTATATCTCATAAGACCAGCAAAAGGATAACTATCAAAAACCGGTATCGCATATTTTGATTTCATAAATTCCTAAATACTGAAATTGTATGTTTATATTATTATTTTTCTGAATAGTATTGCGCTTAACGTTCCGGCTGTTTACGACGTTTTGGCGGCCCGTATAAGGGCTTTGCGTAGCAAAGACTAGGGCCGACAAAATGTGGCGGAGGTTTTGCGTGGGAATGAGCGTAGCGATTGACCTAGCAAAACCGGAGCCCGAGCCGCCTACTGGCGGCGAAGCGTAAACAGACCTGTTATACGACGTAGGGGCGTACTCCATTATTTTTTTTACTCAAATTATTTATTTAATCTTTCCAATTCCACCATTTTAATTTTTCAGAATCAGTTATTGTTCCATTTGCATACGCTACCGCCAAACGGTATTGATACAATGCACAACGGTCAACTTGTGTATTTTGAAAACGGAAAGCTCGTCCCGTCGAAATGGAACACCCATACAAACATTCTCCATGACGCGGAGGAATTCGCCCGGGCGAACCGGGCGCGGATACTCTCCGAGTATTATTCAAAACACGCCGCGAAGGGCGCGGACGGCGGATTGTATGAGATTCTTGAGGGATATTATAAAGCGGGATCGTCTTATCTGGAAAAGGATAAAAACCGCTGCCGCGTTCTTTGCGAGAAAACCAGAAGCGTCTATGATCACTTTATGAAAGAGCGATTCATCCCATTTCTACAGCAGAACAATGTCAAAACCTTCCAAGACATAGAGCCGCCGGTCATAGCGAATTTTCAAGATTGTCTTTTGTCAAAAGGAATTAGGCCGCAGTCAATCAACCGCTATCTTAGCGGCGTCAACTGCGCGTTCAATCATTTGCTGACAACCGGGGTGATAAAAGAAAACGCCTTTGATCGGGTGAAGGCGCTGAAAATGGGGGCCAAGAGCGCCGAAGCGAGAGGATGCCATAACATTGACAGAGTGAAGGGTGTTTTTAACAAGAGATGGGAGGACGCTTTGTCACGCCTTCTTTGCTTGTTGATATACTCCACCGGAATGAGGAACAGCGAGATTGAAAAAATCAAAGCGAGCGACGTCATTGAGTTGGACGGGATACGCTTTGTGGATATAAAGGGAAGCAAAACAAAAAACGGCGTAAGGCTCGTTCCTCTTCACGATTTTGTGTATAAAAAGCTAAGAATGTATATAAAACAGACCGGAAAACGGGAAGAGGATTACATTTTTTCCGCGCATGGAGGGCCGAATCAATCCACCGATTATAATAGAGCGAACATTCTCTTGGCGAAAGAGCTTGAAGTGTCCGAAGATGACTTGAAAGCCCAAAAAATCACATTTTACAGCGGGAGGCATTTTTGGAAAACGCTTATGAGCGGCGAGGGTTTGGGCGATGGCATAGAAGAATTCTTCATGGGGCATAAAGTGTCCGGCGACGTTTCAAAGAGTTATAATCACAAGGACAAACAGGGCAAGGAGAAACTGCTTGAAAAGGCGAGGGAAGTTTTCGCCATTCTCGACAAAAAGCTCTTCGCTTAATAATAGTATTATTACGTGTATACTATGATATAGCTGGCTATGGATTTATATTTCCTTGGCAAACATAAAGGAAACGGCGTGGAGCGAAACCAGCCGCTCGATCTTTACAATCTGCCTCGCGTTTGGACATGTCCGCATGGCGAGTTAGTTTTTGAACGCGCCGATAGGAGCGTGCGTCTCATTTTTCCAATCTCTTCTCTCCATCAGCCTTGCGCGTTTACGGCAAATCCGGTATGATAAACGCTGTTCGTTCCGGACAAATTTAGCGGGATTTGGAGAGACGATGAAAAACGCCGTTATCAAAAACGAATTTGACGGGCCTTTAAGCCAGATAGACAGGCTCGACAGAAAATACCTCCGTTTCATGCGGGATTATGAAACGCCGGGAGGCGTTCAGACAACCGTGTTTGAGGCTTTGCGCTCAAAGGACATTGAACAAATAGAATCCTCTCTGGTCGATGTGGCTAACAACATGCGATCCAACCTTCTTTTGATCGGCATGAGCTGCCTGGTCATTGAGCGTGAAAACCTTTACCAGAAAGCGGGTTTCCGCTCCTACCTTGAATACAGCGCGAGCCTGTTTGAAAAGCTGGAGCTCGCCCCGCAAACTTTGAGCGACGCGAAAAACATCATGGCGGCCTATGTCGACCATTACAAGGGCTTGTCAAAGCATGGTTTCAAGCTGGGAAGAAACGCCCACAAACTCCGATTCCTTGAGGAAGCCCTGCAAAACCATACGGACGCAAACGAGGTGTACAATCGGGCGGCCAACGCCACATTCCGGGAGTTCGTGGATTGGGCGCGGCGATCCCCCTCGGCCCTGCCCCCGCCAGAACCGGGGGTGACAATCAAAATTGAGGGCGACAAAATTTTCATTGACGGAAAAAACATTCTGAACATCCCCGATTCCGTGCCTGTGAAAGTGAAAGAGAGCGTAGCCCGCGATCTTGCCGAAACCTTTCGAATCCGCGCCTCCGGCAATGAGCCGTTTATCGTGGAAACCTACGGACGCGGGGAACGGCGGGCTATTGACAGTTTTCTGAAAAAGTATAGGGCAAAAAAATAGCCGAAACGACAAGGCAAGATGGCAGACGAACAGAATAACGGACCCGCTCAAAGAAATCAGAGCCAGCCGCTAAACAGAGATCACTCCGACAGACCGTCAGGATGCTGTGTCCCTAGCTCTAGTTCTTGATACATAAAGCGACCTATCCACTTTTTTTCTCGTCTTTTCCGCCAGGGCTCCCATCCCTTCACTGCGCGTTTGATCCCTCATATACATAACCACAATCCGTCCGGCAACCAGGGTCTTAAACTCATCATGGGTCAATAGCCCCGCCTTATACTGGCCGGCCCACAGGCATATCAATTCCACATCCTCCAAAGGCATAGCCATTTGCGAGGCGTCATCACCCCCACCTGACTGGAAGGGAGCGGCGGATGCCCAAGCCGCCCCTGCCAAGAGAACAAACAAAAAAAGAAAGAATTTTTTCACATCTTTTTCCTTCAAAATAACGTTAAACCGCGCAAGACGGCTTTTTTAGCAAGCTAAACCGGAATTGCTTTGAGCCTTCGCAATACTTTAACTATGAGCGGAGCTAGAAGTCCAAGCGCAATGCCGCCGGACCCGGCAATAATTGCATTCCGTAGGCCATTAGCCTTCGCTATTTTGACCTCGGCTTCCATGTTCATATTCTCAGTCTGGAGTTCAGCGTTCCACTCGTCACTCTCTTGCATCCGCCGACCGATCTGATCGTTGTATGTTTTCAAGCTCTCGTTCTGCCGCAATGACAGCTCGTACAAAGGCGTCAATCGCCGCAAACTGGCTTCGGAGTCCTGTAGATTCTTCCCAAGCTCTTTCAAAGTCTGTTCGTGCCGCTCCAAGCTCAGAGTGAACCCGCTCGATAGAGCTTCCCATGCCGTCAAGTGTCCGGCGCTGCCGTTCGATGGCGGCCCGTTGTTCTGCGACCAAAGAGGCATCCTCCCAGACATCGACAACAGGATGAGAAGCGCAAGAGCAAAACAAGAGACAAAAGGCGGCGGTCGCAAGAATGAGTTTTTGCATTTCATATATCCTCCTTAATGAATAAAAGCTCCCCGCATGACGGCTTGGCGCGCCCGCCGGGAAGCGTAAAAAAACAAATCCGATTTGCGGAAGGGGGCGCCGTACATTTCACGCCCCCTTCTTCTCCGCCTCGCCCCGCTTGAGGCTGCGGTTGAAGGCGCATAAGATCGCGCAATCCGCTCGTGGACACGCGCCGGCGGCGCCGCTCAACAGCCTCATCAGTTCCTCCCTCGGCAGCGGGCAATGAGCCGCCCGCTCTTCTTTCGGACGCTTCATATCGCCATCTTCTCCTTTACGGACTGTCTGAAATTATCGAACCGCTCCGGGTGTTTCGTCCAAAGACGAGGGCAATCCTTCCATCCGACCACAAGATGATGGGTGCCGACATCATCCACGGTAAGACCGTTATCTTTTAGAAGTTTTGCGACAAGCTCGACCGCCGACACTATGGTTTCCGGCGTAAAATTCCCATTGTTGTCAATTACGCACAACTCAATACCCACCGTGCAATTATTCGGGCTGTTTATGTCCGGGCGCTCCGCGAAACGACCAAACTTTGCCCGCGCCCAATCGGTGTAAATCATCCCGGACGCCGGGTCCTTTTGGGAAGAGCCGCAATGATAGGCGACCTCGCCATCGGGAATCGCGTGATACACATCACCGTCAATGTCAACAATATAATGCGCGGATGCGTAAGTCTTATTTTTCGGACAGCCGGTTTCAAACCAGCCCCATGTGTTTATCGCCCGCTGTCCCGGCGATCCTGTCCAGTGCAGTATCACCGCCTTGACGCCCCTGTTTTTGTGTCCAGGACGCGAATACTGGTTTACGGTTAAAAATTTTTCAATTGTTTTCATGTTTGCGCATCCTTGCCTGTCAGGTCTTCAATATATCTTTTATTTTTACTGATGCAGTCATCACAGCAGAATTTGCGGGCGTCGGCGGTCTTGAATTCCGGCTTCGCCGCCTCATATTTTTCAATTTTCTTTCTCATGCCGGAAACCAAAACGCCTATTGTGTCATTTACAAAGCCCATGATTTCTTGTTTCACAGCGACTTCGATCACATTAAAATCAGCGTAGGCGTCTCCACATTTCACATTCGCCGCTTTATACTGAAAAGCCGTATATCGTTCCTTGATATTATGCAGAATCTTGTCTGCGTATTTTTCGCGGCTTTCCCCGGACATACGCTCCTTGAGATTGTTGCGCCGTATCCGTTTTTTCAATTCCTCCTGTACCAGCCGGACAAATTCTCCGAAAGAAAAAAAGCAATGCTCTTTCACCATAATTTTCTCAAGACGAAAATCCATGCCATCCACAAGATCATAAAGTTGATTGGCAATATCGTTATCCACATCATCGGTAAAACGCTTCAATTCCTCTTTCAGCCTGGCATCCTCGTCTTTTTTGGCAAGCAGTTTTTTAAGGGCTCCGACAACGATCTCTTTATCGCCCCATTTAAGGGTTATGCCATACATGAAAATAAGGACAATCACAATAAGAGCGGCCGCTACGACAAGGGCGAGGTTTTCAAACTTCATTTGATCAACATTCATTGACACCCCGCCAGCCTGCAATAGAAACAAACACATATCAACCTCCAAAAATTGAGAATAAAAAAGGCCGGACTTCCCCAAATGGGAAATCCGGCCTTTTTTGCGTCAAGCGCCTGTCTAGAATATACTACATTTATCTGTTTGACGCAAGCGGCTGCTCCCGCTTGAATACTATGGATTCAAGCAATGATTTTGCGCTGCGCCATCCCTGGCAATGCCTGATATAACCGAGGAAACTCATAACGCTCGCCTTCGCGCGCTCCAGTGTTTCAGGATTTGTCCTATACATCCGCGCCATTTTGCGCAGCCGCTTTTTCGCCCTTTTCAGCGTGGATTTTCGGGGTTTGATATGAGCGGGCCATATTCTGTACCCGCAAAAATCAATGCCGTTCTTGCCGGGGAATATACCTGTTTTCGGATTAAGATTCAGCTTCAATTCATCATGGATATAATTTTCAATTTTGCATAAAAGCTCCCAAAGACGCCGCTTGTCGTTATGCAGTATGATAAAATCATCCATGTATCGGGCGTAAAATTGAATATGGTTGTCTTCTTTCATCCAGTGATCAAAGGGAGTTAAAATAATGTTTGCGCAAAGCTGGGAAGTCAAAGCGCCGATTGGGACGCCCTTGCCGTCCTGACACGGCGATTCGTAGGATTGTATAATTACGTCGATAAGATTCATCGTCTTTTTGTCGCTTATATACCGCCTTATTATTTTCCTCAAAATATCATGATCGACGCTTGGAAAGAAACTTTTTATGTCGCATTTCAAAACATAATACCCGCCCCATTTTCTTTGCGCCGCCCTCGCGCATTTTTGCGTGTGATACATTGCGGCGTGCGTCCCCTTCCCGCGTCGGCAAGCGAAAGTTTCATAAATCATTTTGTTTTCAAAAATCGGCTCAATGATTTGACAAAGAGCGTGATGCGCGACCCGATCCCGAAATGTCGGAGCGGATATAAGCCGCTGTTTCGGCTCCTTGACAATGAATTGTCTGTACGGCTCCGGCTTGTACATATCCCATATCAACTCGTTTTGCAGGGCGATCAGATTTTCCTCAAGATTGTTTTTGAATTTCAACGATTCCCAGCGGTACCGTTTTCCGGTGGAAGCCTCACGAAAGGCGTGATAAAGATTTTCAAAATCAATAATGCGCTCCCACAGGCGCGAAAAACTCTTTGGCATACATTCTCCATTCCCTTAAAAGTGGAGCGGACGGCTTCCGGCAAACAAAGTTTTCCACCACGCCGCCTACTTGTCGCCCGCTCCTGTAGATATTTTCCCTGCCGGGCCGTTTCTTAGGCCGCCCTGCAAAGAAGGGGCGTGACTCCTTTTCCCCTCGGTACACACGGATTCCCGTAAGAACGCCGTCTCTGACTTGGAGGGAGAGCGGGCCGACAGCCGCCGTTGTTGTTCACGTTCGACCGGGCGTTGTTCAAATTCAGGGACGCCAACCCCGCGTTCGCCCCGTTGTCCCAGTCGCCACCCCGGCGCGGAAACCGCGCCGCTATACAGCCACGCCCCTATAAAGTACAGAGCTTTATGTCTCTGCATCATCACCCGTTTTCATTGCCGGACGAATTTCAACCACCCGCCCAACATTCGGCCTATTTCTGCAACCATGCCGGAAAAGTTTTTATACTTTTCAAACGGCACAAACTCCAGTTCCATGCCCATCCTCACCAAAAACTTCAGCTCGGACAGTTTCATGTCCGCCTGTTGAAGCAGGCGCAATTTGTCCGGCTTCGACGGCGTTACGCTCGCCCGCTCAAGCGATGTCCCCGCTTCCCACAGAATGCGGCGGATGTCCGCCGCAAGGCTGTATTTCTCGCTCTTTGGAAAATTGCGCAACACCACGTAGACATACTTCGCCATATCCACGAATTTTTGCACAACCTTCATGCTGTTGTCCGCCACGATCAGGTCTCCAGGATTCAGGTTTTCAGGCTCACAATATAAAAGCGGGCCGACAGCCGCCGTTGGTGTACACGGTCGACCGGGCGTAGTACAAACTCAGGGACGCCAACCCCGCGTACGCCCCGCAGCCCCAGTCGCCACCCCGGCGCGGAAACCGCTCGCCGTAATTGCGAACCCACAACCCGCCTTTAATGTTGTCAAAAAGCGGCGTCCCTCCAGCGGTTAGTTTTGGCGTTATCAACAACTGCGCCGCTTGCTGCCGCACCGCTAGAGGAAGACTGTCAAACCCGGCCGAGACGGTCGCGCTTTTCCACGCCCCATTATAAGTGTAATCAAAATACCCGGCGTCAGCGCCGCCTGCGGGGGTTGGAGTCTCGCTATGCTTTGTTATCGCATTGCTCAGTATCGGTGTCCCGCTGTTGGCTTCGCCGCTCCGGTCTCCGGGTCCAGCGGAGGCGTCAAGGTATATGGAGCTTGCGGGCCACTGCGTTTCCGGCTGGGTGAAGTTGTTATCCGAGGGAAAGTACAGGCGGCCGTCGACGCTCTTGAGTCCGTCATTCCATTCCCAAACATTGCCAACCAGATCGGCGACGCCGCCGACGCTGTTGTCATGCCTCCACGAAACAGGGCCGCTGCCGCCCAGTATTTTTGCGGCGTTTTCAGGGGCAGGCGTTCCGGTTTCGTATGCCGCTTCATGAGACTTGCCGCTGGAGGTGTTTCCCCTGGGCTGGAATCCGTTCTTCACGCACCACAGCGCAATCGCCGCCCATTCCCAATTCGTCATTAAATGAAAGCCAGGTCCGTTGGCGACGCAGGCGGTCTTCGCCTGGTCAAAGTTGACGCTGGTTTTCGGAGACTGGCCGGGAATGGAGATCGCGCACCCCTTCTCAAAAATCGCCTGACACGCTCCGATGAAGATTTCATTCTTTATCACGCCGTCCACGACAAACGCCGGATGAACGCCCGAACCCAGAGAGGCGTCGATGTGCTCTATGTTGAATTTCGGTATGCGAACCATGTACAAAGGATCGCCATTGACATTGTACTTGACATACACCTTCCCGCCTGTGGCGGCCAAAACCGCGTTAAACAGCGTGTCCTTATTCAGCGCCATTTTCTTCCTCCTGAATTGTCTCGCCCCGCGTTTCGTCCACGGGCCATAGATTTAATAGCACGGATTCCACATCCAGAGGCGCCTGCGCCGTCTCCGTATGCGTTGTCGGCGCCTCCTCGCCTTCATTCATGCCATCATGCGACATTCCCTGCGGCGGACCGTCAACTTCCACGGTTTGATATTTCCGCGGGGGAATTACGACATCCGCGACATGCTCGCAGCGCGGCGTGAGACCGCGATGTACTTTGCCGTTACAGCTTCCAAACTGGATGATCGCCTGCTGGTCGCCTTCCTCTAGCGCAAGGTCAATCGTTAGCCCCGCGACAGTGAGCATAGTGTTCTCAATGGAGTAATCACTAAAACTTTCACGAGCGGGATCGATCTTCTCAATTATCATTGCCAACTCCTCTATTAAGCGGCGATATTGCCGCTAATATTATTGAACATTAACACGAATTGTTAATGAAGCTTCCAAATACTATAAATTTGGCTTGATTGCCGTCCATCTGACACGAACAGCGTCAAGCGTTCCTTCCGTTTTGATATTGAAGCCGTTCGCCGCCTTGTTGTCCACATGGATAGTAGGCGTCTGATTGTAGCCGCCCTTGTAATCCAGAACTTCAAGCAGTACTGTATATTCCGCATCCAAAAGATTAAACGGCAGCGCGACCGAAACATAGGCGACGCTGTTGAATTGCGCGGGATAGGCCGCTTCCACACGGCGGACATCCGTCATGGTTACGTTGGCAAGGTATGGATCGTTCTGGTAACTGTTTCCGGGAGGAACCGAGAAGCGGTACAAGCCCATCCCATTTTCGGGAACCGCGCCGTCAAGCGGAGTGCAGGCGAACCTTGTCACGCCGTTTGCGTCGAAATAGATATAGGCGTAGCAATACCGGGCGGCCGCTCCGTAGTTGTCAGGCACAAGCGCGGCGTTTGGATAGGAAAGGCAAACATAGGACATGCCGTTCATAAAAAATTTACCGGCATTGAGCGAAATGTTTCGCAAGGCCGTCGCGCTCTTTTCCACGGTGAGACCGGAAATCACGCCCCTATTAATAATCGTCGCAATACCGGTTTGAATACGCTGATTCAGCGTTTTCTTCATTTCCTGATGCGCCCTCCCGCCGAGGTCAAGGGCGTAGGAGATCATGTCAACGAATTCAGAGCGTTCGTTGACAACTGCCCATGTGCCGTTCACCCATTCAAAATGAACGCTCTCACGCGCTCTTGCCGTAACGCTCGCGCTGGGCGTCGCCGCGAATTTTACCGTCGCGTCCGTATCCGCGGAGTTGATCACCGTTACACGGCATCCGGTAAAATCCGCGTTCCCCAGGGTAAGCGCGACACCGCCCGCGACAATCTCAAAAACAATGTTCGCCTGAATCTGCGTTGTCGCGCTGGTTTCAGTCACAACCTTTGGACGCTGGAATCCAAAAGGCATCAGAACATTATTGTTTTCATCGCGGTAAGTGATGGAACCCGCAACCTTTGTGCCAAAAGGCGGCGTGTACCCCGGAAATCCGGGGACTTTCAGCGCGTTAAGCGTACAATCAATGTTCGCCATATAAGCTCCTTCTATGTGTTGTTTATGGCGGCCAACACCGCCATCCTAAACCGCTCGCTCTCAAATAGGTTTGTCGCCACCCTGTTTGGATTGTCAAACATGAGCACAGCCCATTTTTGGGTGTAGTCCAGCCCCGCGTAGGGTATATGCGCCGTGGTGTTGCTGACAAACGAGGCGATAGAGAGCGCGGCGAATCGGTCAATCGTCAATTCGTCAATGTTCGCCGTGTCCTGCCCTTCATTTATGGCAATGTCGCTTTCCTCGCCGGTGGTCTGGTAATGCTTTGTAACCTCAAACTGCGTGCTGCCGATAAACAGGCAGAATTTTTGCTGTGTGGCGACAAGCGCGATATGCGTCCAGGTGTTTGGGTATATTTCCACCGCGCTCATGTCGATAACCTCGCTTCCCTTCGGGGAAGTATGTTCAATCCGGTTATTGTTTATCGTTGCCGCGCTGTAGGGAATGTCGCCGGTGTCTCCGACATCGCTGTAGGGAATATCCCCCGTGTTTCCTGCCGCGCTGTATGCAATATCCTGCCCGCCGATCATAAAAATCAATTCTTCGTTTTTTGGCGTTTTCAGATGCAGCACGACGATATTAGAAACCACCGGAAGCCGCAGCCAGAATTCAACCGTGGAATCGGAGTTAGGCATTTTTGACGTTATTGCAAAATTGCCGTAGATAGACTTGCCCGGATTTTCGTATGGAGCAAAATCAGACATTGTGGGACTTAAATAAATTTGCCCGTTAAAATCATCTCGTCCGACAAGAATTGGGACAGCGGAATATAAAAGCGTGATGCTGGCAGTCTGGTTTTGGTTTTTGAAGTCCGTGTCAAAGTGGTAAACTTCGCTTTGCGGCGTGATATACGGCAAGCCGATGTCATACCGTTTAAGCCGCCTTTCCGCTATCAGGGCGTTGGTTATGGTAAGATGGGTGTCGCTGTAGACCTTGAATGTTTTTATGGCGTCGCCGCCCTGATCCTCCGGCAAAACCACCTCCGCCCACCGTTCATTTTTCCGCCCATAAAGCCGCCCGTCGGCGGGGGCTTCATGTATCATATCGGCAATGAGCGCGCCTACGGATGCTATCGCTTCGGAAAGAGAAGAAACATTCGCCCGCCTATAGACAATTTCTTTGATTAAAGCCGCCCACAGGCTGTCAGTCGCTAAAAAGGATTCGCCGCTCCCCGCCGTATTATAGTTTTCGCCAAACGGAACGGATTTACCGTTTACCTGATTCGATCCGGACCCGAAGTCTATGTTGTTTTTTTTGATAACACTCTGGCCATGCGCTCCTTTGGTGGTATGTTCCGACAAAAACAACTGCTGTAATTCCTGCGATGGAATAACAAGAAAAGTGCGGGATTTCTGCGTTGTCCATGCCGGGTTTTCTTCACCCTGACGGACTGCCGTAACATTATGAACATCGGCGGCGGCGATAACCGAAATGCCGGGGCGCACGACAATCTCTGCCAGTTTCAGCCACCCGGTGTCAGCCTCTGGAGCGGCATCCGCTCCTACCGCGCCCTGCTTTGCCTGATACTGAATAATCAATCTTTCTTTGGTATTTACGTCAAAGAATTGTCCTGTTCCCATATCGGGATTGAAGAACGCCCGCCGTTGGCTATCGTAAGCCTCAAAAAAGCCCCTAACCTGTACGGTGTCAATGCGGCTGTCACCGGCAGGCGGCGTTATAGGAATGATAGGGGTAAGCTGTTTGTTGTAAACAGGAAGGTCGAGGAGCAATCCGTTGCCCCACATTTTATCAATCTGGATTCCAACCGCCTCCGTTCCCGGCCTGACGCCGCCGCCCACAAGATAATCAATGTCGGTCGACACCAGCATCCTATCCACTATCGCGGCGTTCCGTATAAGGCTTTCAAAGCCGTGTTGAAAATCGGTATTTTTCGCCATCTCATGCTCATGCACGAGCGCGGTTGTAATGTCATTCGCCAAAACACCCTCCAAAAAGCGAAAGGCCGGACATGGGTATACCCACATCCGGCCTGTTTTCCTATTCAGCGCCATAACGCGCCTCTTTCGGGCGCATATAAATCTATCTTACCGATTAATTATATGTTTTTGTCGTTTTTGCGTCAAGTATGGTTCATTGTTCAGTCTCCGTCCTCTCTACAAATTCCACAAAAGCCTGTATTCCTCTTGGCCTCACCATGTCCAGCACGGATTTATACACCACGCTTTGCAACGCGCCTTTGCGTCCTACGATATACGAATGGTCAAAATAGCTCTCTTTGCTGTAATCGACATTGGAAATCGGATCGGCTTCCCCCTCCGCGAGGCGCAGCGTTTTATCCTCAACGGCGTACCCTTCATACTGAATTACGATAGTGTATGATGGATTGTTCGGTTTCAGGAAAAAACGCGCGTAATCAATATACGCCTCCTTTCCCGCCAACGAAACAAATTTTATTTTTAGCTGCGTGGTTTCCGCTTTCAACGCCACAAAGCAAAAGGCGTCTCTCCAATCGTCATGATCAAACCAATTTGTTATCGGCGTGGTTTGCCAGGGGTTCATAGCTTCATTCCACAGGACTTTTTCATCGGCGTTAAAATACTTCCCGTTTGCATTTTGGATTGTCACGCCGCATTTTCCTTTAAGGAAGAAATGCAGAGTATACACGCCCGCCGAAATGTCAATCAAAGTTTGAAGGCATGATTGCCCAGCCGCGCCGCTGAAATACAAACCACGTTTTCCCGAAAAACGGGCGTCGGCGGTGTAAGCCGCTCCGCCCGCAAGCGTCCAATCATTTCCATCTTCCTCAAAATCACCGTTTCGGAGAAGGCTTTCTTCATTCGTGCTTTCACATACATAGGCGTTTATGCCGCCAAAGTAGGTTTCAAACACACGCTCAAGATTCGGGCCATTTCCCCATATTTCATCGCCCTGGCGTTCCGCAAGTGCCCGCATACGCCTCAATAACGCCGCGTCGGTTTCTTCCAACTGCCTACGCAATTTTGTAAATTGCCTTGCGATCATTTCAAGGCTTTCACCTTCGTGATCTTTCACGTCTTCGGTGCGGGTGTAGTAATCAATAAACGCTACCACATCCTCAAGCTCATTCGCGGTCGCTCCGTTGCCGTCGTAATCAGACAACACCGCCTGAATAGCCGGATCATTCTTGTTTATGCCGGTCGCCAGAAAATCAAGAAGATTCAAGCCTTCGTTCATTGTATCGCCACCGTTACGCTACAGCTTTGAAAGCGGGCGATCTGGCGCGTGTCAACGCTGACATTCTCCTGATTGGGGATTTTCACGTCAATAATATATGAAAGCCGCCGCAACGCCACAATCAAGTCGGAGATCAAAACCGATTGCCCGATTAAAAGCGCGTTAATAAACTTCTTGACCGCCTCGCCAACCTCGTAAATGACCACCGATTCCCCCAGATCATTGATCACGTCCTGTGTCGCCGTAACAAGGATATTCGGATTGACCTGTATTTTTTCAGGCGTTAAATACCGGATGTGGATGCCCGGAGCGCGATAACCGCCGTTTGTCTTTGTCCGGTTTCCATCAATTTTCGCTTTCACCTGCGCGATTGCTTCTTCGGTCATGCCGCCCGATCCGTCCTCAAGATAAACTGTCATATTCCATATATTGTCTAGCGGCGGGAAATGCTCGTCAATTTGCAGGGAGCGCACAAGGTGAGTTTCGGTCAGGCCGGACAAAAAGCCGCAGCCGTTTGTTCTGGAAAGCCCAAGAATATAATTGGAGAAACGGTCGATATACGCCCCCCAATCCTCGCTGTCTACGCCCCCGGTCGCCGGGCTTGCGTTATTCACGGCGACTATATCGGAGGGAAGTGAGGTTACAAGCGTTTTTACGCTCTGCGGGCCGACGTTGTATTTTTCCCCCGCAGCCTCCGCGATTGCCGTTATCACGCCGGAATCCTTCGCGCCGGACGGCACGGCTCCTAATTCAGTGGTGAGAAATTTCAAACCGCCCGCCGCGACCACGCTCCCTATCGGTATCGGCGTCTCGTATGAATAAGCCCTCGCCCGCGAAAAAACAAGGACCGCCGATGCTTTCAATCCTTCCTTTTTTTGAAAGTTGAAAACCGAATAAGGCAAAGCCCGCAAATATGAAGAGAACCCGACGCGGCACCGGACGTAAAGCAACGCCAGTTCCCGCGCCGTCGCCTCCAGTTGAGATTCCAACACCGCCCCGTCGTTAAAATCGGTGAGCCTGTCCTGGTGAGAAATCACATAATTTCTCATCGCCTCCATTATTTCATCAAAAGACTTTGTTTGCATTCACGCCCTCCCCGCCACGCTTCCGTTGTTGTGGCTTATGTCCGTGTATTCCACCGTTATGTCCAGACCATCGCCCGCGCCGGTAAAACTTATATTGTCAACCGCGCTTACTCGCGGGTCTCTGCCAACGGTCAAATCAATCGAGGAAATAATATAAGCCACGCCGGCCGTGGGATCGCTGACATTTGTCCGTATGCCGTAGGCGTTCAACCGTATGCGCTTGTTCACGCTCTCGCGCAGCCGCAAAAGAATCGCTTGGCTTAGATTGTCCGCTCCGCCTGTGAGCAAATAATCGCCGCTTGTCGACGACGCCGTATTCCCTTCGTTGTCAAGGCGGATGTCGCGCCCGTAATTGTCCCTGTCCTCCGGCCTTGAATAAATTCTATTCAATGAAAGCCGGATTGACAGAGAGAGCATCGGTATTTTTATGGCGTCGCCCGGATTCAATTCGTCTATGGAGGCGACGCCGTTATAAACGGCGATGTCAATCGCCCTGTCAGGGCTCCCGCAGTATTCAGCCGCCAGAGATTCCAGCGAATCTGTCGACGTTAATGTGACCTCAAAATCGCCGTAAGACAAAACGACGCCATATCGCGGCGCCGCTTGGCTTCCAGACTCGCCGCCAGAATCTCCCGATCCTTCGCTTCCAGAGCCGCCAGCGCCCGCTTCCGCGCTCGTGTCAGGGGTCGCGCCTACGGTTACGGTTGGAAGATCGCTTGACTTTGACATTGATACAATCGCGTTGGCGTTATCCTCAAGTCCCGCGCATAAATCCGCCCATGTGTCGGCGTATTCAGTGGCGGTCATATAGTATTCGTCTAAAACTTCCTGCGGAGCCCAGAATTCAGACGTGCCGTAAGAAAGAATCGTGTCCGAAACAGCCTCTGCCGATTGCAACAACCTTTTTCCGGCGTTCATAAGTTCAAGCCCTATGTTCAAAGCCCTTACAGATATGTCTCCCGGCATTTTAATTATTTCGTTTGCCGTGTCCATCATATTGTCAGCGCCGTCAACGTAGCCAGATAAAACATAAGCGTAGGCGGTCAGGGCGTCCTCAACATCTTTTATCGCTTTATAAAGGTCGGAAATGTAATCTCTTACATTATTTACAGCTTCAAGTCCGCTCTTCAAAGCGTTTATAACCTTGTTATCCCGCAAATAAGCGGCAAAGCCTTTGATCTTGTTGAGCGCCTCCCGGGCCGCGCTCAATTTCTTCTCTGGCGGCATTGCCGGATATTCCCCTTCGCCTTCATCAACAGCGGTAAATTCAACGCTGTATTTATAGGCGAACGGCCTGTCGGATGATCGCCGTATCTTGAAATCTCCGGGGAAAACGCGCCAGTAGTTTTTTATAGCTCCACTTTCCGTATTATCCGCATGTTCCGCCGTCATAGAACTTATTTTTGACAGGTCATAGAGCATAATCTTTATTTCTTTGCCCATGTTATCCCCTGTCTTGTATTTCTTGATCAGATCGCGCAAATAATAAATTTCATGCTCTCCGGTCATCCATTTGTCCGCGCCTGGGGCTTTGGGATTGTATATTTTTTTCAAGTCCTGGTTTATGGTGGAGCCGGAAAGCGATATTTTCACGGCGTCCAGCCCATAATCGTCGACATGAAGACCGCCGAAAGTTTTTGTCTCGCTTTTCCTTTGGGAATAGGTTATCTCTTCGCTTTCCGGCGGGACCGAAAAGGTGAATGCGTCAAGCGACGCCCCATTTTCACCAACAAACTCTATGAGATACGATTTTTTCCACAAGTCGGTTTTCAGTTTTCCCACCATTATGCCATCGCCCCTATTCCCGCGCTTCCCGCCAATGCCCCCTGTCCATTGGTGTTGACCACAGCCGCTTTCAGGTAAGCGTCCACCGCAACCGCAATTTGTCCCGCCAGGTGTTCATCCCCGCCTTCCGTCATGCCGTCCATTGCCGTAAAAGCGGCGAGGAAAGCGGCTTGCATAGGGGCGGGAACGCCCGTCTGACCGCCTTTTGCGCTTCCGTCGCGCGGGAAGGGCGGCGCGGGCGGCGGCGGCGTCACCATTCCCGTCACATCAGTATTCACCGCCCCCCGCGTGACCATTGAATGAACGCCCGCTGAAAGTTGCGCGGCAAGATAGGCGTTTCCGCCTGTCGCCATCGCCCGCATCGCGTCACAAGCGGTAAGGACAATTCCACGGCAAATTTGATCGTCAGTAGTGTTGCCTCCATTTCCCGACCCGGCAAAAACGCCGCCGCTCACCGGACCCGCGTCCGCCGTTACGATTGATCCGCTCTCAACGTAATTGTCCGTAGACGCCGCCGCTCCCTCCGCAAAGACCGCGTCATCCCCATCCGTCATAGAACGGAAAACGGCGAGAAGATCATCTTTTAAGGTCGCTACATTCAATCCCATTATGAAAACACCCGATTCCACTTCGCTTTAAGAGTCGACAAGGCTATTTTTGTCGCCGGGTTCATCGTGTGGGCCGCGGGGCTGCCCGCGGTAACGGCGTTTGAGACGCCATCAATGAATTCCGCGATCATCGCCCCAAGCGCGCCAATAGAATTCCCAATTTCAAGCGATCCGGTTTCAGCCATAAATTTGCCTTCCCCATTGGTCTTGAATGACAAATCGCCATCCACTTCAACAGTGGTTTTCTTCGGGCGCATTGTCACTTCACCCTGTTTTATGCTGAATTCCGTGTCAAAAACCGTGATTTTCGCATTATCTCCTTTTTTGTGTTCCACCTTGACTTCCCCGTCGAACACTGAAAGGTTCGCGCTTTCCTCGTCTATAATGTCAAGCGTAGTTTTGTCAAAGAGCTTGAGGCGCAATTCCGGGTGTTCTTTTTCTTCCTCCCCATCGCCGTAGTCAATTTTTATGCAGGTCTTTTCATCCGGGGAGATTGCTTCATAGGAGCCGGCAGCACAATCGTATATAGTGTGCCAGCCGCCCTGTTTTATCCGTTCGCGTATTTTTTCGGTTTCGCCGTCAGAAAACGGCGCGTTATCGTTTTTTTCAACCGGCGAAAAGCCCGAGCACAGGACAAAGCAATCGTCAAATGTCCCGGTGGGCATCATGATGAAAACACGGGCGTTGGGAGGAGGCAAATCACGCTCCCCGGTGGTGCAACCCTTGCCGGAAACCGCCTTGTTGACAACCCATTCAAAACTCGCCACCGGAATATGACGCAGGCACACCCCCATATCAAGAACCACGTCAACGGAATTGTCGCCCGAATACGCCGCTTTTTCATCATCGTCCGTATCGGCCACATGGCCCCACGCGCCATACCGCTTGTCGTAAGGGCTTGGCTGATTAAGATGACGCGCCGAGACCGGCGCTTTGCCATTTGTTTTTCGCACCACTATATTCATTCACCCCTCCAGCTCCCCATACAGTTTGCCAATTTCAGGCATTATTTTTAATATTTTCCCGTTATCATCGTAAACCATGCCGCGAGACACCGTCAGAACGTTGAGCGGCGCCCCTCCGTAATTCCAGGAATGAACTGATTTTTCAACGTAAAACTGGCCGCCAAGGAAACTCACGCGGAATCCCGCTTTCGGATTTTTAGATATGTCTTTGAAGTTGGTGATCAGATTAATTGTCCCGGAATACATCTCGTCGACACGCGAATACCAGTATCTAATTCTCTTGTTCAATGTTTCCAGGGCTTTTCCCAATTTGTCCGCTCTATTGTCCGGTTCATCATCATCGTTCGTCATCCGGTCAAACCCGGTGAAAGAAACGCTTAACAGCCTGAATCCATAAATCGCGCTCTTTTCCGCGTCCATCGCGGCGTAAGTGTCCACCTTGCCAGAAACAGCTTGATAAAATTCTTTTGATTTCGGAGACCCTATGACATAGGAGTTAAACGCCGTATACACGTCTTCATCGCTTTGCTCCAAATCATAACCAACGAGCATAACCGGATCAATAGAATACAATGGATTCAGGTCAAGCCAGTCATTATTTCCATTATCGGGATCGCCGTAGGGAACCTGCCGGGCGACGATAACCGGAGCCGGTTTTTCCGCTTCCACGTCAAACCGAGCGAACAACTCATACACCGGTTTTGGCAAAATATTGCTCCAAACATCAGTTATATAGTTGTTGGTTTGGTTGTAAAACATGGTCGCAACCGGATATTGCAAACTGGTTTCTTTGCCGGTCGCCTGGATAAAATCTGTTCCAATGTATTTGTCAATTATTTCAAGCAGCCGCCCGTTTACAAATCCAGAGCTTTTTGACACTTCATCGGAAACCTCCCTGAAATAGTTCCATGATTCTGTCATAAACTCCACAATGGGCATACTATCCTTTGAAAGTTTCGATTGCAACGTTTTAGTCTTCCCTATCGAACCGGAAACTTCGGGAATTCGTATGTCCAGCGGAACCATAAATTCAGTGACGCAACTTATGACGCTTTTGCCGGAGAAAACCACGCTTTTTTTCACGCCGTTGGATGTCATGGTCGCGCCGATATGCCGCTTGCGGATGATCCCGCGAAAAGCGGGGGTTTTCTCGTCAGCTTCATAGATGTTGACCACGCTGCGGAGCGGTATTAGATCAAAAAGCGATTTGCCGTTATTGCCAACCGCGATCATTTCATTTTCAACAGAAAAGGAGAAGCTGCCCATAAGATCATCCACGGCTTCCGAGAAGGTGTAGCTCAATAGATTCCGGCTGACTATGGAGCCTCCGCCAGCCGAAAGCCCGGCGTAATTCGGGTTTAACTCAACGACAGCGCCATCGGGCTTTATCACCTCTATCCGCGGCCGGGGGAATTGAGATTCGACTTTGAAACTCGCCATAACTAAAACACCCTCCAAAAAGCGAAAGGCCGGACATGGGTCTCCCCGCGTCCGGCCTGTTTTTCTATTCAGCGCCATAACGCGCCTCTTTCGGGCGCAAATGTCTGTATATGGTCATTATACGGTTTTCAGGGCAAATTCGTCAAGAGGTCGCGTCGCCATCCGAATGTTCGGATGGGGGTAGGCGCGGGAGACAACAATGGCGTTTGGAACACAAGCATTGAAGTCCGACTCCAGTTTGATAACGATGGGAAGTATATCAAGCCACAAAATGGATATTATACTGAAAATGCCGTTACAGGCTGTCTTGCCTAATCTTTTGCAAGATTGCGTTTAGTGCCGCCATAACGTCATTATTAACGACCGATATGGCGACACCGCATTCTTTTACATCTGACAACTACTGTATTAACATCTTTTGCGCCGTCAATCGTCTCTTCTGAGGCATATAATTTTTCGTGTTTGCACTCTTTCATGGCATCCTCCGTTCTGAACGGTATCGGCATGGCGCTTGAAAAACATGACGGGGAGTCTGTCAAGCGGTCTTTCAATATTTTTCAATCAAGCGGGGGCGCGTCTTGGGTGAAGGCGGGGAGAACCAAGTGAGAGAGAGAAACTGAAATAAGCGTTTTCATAACATCCTCCTAATCATTGATAAACACCGAAGATGTCGGTCCATTCCAGACGATATTCCATCTTGACATAATATCCCTGCCTAACAAGATTCCAAAGTTTTTTGGGTCATTAGGATCGGAGAGGGCTTTGGGAAGGTCAAAGTTAAGTTTGCAGGAACCTATCTTTAAGTTTGCGAAAGGAGACAGGCTTGTATTTGGAAATGCGGCGTCTATTACAAAGTTTGGCATACGCTGTATGCCGGAAGCGGTCAAACTGTTTGAGTACCCTTTTGCCGTCAGTTTTAGATGCATTGCCAAGCCGATGTCAATAGATGTTATGCTTGCGCCAGTGTCAAAATGCGCCATCACAAGAAGCGATAACAGAGGATCGGGCGTCGCTTTCTTTCGGTCGCATGTCGCGGTTGACAACTCAACCGGCAAATTGAAGCCAAAACTCAATAACTCGGCAGGGGAAACGCCTATTCCAACTTTCACTCCTTGCGGCGGCGGCGGGCTGATGTTTAATTGAAAAGAATGGTGGCAATATGAACCCATAATTACGCCTTTTTATGCCGTAGCCATAGCCGGATAAAGAAAACTGACAATTTCCCGGTCGGAGACGATCTCCTGTATAATATACTCGCCATCAGGCAAGGTTTGGGACGCGCGGCTCACCGCCGCCTCGAAAGTGTCAAAAACACCCGCAATCCGCCGATCATGTATTATGACATGCTTCATTTTCATAAGAGGGTCGGCGAGCAGCTTGTCTAGGTTCTCGTCAAAATAGCGTATATTTTCGATCTGCTTCTCGGTAAAATAATCTTCCATATAAAACCTCCACTTGATTATATTTTAGGCGTTTGCAAATGGGGAGAGTTGGACTGCCTCCTCTTCCTCCGTTATATGATGGATCATAAAGGGGCCAAGAGGAAGCGTTTTTATAGTCTCCCGACAGGCGGTTTTTTGATCATTATAGGAAGAAACGACTCTGGCCCCCGATATAACGACATATTGACCGCAGTACTTCTCTACCAGTTCATCCCGGTTGCTCTCGTAAAATTCTCATTCGGCTTCCAGCATATCATCCCTCGCAAATAGTATATGACATATCAAAAGACATGTCAATGCGGCGCCGTATAATTTCTATATACGCTATATATAGCCTTATATTCTATAAATGAATACTACATATAGTATATCTCAAACAACCGGCTCTCTTCGACGGGCGGCATTCGACGGAAAGCCGACAACTCTTTCAAAGGACTGCACTGATTTTCCCGAATGGCATATTAATTCTGGCGACAGACGAAGAAATCATGGCTTTTACAAATCATATTTTCAATCGCCATGCCGATAAAGAAATATGGAGGTTTGAACGAATGAACGAACAGGAGATAAGGTCAAAATATTTGGAGCTTGCTTTGCATTTTAAGGAGGGAAAATGAAGCCGGCGTCCAAGTTGTGGTTTGATTCTATACGGCATGGTCCGTATCCGCTTACGAATCAAGATATTGATAAGCATGTCGCCAAAAAATGCTTGGGCAATCACCTGCTCGGTTCTATAGCCAATGGAGAATTTATACCCAGGTATGCCGGACGTTCTGATTCAGACCTCAACCGGAGAATCAAAGAACATATCCACGAAGGGTATGGCCACTTCAAGTTTGACTATGCTAAAAGCGTAATTGACGCATACAACTCTGAATGTAAACATTATCATACGTTCAAAGACTTGAATGAACCATGTGACAATGACAGGCATCCTGACAAGCCGGATGATCAGCCTCATGTGAAATGCCCGTACTGTAAAATTTAACGATACCCAACCGGGGAGCGGCCATCCGGCCCCCAGCCGGTATAGCTGGGGTCGGCTAATTTCTCCATTCTATTTCTGGCTCTAATGAAGTGGTCAAACAATGTGTCATCGCCGCCCATAATAGGAAAGATACGCCTTTCAAATGCATCAAATTCTTCGATAATTTCCGGTATCTTATCTGTTTGAACCTTTCCCGTTCCCATAGTAAAACTCCTGTTTATTATCTTATCAAAACATCATGTTTTTGTCAACGCCGCGTATTTTTAGCGCCTATATCTCAACTTTCCATTGGCCAAACCCCAGATTTCCACGAACAGGGAAGCCGAACTATGGATTTCGCCCCCTGGGTCTGGTTTTTTGAGTTTTTTCTAAAGCGTCCGCGTATTCGCGCCGATAATATAGTTATTAGTGTTAATTTTGAGACTTAGCGGAGCGCCAAAGTGAAACAAAAAAAAGAAATATCCCTTCCTCTGTCCGCCCCAAAGCGGGCGATATGAAATCGCTGGAAATAAAAGCTCTGTTTTCGCTGTTTGAACAGCAGACGCTATTGGGGTACGCCCAATGGCGCGACTTTTCAAATATTGTTGACAAGTCCAAAGAATCGTGCCAAAACGCGGGTGAAAATACAGCCTGTCATTTTGTTGACGTCAGCAAAACGATGCCCATGCCAAAGGGAGCGGATCGGGATGATGAATAATATATGCGTCTATTATAAATATATTATGGCCCCCCCCCCCCCGGGGGGGGGGTGATAAATTATTTGGTTTTTTTTTTGTTTTTGGTTTTGTTT
>JAISCC010000066.1 GCA_031265845.1 Treponema sp.
AAAGCTTGGAATCAACGCCACGCCCTTCACCCGCCTCCTTAAATGCGCGCCCCCCGCCTTTATATCCCGCCACTCCCTTTCTGAACGCCGCGTCTTACGCCGCTCGTAATGGCATAATACCTATTCGGTGTTCTAAAGTGGAACAACTATAATACAAAATATGATAAAATGGTATGGGAAACAAGGCATGCCCTCGATGCAAAATTATTGTTTTATTATGCCAGGCGGCTTCGCCGCCAGTTAAGAAATGGCATAAAAAAGTTATTGGAATGCACTTAATAATGGAGTAAAAATGACAGCAAAGAAAAATATTATTTATTTTTACAGTTTTACCAATTACTTATGTAATTTATTTTGTAGGTTTTTGTATATTTTTATATAAAATTAAATCCTCAACATTATTCTGTTGAGGATTTTGGATTATCATTTAGAATAAATGTTATTTTTAAACTTTTTTCAATAATTGATATGGATAGCGTTGATTCAGCGTTTACATGCCGCGCGCCTTCATGGTATTATCCTAATATAAATGGAGATTCTAAATGACGGCTAAATCTTTGAACTCTTTGAAAGGCGTACTCGTAGTGGTTTCTCTCTTTCTTTTGTCCAGTTGCCAAAAAGCCGAAAAAGCTCCCGCTCCCAAAGACGCCCTTATCATGGGCTTCTCCCAAATAGGGGCGGAAAGCGCGTGGCGGATACGCAACACCCAATCGGTACAGGAGGCTGCGGAACAGGCGGGCATTCAGCTTATCTTCGCAAACGCGGAGCAGAAGCAGGAAAACCAGATAAAAGCCATACGTTCATTTATCGCGTATCAGGTTGATGTCATCGCCTTTGTTCCCATCGTCGTTTCCGGCTGGGACAATGTGTTGCAGGAAGCGCGGAAAGCGGGGATTCCGGTGCTGGTGACGGACAGGAAGATTGAAAGCGACGAGAGCCTCTATGCGGGGTTTATCGGAACGGACAGCGAAAAAGAAGGCCGCGAAGCCGCGCTCTTTCTCCTTGACAAGTTCGCGGGCCGCAAAGCCGGGGATATGATCCGTATCGCCGAGTTCTCAGGCACCGTAGGCTCTTCGGTCGCGGACGGCAGGGCAAAAGGTTTCAGGGATAGTATCGAAAAGGAACCGGGGTTTGAGATTTTCTATTCAGAATCCGGCGATTTCATGCGTTCCAAGGGCTATGAACTCATGCGGACGCTTCTTGAAAACCGTCCGCGGATTGACGCCCTCTTTTCCCATAACGATTCCATGACCCTGGGCGCTATGGACGCCATGCGTGAGGCGGGACTGCGACCGGGCAAGGACATAGCGATCATCACCATTGACGCGCAACAGAAAGCCATCGACGCCCTCAATGCCGGTGAAGTCAACTGCGTCATCGAGTGCAACCCCAACCAGGGTCCTCTTATCATGGACATTGCCAAACAATTGGTTGCGGGCGGTCAAGCGCCCCGCTTTATCCATGTAGACGAAGCGGTCTTCCGTGAGGGAGACGATATTTCCATTCTGCCGCCCAGGGGCTACTAATGCGCGTTATGGGGTTTGACACACTAAAACAAGCCGTTGATTCGCTTTTCACCGCCCGGCAAAGCGTCAAGGGCGCCATAAAAACCTCACATATTGTCATCATCATCTTCATGCTCATTCCCCTGCTCGTTTCTGCGGGAACCGCTCTCTACAATTCCCTGAGTTACGACAGGCTCATCACCAATGTAAACAGAACCAATTCGCTTAATCGGATCGTTAAAACAGAAATCGCCAATGAACTGTGGGACATTGTGGCGGGGAATGTGAGCTTTGCGGACGGCAGGCAGTACGCGATTATCGAACACATCAACAATGAAATTGAAGGAATTCGTCGGGACGCCGGAGCGGAAAACCGCCATCTCCTTGACGTGGCTCACCGCGCCATGAACACCCTTATTTCGTATGTCGATCTTTTGGGCAGCCTGATGCGGGCGAGCGCCCCGGTAGTTGAAAACGAGCGCACCCTTGACGAGATACGTGGCGTCGCCGTCCTTGTATCCGACACCCTACAGGATTTTACCATGCTCGAAATTGAGTCCGCCGCCAGAATCAACGAGATCATCAAAGAACGCACCCGGGTTTTGTGGGCGCTTGAAATTGTGATGTTTATTCTTGTCGTCGTTTTTTCAAACATGGCGCTGTCTTCCGTCGCGTATGGCGTACAAAGGTCTATCGGCGCCTTAGTCGCCTTTTCCGGACGCATTTCCTCAGGCGACCTTGAAGCACGGGTGGCTCTTCCCAAGGTGGAGGAATTTGATCCCCTTACGGAAAATCTCAATATTATGGCGGTGAAGATCAAAGGGTTGATCGCGGCTAACACTGAGGAGCAGCGCAATTTGCAAAAAGCCGAGTTGAAAGCTCTGCAAGCGCAAATTTCCTCCCATTTCCTTTACAATACCCTCGACGCCATTGTCTGGCTTGCCGAAGGGAAACAATGGGAACAGGTGATCTCCGTCACCAGAGCGCTCTCAGCGTTTTTCAGACTTTCGCTCAACCAGGGGAACGAATGGGTGGCTGTTGACAACGAATTCAAACACATCGAAAGTTACATGGTTATCCAGAAGATCCGCTACCGGGACATTCTTGATTATTCGATTGCGTACGACAAAACCATGGGGAATAAGATCATTCTCAAGCTGTTGTTGCAACCCCTTGTGGAAAATGCGCTCTACCACGGCATCAAAAACAGGCGGGGGCGGGGAATGATAACCGTCAAGGGCTGGTCATGCCATGATGACACAGCCGGAGAGCGTGAAGAAGACTCGCTGTATCTCAGCGTTTCTGACAATGGCGCGGGAATGAGCGAAGATCGCCTCAATGAGATCAGGCGATATATGGAAGAGCCTGACAAGCCTTCTCCCCGGCAGGCAAACGGACAAGGTGGCTACGGTCTTTACAATGTGAGCCGCCGTCTGGAATTATATTATAATATGAAAGGACTTCTTCACATTACAAGCTCCCGCAATGAGGGAACAACGGTGACCGTGAAAATACCCGGGGACCGCTTCCATGCTTAAAGTGTTCCTGGTGGAAGACGAGATCGTCGTACGTGAAGGCATCCGAAACAGCGTGCCGTGGGAAAAGACCGCCTACACCCTGTCCGGCGAAGCTCCCGATGGGGAAATGGCCCTCCCCATGATCCAGGACATCAAACCGGACATCATCGTAACCGACATACGCATGCCCTTTATGGACGGACTCGCCCTCTCGCGTATCGTGCGGAAGACCCTGCCCTGGATAAAAATCATCATCCTTTCGGGACACGACGAATTTGAATACGCCCGGGAAGCCATTTCAATCGGCGTGGAGGGCTACCTTTTAAAACCCGTCTCCTCTGACGATATGCTCAAGGCGCTGGACAAAGTGGCGCTGAGGATCAGCGAAGAGCAAGCCAAACTGCGGGATATTGAAAATCTCAAGGAAAAACTCCGCGACGCCTCCAGCCTTCTTCGGGACAAATGGCTCGGAGATTTTATCAATGGAAGAATTTCGGGAACCTCGGCGCTGGAAAACGACTTTGGCGTGGACTTGTCGTCCCGCTTCTACGCCGCCTGCGCCATAGTGATAGAGCCATCCCGTGGAGAAACCGTCCGTCAAGGCGCCGCAGGCCCGCTGGCGGCGGCGTTCATCATCAAATCAATAACCGAAAACTATTCCTCCTGCGTCTTCTTTCAAGAGAGCGGCGCTGTCTTCGCCCTCATCGTCAAGGGCGACGCCGCTTCCGCCGTAGAAGAAACCGCCTATACCATAGCCCAGGCGGTTATTCACGAAGTCAGGCGCGACACAGACTGCGGAGCCGCCGTTGGGATCGGTCCCGGCGTGGAACGCGCTGGCGAAGTTCCCGCCTCTTTTAAGGCGGCTCTGACCGCCGCGAAAACCCTGGCTGAAAAAAGCCAGTTCAAAATAGCCGACGCCGGCAACGCCGCCAGCAACGCCGCAGGACGCCCCCCATGCATCCCTGATGCAGCCTTCTATAAAAACGCGCCTTTTTCCAGCGTCAACGGCGACTTCATGTTCACCAAACTCAAATACGCCGACAAGAGGGATGTGGATTCGATGCTGGAAGGATACGTGGGAATGTTGGGAAACAGTTTTGATGAAAACCCCCTGTTCGTGTACCTTGTGGCCGGCGAGATCATCATGGCGGCATCCAAGATCGTAGAAGCGCTTGGAGGCGATCTTACAATCATTTCTCCCTTCGCGCTTACTCAACATGAAGTGAGCGAATTCGCCTCCTCAAAAGAAGCTTTCCTTGAAAAATTTCGTTCTCTCCTGATAGCGGCCATCGAATGGCGAGACGCCCATTCTGGCGGCCGCTATCAGGCGGTCATTATGAAAGCCCGGGCATACATCGACCTCAACTACACATCGGGAGAAATCTCCCTCCATTCCACCGCCAATTTTGCAGGCGTAAGCCCCAACCACCTCTCCGCCATTTTCGCCCAGGAGACAGGCGAGAACTTCATTGACTACCTTACCAGAGTGCGTATTGAAAAAGCCAAGTTTCTCCTTAAAAACACCGCCATGAAAAGCGCCGACATCGCCTATGAAACCGGCTTTAACGATCCTCACTATTTCAGCTACATCTTCAAAAAAAACACCGGAATGTCGCCGAGGGAGTACCGGAGCGGAAAGAAATAGACGCGCTTCGGCGCGGACACCCCCTTTTTCCAAGATAAGCGTGTAGAAAGACTTGACGGACTGTTTTCGGACGGGAGTCCGATTCTCCCCGACTCCAGCAAACAAATTCAAATCCGAACGCTTCCCCTTCATTGAAGATGTGATCGGGTTTGCTATGGTTGTGGAATGGGCGATATCTCCCTATTTCGAGAGAGACTCCACGATTTGCTCTTGAGGAATCTGCCGAACTGTGGTATAACACGTTGCATTGCAGTATGTTAGTCAAACCGAGGCGAGCCGAACGTGCCTGACAAAACTTTCAGAATATACCTTAAAGGCGAAGACAAGACCGATAGCGTCAGTGGATGCAGGCGCATTGGCGACCAGTACGAAGTTATTTTCAATAACGGCAAGCTGTTTACATACAAGGCGAGTAATGTGCGGGTTGTCGAGTCAGCGCTTAATGCTGAAAAACCTCGCGATTGCTTTGAATACCTGAAACGCGTCGCGGCGGCGATTGGACTGAGAGTCGAGGTTGAACCCGGAAGAATCATTAACATTCTTGAGAACACGTATGCGAACATCGACTTTGTTCCGCCCGATAGTATGCTTGGCGTGTTTCTAAGCCGCAAACTGCCTAAAGCGCAGCTTGTTGAACCGTTTGACCCCGTCGTTTATCCTTTCGGATTCAACGCAAGCCAGAAAAATGCCGTAGACAGAGCTTTGAGCAGTCCGATAAGCGTTATAGAGGGTCCGACTGGGACTGGGAAGACACAAACGATTCTCAATGTCATCGCCAACGCCGTTATGCGCGGAGAGAGCGTCGCTGTCGTGTCGAGCAACAACTCCGCGACAAAGAACGTACTTGAAAATGATTCTCCGGGATACAAGCAAACTCTCCGCACAGGAAAAGCGGTACGCCGGAAACATCTTGACACACGTGGATTTCCTGGTTTTCGACACGATAGGCAAGGCGCCGCGTCTCGTTGTCGAGGTTGATGGAGTGGCGTTCCACACGGAGGGTTCGCGGCAATCGGATCGCGACTCAATGAAGAATGAAATACTCAAAAAATATGGTCTGCCGATTGTACGGTTTCGGACAGACGGGAGTAATGAACACAGCCGATTGGCCGCCGCGCTTGAGGCGGTGTTAGGCAATGAACAGCAGACCGCGAAGCGGACTTAACGGACGGGCGCGATTTATTCGCCTGCCGCGAATTGCCAGCGTGAAATCTCGCTCGTCCAATTCCCGCAATACAGAAAATGTTTTTGTCCTCCGGTGGCAATTGCTGTGTTGTGTGGCGAATAAGAGCAAGAAGAAACCGAAAAAAGCGTATAGGATATTGGTTTGCGCAAGGAGCGGAGCGTCAACCCTCTTTATAAAAGAAATAAAAAATTCAACCTCTCGCCATAATAAATCGCACTTTCTCTGCAAGAACGCATAAAAATCAAAGTCTCCTTAAAATTTTGAACAAAAGTTCATAATAAAAATCATGTATTCGCCAGCAAAGAAGTGATAAACTTCTCATAACTCAATTCATAAGGAGGCTTTTATGAAAAAGCTATTAACGATTTTCTTTGCGTTTTGCGTAGCGTCTGCGATCTTCGCGATAGGCGATCAGCAACGCGGCGGCGGAAACGCCTCTTCCGGCCTGATCACGGTGGGCGTCATCAACAACCCGCCTTCGGAGTCCGGCTACCGCACGGCTAACGACAAAGATTTCAAAGCCGTCTTTACGGCCGCCAACGGCTATGACGCTTCGTTCGCGTACAGCATTGTTTTTGAAGAACAACTGGTTGCGTTCAATCAGTTCGTTACAAACGGCGTGGATTACATTCTTCTCTCCGCCGCCGCCACCGATGGTTGGGACGACGCTTTTAGAGCCGCGCAGAGGGCGGGGGTCAAAGTGTTTTTGTTTGACCGTATGGTTTCCGCGCCGAGCAGCCTGTATGAGGCCGCCGTGGTTTCCGATATGGCGCAAGAGGGCAAGACCGCCGTCAACTGGCTGAAGGATCAGAGGCTTGGCGAGTACAATGTCATCCATCTTCAGGGCGTTATGGGTTCCGACGCTCAAATCGGCCGGACAGCCGCTCTTGACGCCGAATTTAACTCAGGCGCCATGAAGAAGGTCGTTCAGCAGACGGGCAACTGGAGCGCTGACGAAGCGAAGGCTATTGTTCAATCGGTTATCAACGCCGGCACGCCGTTCAATGTAATCTATGCCGAGAACGACGACATGGCAAAAGGCGCCGTCGCCGCTCTTGACGCAGCCGGCGTCACCCACGGAGTCGGCAAAGATGTCGTCATCATGGGTTTCGACTGCAACAAATGGGCGCTGAGAGAACTGTTTGCAAAGAACTGGAACTATGACGGCCAGTGCAGCCCCTTCCAGGCGTCTGTTGTTGACGGCATGATTAAGGGCATTCAAAACGGCAAGGCTCCGGCCCAGAAGAAAATTATCTCTGAGGAAAAAGGCTTTGACGCCAGGACAATCACCCAGGCCGATATTGATCAGTATGGACTT
Source organism: Treponema sp. (assembly GCA_031265845.1). Classification (GTDB taxonomy): domain Bacteria; phylum Spirochaetota; class Spirochaetia; order Treponematales; family Breznakiellaceae; genus JAIRKH01. The sequence goes on from JAISCC010000066.1 coordinate 7,172, forward strand.
GGAGAATAGCTGTCTGAGACAGCGCGGTATGGAGGCGCTGATTGGCGTCGCGTCAATCAGCGCCTCCATGCGGGAGTCGACGCGGACGCGATCATCACGGGACAGCCTCGCCATCGCGAGATGCGTGTGCATTGAGGACGAGGCGGCTTTTTTGAGCGGCAGGGCGCGCATAATCAGAGGGTTGTCTGCGGGGACATTCGTCTGCGGACATTCGTCCGTGGAACTTTTCCGGCGGCCCCAAAAAGTTTTAGAGGCGCCCCCGGCGGACGCTGAGTATATAAGGATAAGGCGAGAAACCGCGAAAAAACAAAAACAACGAGGCGTGTAATGGCGCGCAACGATTGGATTCCCGGCAGGGAACAGGATATAGTCGATTTATGCAGAAAGTGGAAGAGGGCGCTGGAGGATCCAGTGAAAGTCGCGGCCTATGGCTGGGATGATCCGGACGAGGTTGCGGTGGTTTTGGCCGCAATCAACGCATTTTTAGCCGCCCGCGAAGTCTATGAAGCGGACAATTCCACAGTGAAGCGGCTCGTCAAAGACAAGGCGAAGGAAGAAACCATAGACGCGATGCGGGATTTCGCCAACACCTCCATCCGATTCAACAAAAAAATGGATGACGCGGCCAACATGAACCGGCGGACGCTTCCGGCGCGCGCTACGCATGGCAGATTGGCGGCGAGAAGCCCGCTTCCGGCGAGTTTTTGCCAAAATCGAAATTCAATCGGAGAGCGATCCACATCGTAACCCATACGGAAGCGGACAAGGGCAAAACGGCCTATTACGCGGTTTGTTACGAGAACAGCAAGGGCGATATGGGTCCGTGGTCCCCGATTGAAGAAGCGGTGATTGGATAAAGAAAAATCCGCGAATTGACGCATGTTTTTGTGAGCGATTCGCCCGTTTCATTACGTACATGGGGGCAGAGGCTGATGTTAGCCAGCTTTGCTGACCGTGCGTTAAAAGAGCGCTTTCATAAAGGAGAATGGGTAATGCAGGAAAAAACAGCGCTAACCATGCGGAAGATATGCAAAGCGTTTTCGGGTGTCCGCGCCTTGCAGGATGTAGATTTCACGCTTCGACAAGGGGAAATTCACGCGCTTATGGGCGAGAACGGAGCCGGCAAGTCAACGTTGATAAAGGTTTTGACCGGAGTCTACCAAAAGGATTCGGGACAAATTTATATAAACGGGATTGACAAGGCGATTGCCATCAAGTCGCCGCAGGAAGCCCAAGCGTTGGGCATAAGCCCGGTGTATCAGGAAATTACGCTTTGCCCCAATTTAACCGTAGCCGAGAATATGTTCATCGGACGCGGCAAGTACCGCTTTGTAAACTGGGGCGCCATGAGAAAGAAAGCAAAAGGCATACTTGACCATCTCGGCATACCCGCGCGGCCCGCCCAGCAGCTTGCGAACTGCTCGCTTGCCGTGCAGCAGATGGTCGCGATTGCCCGCGCGGTTGATATGGATTGCAAGGCGCTCATATTGGATGAGCCTACGTCGTCGCTTGACGATCATGAGGTGGCGAAACTATTCGCTCTGATGCGCGGCTTGAAAGAGCGCGGCGTCGGCATTGTCTTTGTCACCCACTTTCTTGAACAGGTATACGAGGTGTGCGACAGAATCACGGTTCTGCGCAACGGGGAGCTTGTCGGCGAATATGACATTACCCATTTGCCCCGCGTTGAGCTTGTTTCCAAAATGATGGGCAAAGAGCTTGGCGACCTTTCAAAGATAAGCCGCAATGAGACGGCGGCTTTTGAAACGGCTTTTGAAAGCGAACCCGTCTATGAGGCGGACGGACTTTCAAGCGCCGCCGGCGTGAGGCCGTTTGACTTTCAAATCAGAAAGGGCGAGGTCAACGGGTTCACCGGACTCCTTGGTTCAGGACGCAGCGAAAGCGTTCGCGCTATTTTCGGCGCCGACAGGGTTACAGGCGGCGTTGTGAGGATGAACGGCAAGGCGGTTAAAATAAGCAAGCCGATTGACGCAATGAGAAACGGGATAGGCTATTTGCCCGAAGACCGCAAAAACGAAGGCGTCATAGCCGACCTGTCCGTGCGTGACAACATTATTTTCGCCTTGCAGGTTATGAAAGGCTTTTTCAGTCCCTTTACAAAGGCGCAAGCCCAGGACTTCGCCGATGAATATATAAAAGCCCTCAACATTAAAACAGCCTCCGCGGACACGCCAATCAAATCGCTCTCCGGCGGCAACCAGCAAAAGGTTGTCCTTGCGCGGTGGTTGCTGACGCGCCCCACATATCTTATCCTTGACGAACCTACCCGTGGCATTGACATCGCGGTCAAGGTTGAAATACAAAAACTTGTGTTAAAACTTGCGGAAGAGGGCATGAGCATAACGTTTATTTCATCTGAAATAGAAGAAATGCTTCGCGCCTGCTCCCGTCTTATTGTTATGAGAGATCGTCATATCGCAGGCGAGCTTACAGGCGGCGATATGACGCAGGATACCATAATGCACACAATCGCGGGAGGCTCGGTCGAAAATGCCTAAAGGAAAAGCGGACGCCTATTTAAAGGCTAAAAACCTTGTGAAATCAAATTTGAGTGTAAAATCAAACGTGATTATTCCGTTTCTGGGACTGTTTTTGATATTCCTGTTTAACCTGATTACAAACCCCGGCTTCTTTCGGGTCGTTACGACCGTAAACAACGCGGGAAACACCGTTTTGTCTGGAAATATAATCAGCATCCTCGACAACGCATCCGAGCTTGCGATATTGGCGTTAGGCATGACGCTGGTAACGGCCGCTTCGGGCGGACAGGACATCAGCGTTGGCGCCGGCGTTGCGATAGCGGGCGGCGTCATGCTCAGGGTTCTCTGCGGAAACCATGTGGCCCCGGAATTGATGCAGGCGCCTATAATCGCCGCTTTTTTGGCGGGCTGCATAGTCGCGATGCTGTTCGGCGCGTTCAACGGCGCGTTGGTTTCCGTATTCAAAATTCAGCCGATGGTCGCCACACTGATACTGTACACCGCCGGACGGTACATAGCCTATTGGATTAACGGCGGCGTTCTTCCTATTGTCTCGGAGCCGCAATTCAAATACTTCGGCAATTTTATCCCCGGCGTACCGGTTCCCACGCCGGTTTTCATCGCGGCCGCCTGTATGATTGTCATGGCGCTGGCGTTAAAACGCACCAATCTTGGCCTTTACACGCAGGCCGTGGGAATAAACGAAAAATCAGCGCGTTTAAACGGGATCAACCCGGCGTTTGTCAAATTTTTGGCCTACGTCATAATGGGGCTTTGCGTCGCGGTCGCCGCTTTCATCAAGGTCAGCAGAAACGCCACCATCAACCATACGACTATCGCCGCCGATATTGAGATGGACGCGATTTTAGCCGTCGCCATCGGAGGAAACGCGCTTGGCGGAGGCAAATTTCGTATGGCCGGCTCCGTAATAGGCGCGTACACCATTCAAGCCCTGATGACAACGCTCTACGCCGCCGGAGTCAGCTCGGATTCGCTCAAGGCGTTCAAGGCAATCGTCATCATAGTCATTGTCGTTATAAGCTCGCCGGTTGTTAAAACTATGTTCAGCACAATTTTGAGCAAATATACGGCGCCAGCCGCCGCGGGGAAGGAGAATGTATAATGTTCAAGTCGTTCTTTAGCGGGGGAAAGAGAGAGCCTCTTACGGACACCAACTTGCTGCTTGCCGTAACTATATGTATTTTTACCGCCATGTACGTTTTTTCCATATTCGCCTTTGGCGGCGGCTTTACAAGACCGCAGCAATTCTTAAACCTCTTTAACGAGAACGCGGCGCTTATTATTCTTTCCTGCGGACTGAGCGTTGTCATGGTTGGCGGCGGCATAGACATTTCAGTAGGCGGCATAACCGCGTTGGTGTGTATGAGCTGTGTCGTCGGCATTGACGACAAGGGCTTGGGCGTTTTCGGCGCGTTGGCGCTGGCGCTCATAATAGGGCTTGGGTTCGGCGCTGTTCAGGGCTTCCTCATCTCCTATTTGGAGATTCAGCCGTTTATCGTTACGCTCGCCGGCATGTTCTTTGCAAGAGGCGCGACGACAATGGTCGAGGTCAAGCCGCGCTCGGTGCAAAACGAGGCGTTTAAGGCGTTAAAGGATATTGAGATAATAATTCCCGGGCTTGGGTACGAGGCTAGAAACGGCAATTATATTGACGCGCGCATAGAGTTGGGCGTTGTAATCGCGCTTTTGGTTGTAGGCGTTGTCTTTTGCATCCTCAAATGGACGCGATTTGGGCGCAATCTTTACGCTGTAGGCGGCAATATCCACAGCGCGTTAATGCTGGGCGTCAATGTCAAGCGCGCCAAGTTCCACTCATACCTGCTGTGCGGACTGTTGTCCGGAATCGGCGGGTTTGTGTATCTTATGCATACCGGCTCCGGGTCTGTCACCCAGGCTATAGGCGCGGAAATGAAGGCTATCGCGGCGTCTATTATAGGCGGGACATTGCTTACAGGCGGCGTGGGCAATATTGTCGGAACGCTGTTTGGCGTGCTGTCGCAAGGAACGATTAACAACATTGTGGTCGCCCTAAGGCTTAGGGGTCCGTGGTGGCAGGGCATTACCACCGGCGCCATGCTGTGCTTTTTCATTGTCTTGCAAAGCGTTATATTATCATATAGAAACCGGCGCCGCATTTCCAGAAGCGGCGGGGGAAAGCCATGAGCGGAATTTTTTGGCTCCCAGGGAGATACAGCCAGAATCGAGTGAGGGCGGGATCAAAAAACACCGATTCTTGAAGCCCCTCATTCCGGCGATTACGATTGCCCAGACCTTTGCCATTGTCAATACGCCTTCTCTTGTCATGGGGAGCCAGTCTTTTGCCGCCGACATGTTACAATTCCTTATATGAATAGGGCTTTTGAATGGGAAATTTTGACAAAAAACGGGAATGGAGGGGGTTTTGTTTGGTAGACGAAGCGTCCGCTTATTTGTATAATCTGATGCCGGAGACCGGACGCTGTCTTTCGGGCATATATGATGGATTCAATAGGTTTTTTACGCAAACCCTCTATTGACGATTTTTACCGGAAAATTTGACGCGAACCGTACGCGGGCGCATCACGTGCCATTCTGAAAGACACATCCGGGGTTTCGCGTTATGTGAAGGCTCTGGCAATGGGGGCGCTTGATTGCTATGGGCATGAGCGTTATTTCAGAGCGTCTCATTGAAGCCCTGCGTCGACGCTTTTTCATCACGCTTTGCAGATCGCCGCCAGGAAAAGAAAGGAAAAATATGCAGGCGAAGCGGATTATACCCTGTCTTGACGTAGATGATGGACGGGTGGTAAAGGGCGTTAAATTCAAAGGCGTTCAGGACGCGGGCGATCCGGTTGAGATGGCGCGGCGATACAACGCCGAAGGCGCCGACGAACTCACGTTTCTGGACATAGGCGCCTCGTACAAGAGCCGCGCCACCTTGCTTGACGTTGTCGCGCAGGTGGCGCGGGAGGTGTTCATTCCCCTGTGCGTGGGCGGAGGCGTCCGCGCTGTCGAAGACATGCGCGACGCCATGAACGCGGGCGCGGACAAGGTGTCAGTATGCACCTCGGCGTTGAACAGCCCGCAACTTCTTGCGGATATGGCGACGGCATACGGCAGCCAATGCGTCGTGTTGTCCATTGACGCAAAGCGGGTCGGGGAGAAAGACGGCGTTCCGGTCTGGAGGGCGTTTTCCCACGGCGGCAGAACCGATACGGGCGTTGACGCAATCGAATGGGCGAAACTGGCGGCGTCTTTGGGCGCGGGCGAGATTCTCCTCAATTCAATAGACGCGGACGGAACCTCGGCGGGGTACGATCTTGCTCTGACAAAGGCGATCCTCGACGCCGTGCCGGTGCCGGTGATTGCCTCCGGCGGCGCGGGCAGCCTCGATCAGATCGCCGCCGCCCTCTTGCCATCCGGCGCCAACGCGGACGCGGCGCTTGTGGCGTCAATGTTGCATTTCGGAAAAACCACCATTGGTGAAATCAAGGCGTATGTGGAAAAAAAAGGAGTGACGGTTCGATGGTAATCGCATCAATAGACATTCAAAATGGAAAGGTTGTGCAACTTAAGCAAGGCGCGGAACTGGTGTTGCAACAAAATAACGCTGCGGAACTCGCGGAAACGTTTGACACGTACGGCGAGGTGGCGGTCATTGATCTTGACGCGGCGATGGGCAAGGGATCAAATGCTGGCATGATAAAACCGTTGCTCCGCAAGGCCTCATGCAGGGTTGGCGGCGGCGTCAGAACCGTTGGGCAGGCGCAGGAACTGGTGAGCCTCGGCGCGCGAAAGATCATTGTGGGATCAACCGCGTTCCGCGTCAACGGCGAATTCGCCGTCAACAGCGCGTTTCTTGAAGCCCTCTCAAAAAAGATCGGACGCGAGCGCGTCATTGTGGCTGTTGACGCGCGGGACAACGAAATAGTCGTTGACGGCTGGAAGACCCGCACCGGGCTTCCGCTTGTCCAGAGCGCCAAAGCCGTTGAACCCTATGCGGGCGAACTCCTCTTCACCGGCGTTGAACGCGAAGGATCCATGACCGGCATAGACATCGAGCCGGTGAAACAGTTGCGCGCCGCAGTCTCCTGCCTCGTCACCGCCGCCGGAGGTGTCTCCACCATAGATGAAATTGAGGCGCTTGCGGCGCTCGGCTGTGACGTTCAGCTTGGTATGGCGCTGTACACCGGCGCAATCACCCTTGCGGACGCCTTTGTCCGCAGCCTCAACTGGAAAAAGGGCGAAATTCCGGCTGCTCACGGCAACCTTGCGCCGCAATCTGCGCCGCGACAGTCCGCGCTCTTGCCGGTCATCGCCCAAAGCGTTGACGGACAGGTGATGATGACCGGTTTTGCGGACCGCAGAGCCGTCGCCGAAACCTTTAAGCGCGGCAATCTCTGTTTTCACAGCCGCACTCGCAACACGCTCTGGATGAAGGGCGAACATTCGGGCAATACGCTGAAACTCGTTCGCATACGCGCTGACTGCGACAGGGACGCCCTGCTCGCAACCGTAGAACCCGCCGGACCCGTGTGCCACACCGGCGCGTGGTCGTGCTTTGGCGTAGACCGCGATTACACATGGCGTTTTCTTCAGTCTGTCATAGCCGGACGGTTTCGCAACCCCACGTCCGGTTCCTACACAGCCACTTTGGATGACGAACTCGTACGTGAGAAAGTCCGTGAAGAAGCCGGAGAAATCTGCGCGGCGGCCGCCCATGACGAAATCGTGTGGGAAGCCGCTGACCTGCTCTATTTCACCACCGCGCTTATCACCCGCGCCGGCGTCGCCGTAGAAGAAGTTCTCGCGGAACTTGACAGAAGGCGCAAAAAGTAGAACGCCGCAGGCGCCTGTGGCGCTCTATGCGCTCTAAAATTGGTTAAATAATGATGGGAATATGAAAATATATGAAAACGCAATTATCCCTTTGACGTATAACTTGAGGCAGGGCTGATAATTTTTGAACTAAATTATCAACTTTCTGATATTATTGACTGAATTTGAAAACTATATTACTCTGACTGTAATATCTGAGTGTAAGAGATGTTGGGAAAGGACGCCCGTTCTACTCAGGCGTTTTTATCGTTGGAAAAATTAAATCGGGGATTTTTTGAAGCGTCGCCATTAGCATAAGACACGAGGCGATAAGATTACTGGCGGCAAGTCATGAATTTACGTCTGGAGAGAGTCATTTGACCGCTTTGGCAACCAGACGCATTGGAGTGGAAAACGACCGCCCGCGCGGGCAGCCAATGGGTCTCCTGACGAGTTATCTATCAGGGGATAATTGCGAAAAGAAACATAAAAGCGTGATCCCGCGCAACTCCGGCGCATGTCGCCGGCCCTGGTCTTTGCCGCAAACAGCCGGAGCCGTTATACAGCGGCTTTTACGAAAGCGCGAAGGGAACTGGAGAAAATGAGGCGCAGGTATGACAAAAAAGAGGTTGCGCAAAAAATTTATCCGTGATAGAATTGATGTATGGCTCTATTATTTGGGAAAAAATGCGCCAATTGCATTTTAGCGGCGCATCTTATTCTTGTCATAATGGGAACGTTCGCTTTTTCAGTGGCAGACAACTTTGATTTCTCTGAATTCGAGGAAAATCAAACGATGTCAAGCGGTTTTTTTACTCCAACAGAGTATACAGTCGACTGGTTGATTGAAAACACCACGATGATCGGCAAAGCTGACAGGCATTCGCCTTCTCCTTTGCGCAATGGGACAGTGCGTACGTCTGCGCCGCCCGGTGTCCAAAACGCCGGGATATTTCTTGTTCAATCGCCGTTAAAAACAATTGAAAAAACACAATGCCCCAATATTAGAGACACTATTCTTCTAAAACTCCGAATCTGATTCCTCTCTTTCCGTATTTCCCATGTTTTGAACTATTCATCTGAAAGTGTAACACGCGGCTTTGTCCGGCAATTTTGCCGGGGCGTTATTTTTCACCTTAGAACGCGCGCGTTAGGATCCGCGCGTAAAAAAATAGGAGTCTCGTTATGGAACGATTTTGGAATATTTTTTGGAAAATTTTCGGAGCCACAATACTTATAGCATTAAGTATTGGCGTTATTGGAGGAATTGCCATACATTCCGCAAACTTCACCTATACAATGGTCCAGCAAACATTTGCCGTCGCCCTGGGGATAAGCGGGATTATCGGCTTTATCGTAGTCCCTGTTGAAATGTATCTTGAGGACAGAAATCAGAGGAAGAAGGACAATGTTATTAGGTGATGTTTTTTCCCAGCGCTCCATAAAACTAAATCTTGAGGGCAAGACGAAGGAGGCGGCTTTTACCGAACTGCTCGAACTCATAATGGTTGATCATCCCGAATACGACCGTAATGAACTGTATGAGGCGATAAACAGCCGCGAGAATAAAATGAGCACCGGCATTGGTTCTGGCATTGCGGTTCCACATGGGTATTGCCGGAGCATCAGCGCCATTACCGGCGCCATTGGCATTTCAAAAGCCGGCATTGATTACAATTCGCTTGATCATAAACCGGTTCATCTCATGTTTATGTTGGTGATGGGCGAAGCGTCGCAGGAAAGCCATTTGCGTATTTTGAATGAGGTTTTTACGTTGGTCAATTCCGAAGCAAGCGCCTTGATGATGACGGCGAAGAACATTCAGGAAGTGTATGCTATGTTGTCCCGAATTCATTAGAGCGGCGGGCCGACGCTTCCAAAGACGCTTCCAAAATAGAAGAAAAGCCATCGACCGCCTGATTGCGCTGTCAAGCTGATCAGGCGGTCAGATCGCGCTTTATCCCACGAATTTTTCTCTAAAAATTACACGGCAAATTTATAAGAAAAATATAGAAGTGAAATTTTGAGGGTGATACACCAGAACGCAAAAGTTATGTTTGAAGTTGGAGGCATAACCGAGGAGCGCACGACTGCCCCAAGCGAATGGAGTCCGAGCCGCCTACTGGCGGCATCCCCAGCGTAGCTGGGGCGCGTAAACGGTCCTGTTATGCGCAGTTTGGCCGTACTCCATTATTTTCTTTTTATATAAATCTTATTTCAAATGCCTTTTTTGATTCTCCGTCAAAACCTATTGATTCATAAAATGTATGCGCCTCCGTTCTTTTATTTCCACTTTGCAATATTACTTTGTAACAATTTTGTTCCTTGGCATATTCTACCGCATTTCCTATAATTCTTTTTCCAATTCCCCTTCTCCGGTATTCTTTATCCGTTATAACATTTTCTATAAATCCTATTGATTTTCCTCCGCGGGTCAAATTGGGAATAATGCATATGTAACATGATCCTATTATTTTTCCATTGTCTTTGGCTATATAATATTTTATATTATGTTTTTTTATTTCATTCCAAATATTTTTTGCGGCACTTTCATTTACCGC
>JAISCC010000090.1 GCA_031265845.1 Treponema sp.
CAGCAAAACGATGCCCCTGCCAACGGGAGCGGATCGGGATGTTGACTACAATACGCGTCTATTATAAATAACTTATCCCCCCCCCCCCCCGTGTGTATCTCTAAAAAAAGAATGTGTTAAAAATTATTATGACATTTTAGCTTTTCTTTTTCTCGCCTCCCGCGCCTCGTCTAGCGTCGACCCTCTTAAAAAAGTCGCCCCGGCTGGTTCAACTGTCGGCAAAACCAGATGCGGCTCTATAGACGGGTCCAACAGTTCCTCGTCTTATTGTACGCAAAATAAAATTATAAACAACCTCTTGTTTTTGATGATCCTTGCATATATTTATAAGGGCGGCGCTGGCTATGCATGTCTATATCTTTGACTTCGGGGATCAGATAAAAATAGGGCAGGCGAGCGATGTGGCCCGCCGCTTGCACACGATTGAAATGGCGTCGGGAAGAAAAGTGGTGCGCCCGTTCAGCGTCGAAGCGGACGGTGAATATGAGCGGCTCATGCACAAAAAGCTGGTCGACTATAGGGTGATGGGGGAATATTTCAATTACCCCTATGAAGAGGCGGTCAAGTTATTAAAACAGCTTGTGGCGAGCAAGGCGATAGAACAGAAAAGAGATGAAAATCAAGATTCTCCATTGTTGCCAATGGACTATTTTGACAGGGTTCAGACCCTGATTACAAAAAAGGGCTTGCGGGATAAAACCAATATGCCCCCTAAAGTCTTTTTGGAATCCCTGGGCGTTGATTACAGCGAGTTTTTTGATGACAGAAAATATAAAATGGCCGTCTTGGAGGACTCGGTGGAGATTGCCAAGTCGTTAGGCGTCGCCGTCGAATATCTTGTTACTGGCGAGTTGGATAAAACCGACGCTACGGATATTATTCAGAAACTGGAATCGGCTTTGGAAGAGCTTAAGAGGCTATAAGGGGTTTCTTATTATGAAAAATGAAGTGACAAGAAGAGCTTTGGCTTTTGTGGAAAAGCTGTTTCTGACCATATTGGAGTTTTGCCATAAGAAAAACATCATAAAACGCCTTGCATCATGGTTTAAGACGGCCAAAAATCAGAGGAGTATTTTTATGACGGTTCGTAAACTCACAATATTTTCATTTTTCTTGTTTCTGCCATTTTTAATATTTGCAGATACTGGTGAAAGATATTTTGAAAACGAAGGAGATTTTTCTATTTGTCCGCCAAATGGCTGGACTGTTGTCAATTTTCCAGGTCTCAAATATAAGATAATATATACAAATGCAATAAATGGTTTTAGTCCTAATATAACAATTGCAGACGAAGAATATTCAGCAAGTTTAACGGATTATATGAAATTATCTGTTGAAAATTTACAAATAGTAGCTCCCGGGGCTGAAATATTAAAAAATGAAAATTTCAGAACAAATAATAGGATGAATGGTAAAAAATTAGTGTTCATATTTGCTAATTCTGGCAGAATGTTAAGGCTATACCAATATATATTTGAAAACAAAAATATAAAAATTTGTATTACTGGAACAGTTCCCAATAGTGAAGGCGACAGATTTGAGAGTATGTTTGATGAATGCGCTAAAACATTTGAATTTATCAATGGAAGGGGCAATTGAAATGAAGAATAATACTTTCTTGGCGGCGTTAACATCGTTGTTTTTACTGGTCGGCTGTGGTGTTTCTAAAGACGAATATGATAATGTTGTTTCGGAAAACCAGAAATTAAAAGAGACAATATCGCAATTAGAAAATGAACTTGATTTGTATAAAAATAGTGAGCCTCGTTTGTTTGCTATTATTGATCAGAGCGTTAAAAGCGGCGATATTTCAGCCGCAAAAGAAAATATAGCTCTTTTTGAAAAATATCATCCTGAATCTATGGACAAGACGGAAATTAAACAAATTATTGCCGATATTGAAAAAGAGGAGGCGAAAATAGCTCAAATAGCCGCTGAAAAAGAAGCGTCTGAAAAAGCCGCCGCCCTAGAGCGGCAGAAGGGCTTTAATGACCCACATGCAGCAACATCAAGGGTAATTGATGTAATTGAAGCTGATTTTTTCGCAGAATCAAATAAACTAAATAATGGAGAATATGTAATAATTCGCCCTGGATATTATGATGAACAAAGTGGGAATAGAATATTTCTTTATTCTGAAAGGTATTTTTCTGAAAAAAGGAAAAGGATTGGTGTATATGTAGATGATTTATTTAAAATTAATAGTGGTGCCCGTGTTTCTGTTCTAGTACAAACGCGATATGGTAAAACAGTACTTGGCGCAGAGAGATGTTTTTTTAATCTTATTGAATTACAGAAGTACTAAAAGGAAAATATAATACAAATAGATCAAGAAGATTTCAGTTTCATGTTATAGGGAAATTTTCTATTGTAGAAAATGTTCAAAAACATGTTCTTACTATATCACAGTTTACTTATGATGGTGATTCCTATAGTGGAGTTTTTCCATAAGGAAAATGTCATGAAACGCCTTATATTGATTTAGCGGGACGAAGGGCTGAAAGGGAATATATTATGGATGAGGAAATGGAGGCAATATTCTCCGAGGGCGGTTATGAAGACGAGGAGTACACCTGCCATAAATGCGGCAAAAAGTTCTATCTGCGCGTACAGGATGACGGCCGTGGGCTCGACTTTGACGAGGGGGCCGGGCTTTGTGATGTCTGCGGCAAGCCATTCTGCGCCGATTGCGGGGAATGGCGTACTTATGGAAATAAATACAAAAAAATTTGCACAACCTGCTTTAACGAAAATATTTTATATGACTTCGCTGAATGGCATGATATTTTCGAAAACGAATATTGTGACAGGCAATGTGACGGCTGTCCGTTTTTCTTCAAAAAAGGCTGCATGATGATCTTGCTGCGTGAGCTGGTGGACATGGCTTTTCATACAGAGGGAGTGAAGAAAAATGAGCTTGAACGCCTTCAGAAGAGGAACCGGAGGGCTGAAAAAATGTGGGAGGAGGAGTTGCGAAATGCAGGGGTACAGAAAAAGCAGGTCGGAGGGTGATATGAATAAGTTGTTTTTTACTTTATCAATTTTAGTAATTGTCTCTCCGTTGTTTTCGCAAAACACGAACAGTCAAATCACAGATTATTTCCCACTTGGTGTCGGCAATACATGGGCTTATGCCAATGATTCCGGCAAGACAACAGAAGTCATAACAATGAGAAACAGTATGCCTGATAATGTTTCAAATGATGGGACATCTCTCTACCTGTTTGAGCGGCAATTTGTAGGAATAGGAAGCGGCTCGACACTATATAGTATTAAACAAAATAAAGTCGTCATAATGGTCGAAAAAAATATTTTTGGACAGTACCAGCAGAAAAGCTCCCCCTTCCCTATTCTGGCATCTGCCGGGCAGGAGTGGCGATACAATGACCGGGGGGATGATTTACGGTACAAGACTTCTAAATCGTCTTGCGTCTTTGACGGCAAAACATTCAATGACTGCATTTTGGTTGAAGAACAAATTGTTGGCGGCGGGAACGTTTTACGGACAAAAAGAAGTTATTACGCGAAAGGCGTTGGATTAGTTTATGTTACCCTGCAAGGACAGGGGGAAAGTGAAAGTGTTTATCAAAAGCTGGAAAGCTGTAATTTTACAAACATCCAAGAGGAAAATGAGGAGAAAGAAGAACCTCTGCCATCAATACAGAGCGAAGAGAACAACCATGTTGAAAACGAAGCTATACAGGATCAGAATGATATTATAGAAACAGAGCGATTAGATGTTACGGATAGTGATATTGAACATACCGCAACAGGTGAAAATGAAAACAAAATCACGGTTGTTTTTTATATTGGGTATTCATACGCCATGAATTTGCCTATTGGCATCAATCTTGGGCTTAGCTTTGACAAGCTTGGATTTTATTTTTCGTTTAGCCATCTAACGGAACATACAGATTGGCCGACAATTGATGATCCCTCAAACCCATTGGAAAAACAGGAAGATCACATTACGGATGTGATGTTTGGGTTGTCTTACAGAATAACAAATAATCTTTTCGTAAAGGTTGGGGGCGGAAGCTATGCAAAGAGAATATACGGGCTTTTTAATGTTCAAGGGGAAACTAATCCTGTTTGGTGTAATATTGGCGGCAGGGATGGCATTTCTTTTGACTTTGCACTGGAGGCGGGGCTTATGTATTCTTTTAAATGGTTTTATTTATCGGCTGGATATAGACAATATTTTGATGAAAAATATACTCCATCATTTTATGCCGGAGCAGGGTTTTCGTTGGGATCGAATACATTATGGTGATTTTCACTCAAAAAAGACTGATAGGATATTTTATGAAAAAACTTGGTTTAATTGGTTTATTGGTATTGCTTACACTGCCCATATTCTCCCAGGAAAAAGACAGCCGCGCCCCATTTCAGGGTGTCTGGTATGATGTTAATAAAAAATACGCCTTCTTCATATTTATTGATGATATTTTTATTTGCAATCTTGATTATGGTTTTTCCAGTCGCTATTCGGTCGAAGATAACAACTTGATACTGACCAATTTTAGAGACTTTGGCATTGACGGGTGGGAAAATATAGACGAAAACGCGACAGATAAAATTCAATATGTATTTTCCGGTGATAGATTGATACTCGTGTTCGATGGCGAGCCTATTATAACCCTTTCACGCATTCCTGAATGGTGATGTTAATCTAACTCAAGAGTTGCTTCTAGTTTATTTATCCTTTCTGCCGCACTCTCAATTTCTTTTGTTATACCACGCAATGCGTTTAACATCCCTATCATATCTCCGCTAAATTCAGCGAGCGAATTGAATGTGTTATTTTTATCGTATTTCTTGCTGTCAAAAACACCGTTTTCTTTGGCATATCTGATTAGCGCTTCTGAAACTTCCTGGGCGGCGCTGAATTGTGAAGGGTCTCCGGATTGAGAGGCGGTTATTACCGTGTCATTTATAGCGTTCATTTGTGCCGATTCCCCACCAAATAGACCTTCAGAAAACAAACGCTTAGTCGCGCCTTTGGTTTTCCGTGTAATGTCAATCAGCATATCCTGTCTCTGCATCTCTCTTTCCATGCTATCACTATATATTCTTCTTGCATCGACTTCATCGCCCGGAACGCCATTTCTCACTGCCTCTTCAAAATTAGTTCGGGCTTCCTCGACTGTTGGCTCTGACGGGAAGGGATTAGGCGTCGATGCAGTCGGATCGTCTTCATCGCCCGGCGGTGGATCCTTAGTGACACCTTTCTTGTACGCATCTTCCCACGCTTTTTTGAGCGCGTTGGCTATCTCCGGCATTTTTTTGTCCAGTTCCCATTGGCCGATTTGAGCGGTGTATTGTTCAATTTTGGCGACATTCTTGAACATGGCCAATTCGGTCGAATTGTTGTAATCAGGATTAGCCTTAAAATTTTCGAGGGTTCTCGCCCATTCATCGCCGCTAAAATACTTTTCCGCCTCCTCCATATCGCCGCCAAACGAATCAAGCTTGTCCTGATAACTCTGGTACAACGCGGCCGATCCGGTGTAATTGAGGCCGTAGACGCTCTTCATCTGCTCGACCGCGCCGGTTCTGTTTCCTTTGCCTTCCACCCCTTCGATCATCTGCATTTGGGAATGAAAGAGTTCCGGGGTCAGCCCGCGCTCAAGAATCGCCATCGCGTCAATATAGTCATAGCCCCGCCTTAGCTCCAAGCCGTCTTTTGTAGGATCAAGGTCGCCTATCGCCTTCCATCTTTCCTTCGCGTCGCCTTGCGCGTCCCATCGATTCAACACATTTTGCGCTCCCCGAAAAGACAGAATGTCGCTGACAGAGGAGAGCGCGGTCGTAGCCTCAATCCCCGCGTTCATTTGGGAAAGCCGGTTCGCGCCCTGCTCGCCCTTCCAAAGCTCGCTTCCCCCGTTCAGATTTGAAAGGAAAGAGAGGTTCCCGGCGATTTCATCGGCTCCGCGCACAAAGCCCTTGCTGATTCCGTCTTCAAACGATTTTTGCATGGCGCGGAGAAATTCATTGAATTGCGCCGGAGCCATCCCGCTCGCCTGGAGTCCTTGGTATGCCGTGTTGAGTCCGCCCGGCACGCCGAAACGCTCCGTCCGGCTTCGGAATTCAGACAACGCGCCCCTGTCCGCGCCGGTCCCGCGCTCAAAGGCGAACACGTCGCGGGCGGCTTCCAGGGACTGCCCTTCGTTCAAGCCCTGGTATGCCGCCTGTTTCACCTGCTCCATCCCTTCTTCCGGCGAATACCCGTACTCGGTCGCCGTGTTCGCCGCGATCTCAAACGTCCGGCGCAGGGCTTTAGTGTTCGCCGCGTCCGATCCGCCGTACTTGCCGAGCAAGGCGGTCAGTTCCATCGCGGCGGGGGCTTGCCGCTCCCACAATTTGGCGTAGGCTTCGCCGGTCGCCATCTCGTTGGCTTTCTTCTCGTCGCCAAGCGTGCCGACTAGTTCGCCGCCCGCTCCAAACAGCGTGGAGCCAAACGCGGCGCCGCCAGCGACCATTGCGCCTGTGCTAAAAAGAGACGCGCCCCCCGTGAATGGAGCGAGAGCCAACCCGCCAAGCGCGCCTAAAATGCCGCCGCCTATTCGCCCGACCGAACCCCACAACGCGCTTTTTTCCGCCGCGCTCCGATGCAGCTCGTCAATTTGAGCGCCCATGACATCCCCGCCGCCCAGGGCGTTTACAATGCTGGATCGGTCAAGGTGGGCCACATAGGTGTTTATGCCGCTGGTTACAGAACCGACTATCTGCTGGGCGGTCTGCACATTCAAAAAGCTGGATAACGCCGCGTCCCGCGCCATTTTAGAATCCGGCAGGGCGGCGGCCTCCTGCACTGTTTTATGGGAAATTCCCTGCAACTGTTTCGCTTGGCCTGTCAGTTGTTCGGCTTTTTCATATTCGCCATTGGCGGCTGCTTCATCTATAGCGGCAATCGTGCCTTTCAGCGCGTCGCGGATTTCTTTCAACTGCGATGCGAATTCGGGATCGGCTTTGATTTTCGCTTCCAGCTTGCCGTCCCGGTCATATTCCCCCATAATGCCCCGCAAGGCGTCTTTCGCGTTTCCAAGCTTTGAAACCCGCTCCCAATCGCCGCTGTCGTGCGCCTGGCTTATCGCGCCGGAAAGCCCCTTAAGCTCCCTCCAATCGTCATTTTTCGGCAATGACGGCGCGCGTGGATTTTTCTGGCCGCCGTCAGGCGTATCATTGTCCAATGGCGGGCTGTGGGGAAATTCGCCGTTTGTATTGATAATGTCCTTGATGGTTTTATGCGATTCGGATTGCTGTTTTTCAATTTGCGGGATTAATTCGCGGATTTTCTCTATACCCCCGGCGCGGGTCGCTTCATGGAATTTATCGCCGAGTCTCTCCATCGCCTCATTATTGCTTTTTATGACGCTCGCGTATTCTGGATCAACTTTTAAGACTGTGCCGCCGTCTGGGAGCGTGGTTTGATGGCGAGGATCATTGGCTAATGTTTTAATGTCCTTTTCAAAACCCGGCGTCTCTCTCTGCAGGCGGCTTCCCGCAAGCTCAAGTTGGAAGGCTTCCTCATGTTTCCCTTCTTTCCTTAGCTCTCTTATTTTATCAATCAAATCGGTGATATTCCGCCGAGCCGTTCCAGCGCCTGAAACCAGATCGCCGGTGTCAAGTTTAATTCTTACGCCTATGTCGTGCATTCTCTTTCCTCATCCTCTTGACAAGCCCTAACCAACCGCGCTATACTCAACACAGATGGGTTCAGCGCCTATCGCGCCCTTGATCGGGAGGATATGAAGGGGAATTGAGCCCTTTCAGAAGTGCCTCTTGATCAAGGGTTGTTTTTTCAGACCTATAGATAACTTTCTCTATTTTCCCTGGATTATACCCAAAGGCCGTTGTAACTGAATTGACCCGTATTCCCCTGCCAATGGTTTTAACATCAACGCCTGCTACCGTGTATTTATCGTTTACTCTTACGCTGGTGAATAGACGATAACCGTCGCCATATTTAGCTATCGCAAATGGCTTTACAATTTCATCAATCAGATCAAGCCAATTTTTTTCGCTTAACTGATGATCCTTATCCTTGCCCATGTGCCTGGATATAACCCCATACCTGACACTGAAGTATTGTCCATTTAGCCCCATATCCTTCATAAATTTGGGAGTATCGGCAATATGAAAAAAGGATTGCCGCAGGAGGGCCTTTTCTTCTTCATCTCCATATAATATTTTGTGAATATTGTCTTTCAGGCTTGCCGGATGTTTCATTTTATCAGACACGGATTTTAACCTCCAATCTCCGGGGCAGAACTTCCTGTATTTCACGCCGCCCTTTTGAAGAAGCATACCATATCGGAGCCTTAGAGCAAAGAGGGAAGATTTTTTTATACGAAGGGTAGTCCTTATCATTTCTTCTCTACTTCCTCTATAGTCTCCCCCGTGAGCCTCCGATAATTATACCGGAGGGTATTACCAATGACCGGAATTTCAGAAGGATCCTTAGCCAAGGCACTTGAAATATCAATCGCCTTAACAAATGCAGATCACACTTTTTTGCGTACCGATGAAAGGGGATTCGTTTTCGTAAAAGAACCCCTATTCAGTACCATGCAGACCGTTATCAGGCTCATCCATTCCGACATTGCTAATCTCCGAGGGGTTATTCGGGCTTTTCCTGAACGTGGGGTCGTAGATACCTAAATGAATAGTTGCGATTCCGAATTTTGATGACTCATCATATCCGAGAACCATGTATCCAAGGGGCAGCAACGCCTCCTGTATTTTCATTGCTCCCTCAAGAGGCAATTCCCCTGTAATCATGCTTTTCCTCCATTTGGTTAACTTCGATAATGCCTCAAGGCGGCTAACCCTTAAAGGTCTCTGAAACCCCGTCCATAGACAAGCCGTCATCATCTATCCCGTACCCTGCTTCAAGAATTTTCTGCAATTCCTCTTCCGATGATCTCTCCCCCCCTTTCAGGGGGATGGCAAACAATCTCAAGAGCGCCGTTCTTAAAGCAAACGCCGCTTATCAGATACCCCATCTGGTTAAGGTCTGACACAACCTTGACGATTGCCTCATGCTCTTTTTTTCCTGAATCCAAAATACACCATTCCATGTTACTCATAAACGCCTCTCTTGCCATTGATTGTCATGCCATTCTCCTTTGCAAGCCCCGCGCTTGCCTTCACTGATTTTTCCCCTTAATCTGCGCGATAATATCAGGCGACAAGCCCAAATCGAGCAGATCGTCATCGTCCGCTGATTCGACAGACTCCTTGCGCTCAAAGAAACTTTTCCGCAGCCCTTCGATGGGGTAGCTCATAGCCACTTCATACATGAGTCCTATTTGCCACTCGTCGAGGGCGCGGATGGTCTCGCTCGCCGGCGAGACCCCCAAATGCTCCGCTGTCCACAGGGTCATCAGCGCCTGTCTCGGCAGGTACTCGCTGATCTGTCGGCTCTTCTCCCTCGTCAAGGCATGTTTCAACTTGTTCACGAAAAGAGTACACCTTGCCGTAGAATTCCGTCAGGAATTTACGGCTCGGCGCCTCCACAAAGGAAAAGAATTTGTTTATCTTTTTGGCGTTTTCGTACCATTCCGGGCCGGAAACAACCACGACATCCAGCGTTGCCGTCATAATGTTTTCGTTTTCGCTGGTTACGTCAAAAGCCTCCACCGGCTTGTAGTTGCGGCGATAGGCGGCGATCTTGCCGATGGCGATCACGTCCTTGGGCTTCGGATATTTTACCGTGAATGTTCCCCTGCTGGTTTCTATCTCCTCGGTAACATCCTTTCCCATTACCATTTTGGCAAAGTAATCGTCCCGTTCCCGCTCGGTCAATTTTTCCACCCTTTTTTCGGTGTCGATAGCGTCAACTGTTTTCATTTAACCCTCCTGTCACTTGTCCCAAGACAAGGCCCGCATTGACACATTGTGCCGCACATAGGCGTTGCCTTCCGACTGCACGCCGTTTGATGTCACAAGAACGCCGGTGAATTTCGCGATAATTCTACTGTTCTTTTTGTCGTAGAAATCCAGATAAGAGTATTTCTCAACAGTGGCATCGCTATCATCCATAAATCCGGCCCGGCTCGGCATATCGTTTTCAAGCGGCGTTGCTGTAAGCGCATCTGCCACCGGCGCGTTTATAAGGCTGGTCTTCACAGCCGGTATAAACGCCGCGATCTGGATATTACAGGTGTAACCCTGCGGATCAAGGGCAATCGGCCCCAAGTTTCCAAGGCATACCGCTTCCTGCACCTGAAAATCTTCGGTCGCCTGAAAGCTGGTGACATACCCGATTATGTTGCTTGGGGACGTCGCGCTATCCACTTTCGAGACGCGCACAAAACAATTGTAGCCTTTAGCAATCGCCTTCCCCTTAATATCCGGTTTCATCGATTCCATTGTGTTCCTCCTTATACCTCTACCGAGGCGGTATCGTAAATATAATTGTATGCCGTGATGAAGAAGAAGTTTTGCGGAGCCGTGAGATTCCGGTTAAACTCAATGTAGGTTTTGTCGCCGCTCTTGCGTAACACAATACCCCAAACATTTTCGCCCTTGTCATTCGGGACTATAAGCCCATCCGTTTTCCACATTCTCGCGGTGTTTTGCAGAATATCAATCGCTCCGGCTCCTTTGTCGAGACCGGGCCGCCCAACGCCCAACGCTAAATCTGTTGCGGAGGTCGCGGTTCATATACAGGTCCTCGCGCACCATCGACCGCTCGACAAGCTGCAACTGGCTGCCGCCTTGATAGGCGGTCATTGCGCGGATAACGGCAAGCCGGTTGTCGTCCGTTGTGCCACAGCAAAGAACGCCGCCCTTAATGAGCTTTTCCATTTCAGGAATTTTGAGCTTGACAAGAAATTTGTTCACGCTCAAATTCTTCCAGGTGAGCGGTTCATTGACCGCGACCGCCGCTTCCACGCCGAGGAGCATACAGGCGACATAGGACGCCGCCACATCCTCCGACTCGCCGGTGAGCGGGGAATTGACGTTTGCGGCGGGGTGGACATAGGAGCCGTATTTGCTGTTGAGCGATTTCGCGTTTGCCAAAGCGTCCGCCATAGCCTCGCCTTTTGCGCCGCCCAAAATCCATGCGCGCTCTTTCCGGTTTACCGTGCCGGACATGAGCGTACAGTGATTGCTGATAAGCGCATGCACGGCGTGATCCGTGGAAGGCGAGGAAACAATCTGAACGTCTTCGGTTTCCAGCTTGCCTAAAGCCTCGTTCCAATCGGCGACGGTGTATGTTCCCGCCGCCGCCCCGGTAAAGTAGACAAAATCGGCGTCAACATCGGGCATGATGTTTGCCGCGCCGTCTTCTTTTTCCACATTCTCCTTGCCGACATAGTAGGAGCTTTTGAGAGCGGAAATAAGAGCGTAGAGGTCGCTGCGCAAAATCTTTGCTGCCGTTTTGACATCCTGCGATGTCACCGCGTCAAGTTGGTTCGCGGGCGCATTCGATTCTGTTTCAAGCTGGATTGCGGCGAATACGCCGGTATCATTCAGGCGGGCTACGACCTGTTCAATAGTGGGGAAGTCCTCAAAGAGAATGTCGACGCTATCCTCCGCATCGGCGACAGACACGGCAAGTTTGTCATTGTCGATTGTCACCGCAGCCGCGCTTCCCGAGCCGGTGTAGAGCAGGGAGATTGATTCCTTGCCGATGTTGTCTATGATTTCCTTCGTGTCATCATCGCCTTTGAAAACACAAACAACTTTTTTCGTTCCCACGTCCGTTCCCGCCAAAACCTGCATTTTTAGCTGGTTGGCAGGCACGCCGTACATGGCGGATTTCAGATTGAGAATGACATTTGCGCCGGACTTCATCTGCCGCCCTGCTTGCGTGTTGCCGTTCACGACCATAGCGTAAATTTTTTGCGGGGTGTAATCCGGGGAAGGATTGAAGTCCAGGGCAATAGCTTTCAAAAGCTCGCCATCGCCAAGAATCTCCTGCGCTTCCCTGGGAGAAGCGAATTCGTTTAATACGCCCGCCGCGCCCATGCTTGACTTGCCGAGTATAACGCCATTTCCCGCCGAAATGCCGCCCCGCCCGCCGATTGCCGCGCTGCGCGAATACGCGCCCGGCACATAATGCTCCGTTCTTTGTCCCGCGGAGCTAAAAACTGCTGGTCCTACACCCATCGTGTGTCCTCCCTTACCTTACCTGCTTTTTGAGAAGGTCTTTTACCGCGCTTTCCCATTCCTCAAAACTCATTATCTTTGTTTTATACAGCGACCGTACAAGTTCGCCGACACCCGCGCCCTGCGGAGAGCGTTTAAGATACTGATCCACCATCATTTTTTGATGGACATCCTGATCCGCCTTTTTTTCCACGTCCTGATCTGCCTTTTTTTCGCCGTCCTGATTCTGTCCGTCAGGGTCGGGAGAATCGTCGGGCGGCGGGTCATTCGCCGGCGTCGTCCCCGCTTGATTCTTCGCCATCTCCTCCACCGATAACAATGCTCCGGCTTGTTCCCGCCTGTCCTTTGACATGGTTAATAACCTCCATAAAATCTATATTTTCATCGACTAAATCCGTGTCGATTACGGTTTGCTCAATCGTGTAATCCGCCTCAAAGGTGATATACGAACCCCAAAGCTCAACGCCGAATTCGTCATTAAAGTTATTGCTCCGCTGCCCGCGAACAGTGTCATCGAAGAGCGAAAAATCACTTTCATCGTACAGCTTTTCAAACGATTCTTTCATAAAGCCGCACACGAAAAGCCGGACGGCCTCGTAAAGCTCATTTTTCAACTGTATATTTTCCGCCCATATCTCAATGGCGATTCTGTCCTGCCTGCGTACTCTTGTAGAAACCCCGTAGACACGCCCTTTTTGATTAACAGCGTCGCGGATCGCTTGACACTTGTCTTGCGTCATCATCATAAATCCGGCTTTTTCCATCGGGCTTTTTTCTTCCGGGTTTTCTTCGGGCGGGTTTACATAATCCGGCGTAAGCTCAACAACGTCAGTTTCAACAAGCTCCGCAAGCTCGCCGGGCTTTTCATCGTCCAGCGTCGCAACCACAATAGCCGGAAAGAGACTTGCTTGCGGTTTCTCGCCGTTAAGGGAATTGCGAAGGAGCCGGGCAAAGGGATGTTTGTTCGTAACGCTTATGGCAACGCTCTTGTAAAAGTCCGCAACTCCTAGTGTATTAAAATAATCTTGCAAGGCTTTGACAATAATCTGTTCGAGGATCAAGCCTTTATTCAAAAAGAAAATCATAAGTCTAAATCCTCCATTATCGCGCTGTCAATGATATTATTGACCGTTTCCTGCGCTACACTGGCAACCGCCCGTGTAACTGGCCGTGCCCGCATCGCCGGTTTAATCCACCCGGTCGCATCCGGCGCTGCCGATATGATACGGAAGGTGAGATACCCAGCCGCCTTGCCGTTTTGCCCTAACATGCTGGACATACCGACCATGTTATCAGTAATATCTTCCCCCATATCAGCCGAAAGCCTGTCGCCCCACGGCTTACTTCCCGAAATATTGCTATATTGTGCCCTGCCGACCATTTCTCCCCGAGCATTAGGAGTTTTTTCTCCATTTTCCGCGCTCACCATTGTTTTGGTTTGCTGGAATGTCTTTTTGTTTTTGACGATGTTATAGACAGCTTCCGGCATGATGTTTCTAAAACCCACAGTTCGCGGGGTTCCCCATCGAAACGGCACAATCAAATACGGATAGCCTTTATTTTTTCCGGTATGCGCCACACGTGACCGGGGGCCAAAAGGATGCGTGGTTTTCATGTCAAGTTCTTCCGTGCCGTTCTCTATCCAATCCGCTACCTCTGCCTCGCTGTAAACCTCGTAATCAAAGGGGCCTTTTCGGTCAATCTTTATGCTCCGCGCATATTTCCCGCTGGGGTTTTTCAGATTTTCCGTTATTCCAGGAAGGCTGCCGCCCATCGCAAAGCCTTTCCATGTATCCCTAACAAGGCCTGCGGATTGTTGCATAGCCATAGACACGCCTGGCATACTGCCTTCCCCAAACCGCGCTAGCGCCATTTGAAGCTGGAGGAGAATGTCATTGTCCATTGTAACATTCAACTTAACCATTTTGGTTTACCCCCCTGCTTTCCTGGAAAGCCGAAAAAAGTTTAAGTATCACCTTGCGCGGGATATGCTGATCCTCGCTGGTGCGCAACTGCGGGATATTCTTTGCCACTCGGTATGTAGGTCGGTACTGATAATTTATTGACATTAACGCCCCTGCATCCGGTTTGTTTTCACCGATCCAGTGCAAGCGGTTTGTTCCCACAATAATGAAGTCTTTCCCTTCTTGATATTCCGAATTCTGCGTTTCGATGCTATCGACTTTCGCTACAAAGAATTCAGGGATAATATCATCCGTATCCTTGCTTACATGAGAAAGCAGGGTTTTACCCGGCATGGAGCCGGAAAGGATAGTAATAACATCTCCAAAGCCTACATTAAACATATACGGATATGTGCAAACCGCATCGCCCATTGCAATCTGTAATTGGAGCGAATCGTCTTTATTCAAATTTTGCGATAACACCACAAACTTGAAAGGAAGGATATAATCAACCCCATAGGCGGTGAGTGTTTCCGGTTGCGGAATAGTGGGATCAACTTGTATCATATCCTGCCTGAAACCGATGATTTCAATGGCTTCGCCCACGCTGTTTTCCACGCGCTCCGCTGCGATTACATCGCCCTCCGCCCTGTAGTAAACTCCTTCCAATTTGGACGGCGGCGTTTCCACGCCAGAGACGCGGTAATACCCATTGCCAATGCTCTCCAATACCGCTCTTTCAAGGTGTTTGACAACGGTGTCACGGATAAGAAGCTCTACAATATCATTCTGTTTAAGAGATCGCGGTCCGCCTGTAATTTCTACAAAATCGCCCAGTTTTACGGACTGAAACTCGTTGCCGTAGGCATCGTAAACCTTCAACACTTCACAAGTGGCGTTTTCGGCGGGCAATTCGAGGATATTATCACGGACAGAAAGTCGCAAAGTTTCATTATAGAATTTCTGATAATCGTATATTTCCCCGGAACCGTTGCATTTTTCGCAATTAACTTCGGGCTGGTCTGTTTCTTCGCGTATGCAAGGGCATTTTCTGACAGTGCGCCACCTGACATATTGACCATGCCGCTGTATCAGCGCGTCAAAGTTTGCCTTGCTTTGAGAAAGAACAACTGGACTATTTTTCCCGAGGCCGTTCATACAATCACATCATCCTATTCGTCCGCGACCCATGAATAAACAATGCCCCCTCCGGCATTTACCGACGCTTTAAGCGTGTATTCGCCTTCTTCGGTGGGCCGGGCGGGAAGCGTATTTTTATATTCATCAATGGCCGTCTTTAATTTACCCAAAAGCAAATTCCGCTCTTTGGCGTATTGCCATCTGTCAAGATTCGATTCCCTGCCCTTGATCAGTTCGATGCATTCGGACTCTACACCGGTGATGTCGTTCACAGCATAAAGGATTTCAAGCAATATCTTGTTCTCCTCTTTGTCATACTGCCAATCGGCTTTTCTGTCCTGCGTTCTCATAATACCCCCATCTAAGTCCATAGCCCCACTTCCTGTCTCACAAACAGCCAAGCACCACGTGGCCGAACTTTAATTTATTTGCGGCGATATAGTTTGCTATGTCATCCTTGTACTCTTTTATGTCCGCGCCATAATAGGCGGATGTCGCGGACTGCGTGCTGGAGAAGCTCTCGCTCACGCCGTCCATTGACAAGCTGCTGCTTGAAAAGCCGCTCATAAGCCCGCGTCCGACATTATTCAGCAAGGACACGGCGGCCACTTTTCCGACAACATCCCGCAAGTCTGCGGGGACATGATCGGAATTTTCGTAGCCCGCGACATAATCAATCGCGTAAAAAAGGTTGTTATCCCTCACCTCCGCCCCGTATGGATAAATCGCCGTTTCCACGGCGCGGAGCGAATCGCTGGTTTTTGGCGGACGGTTGAAAAACTTTATCAAGCCCTTGTTTTTATCAAGGGTGTAAGCGTTCAATAGGGAAGTCACTTTTTCATTGCGGCTTAAAAGGTCAAGCCGGGACACCGACCGCACGGGCCGCTGGCGTGTTTTAATCATGCCGTTTCGCTGAACGCGCTCGCGTTTATAGGTGTAGTAGGATTCCTCCGTGTCATAATCCATGCCCTGCCGCAACCCTCTGCGATCCGGCTCGCACATTATGCGCGTCTTTTTGATTGTTATTTTCAATTCCCGCTCAATCTGCTCGACCGCGCTTTTTATAAAAAACCGTATCTGCTCATCGGTGTAAGGCTGCCCGTTGCTTGCGCGGAAATCTATCCCCCACATATATGTTACTCGCAAGTCATCCGCCGTCAGTATTTCACCCCAGGTTCCCTCCGGGATTTCGTAATTCTCGAAAGTGTACCCTACCGGCCCGGTCTCGCCGCACCGCGCCCACGCCGAATGATCGTAAGCCGATGCGAGATTTTCTAAAACCCGCGCCCGGTATTGGTATAATCCCGTCTGTACGGTTGCGTCCAAATAACTTGCGGAAACAGGGAGGGGTATAATGCCCTCCGCATCCTCTACAAAGCCATCAGCGGTTAAAACAAGCCATTCCCCATCGTTCCCCGCCCTTCTTTCAAGGCGATAGATCATCGCCTTATTGGGGAATTCGAGAATTACTTTGTTTTTTACCGATGCGGCTAAAATCATTCCGCACAATCCTTAAAAAGGGGCCGGGCAAGGAGGATGGAAACCCGGCCCCCGGAGAAAATCTTTATTTCGCGGATGCTAGGCGTCCGAAACTTCCGTGTAACCGGGGATGGTCAAGAGCCGCTCCGCATCGGCGGCGTCCAACTCCGCGATTCCGTCAGCGTCAAAGGCAATCGTTTTGTTGCCGACAATCAGATTTTTGCCTTTCAAATGCTCTTGCCTGACGCGCCTCTTCGCCGGTTTCCGATCAGGCGCAGCCCCGCCCTGCTGATTGTCGCCTTGCGGCGTATTATTGGAAGGCGGCGTCGCCTTTGAATCGAAACCCGCTTCTTTAAGCAGTCTCCAGGCGTCGCCAACCTTCAAACCGTTTTCTTTGCACATCTCGCCGACAATGGCGGTGCGATCCTTCGGGTTTGCCTTGGTGAGTTTTTCAATCCAAGGCGCGAGTTGTTCTTTGGTCATTTAATACTGGATGCCTCCCGCATACTGGATATTCTTCACCACACCGCACCATTCCGGAACTTTGAGCGCGGGCGTACCCCACAGGGCCATGATGAACGGCGTAACAAGCCGGTTGGACGGAGGCGGCATACGGTATTTGCGCAAAGGCAAAAGCTGGAAGAATTCGGCCACGGTTTGCAATTTCTTTTCGGTAATGAAAAGCATATCCGCCGTTCCGGGGAGGTCATCGTTTTTGTCAACCACTACCGTTGTCGCGTTCTGGGTGTCGCGCCCTACGCGCGCCATTTCCATAATGGTATCCGCGCCGCCGCCTTTCGATGAACGGCAGATGATAAAGCCGGTCCCCGGTTTGAGGGCATTGGGGGTAATAGTGAGTGTAACCGCGTCACCGGCGGCAACGGCGACCGCCGCCGCCGGGCTTGCGCCTTCGCTGACGCCGTACTCGTTCACGGCATGCACCTTATACAGGAAGTTTCCGGCGTCGTTGGCTAAAAACAGAGAGCCGGATGCCGAATCCGCGGCCGCAGTTACGGTTGGGGCGTTTGGCAGATTGTTGGGATCGCCGCCCGGCGTGACAATGTGCCGGGGCCTGAAAAGCTTGTCGGGCCCCGCGTCCGCCGCAATTCTTAAGGTTCCATAAATAGTGGGATAATCCTTGAACACCGCCGCCATTCTTTCGTCATC
Source organism: Treponema sp. (assembly GCA_031265845.1). Lineage (GTDB taxonomy): Bacteria > Spirochaetota > Spirochaetia > Treponematales > Breznakiellaceae > JAIRKH01. The sequence goes on from JAISCC010000090.1 coordinate 17,814, forward strand.
GGTAGTATAGCGAAGCCGATCTTTGCAAAGGTCCTGAATATCCTGCCCCAGAATAAGCGGGTAGAACACCTTGTTCGCCTCACCGCCCCGGTCGGAAATCTGCATAGCCATATCCGTAAAAACTCGCTCCCCCGCCGCCTGAATCGTCTTGCCGCGCAAGTCCTTAATGTTGCGCTTCGCAAACTCGGTTTTATTGACCTGGGCGATAAGTCCGTCAAACTGTTTCGGCACAACCGCGCTGTCGCCGTGAAAACAGTATTTTTCGGCGGTTTTCAAAACGGAAATAGTGCCGGCCAGGGTTTCCGATGCTTCGGCGTTCTCAAAAGTGTCAACAACGCGCATCTGCTCGGTGATTTCGCGGTATTTCTGGATGTACTTCATCTCCTTGAATTTCCGCGCAATGTCCTGGCTGTCTTCCGGAGCCGCGCCGCCCTCGCCGACAAAGCCGTTGTCCTCGTCCCCGACATTGGTTCTCATGCCGAACTGATGAACGGTGGACTTGACCGGCGTTTTTTTGAGGGTGTTCATCAGCTTGAAATCTTCCTGCTGCTCGCGCATTGCGTTGACCAGTGTGGTCTCGCAATCCTCCGGGATGAGCGCCCGCCCGCCTTCATACTGCGCGGCGTCCACGCCGTAACCGGCTTCAAGAGCTTTAAGAAGCATCTCCTCGCTTCCCGCCCCCACTTCGGGGACGGTGAATAAATCGTCTCTCATGGTTTTTAACCTCCCATTACGCCTTCGCGCCTTCGCGCAAGATTTTCACAAACTTTTCGTCAATCTGATAGGCCGGGTTCAGAATAGACTTGTTGATCTGCGTTTCGGCCTGCGTCGCCTCAATCACGGTGAGTGTTTTCGCGGCGACCGCCTTGCACAAAATGTCCTTCGCGTCGTCCAGATCGGCGCGGGTGAACTGCTGGTGTCTCCGCGTTCCGCCATCCGCTCCGGCCCGCGCCGCTCCGCCGCCAAACCCGCCCTTGAGCATCGCGTCCAGGGCGGAAACCGCCGACCGGCGCGGCGCGGGGGAAGCGGCGAATTGCTTTTGCCCTTCCATGACGGCCAACACGCTCTCGCCGATGGACTTCTGAATGACCGCGTTCCGCGTGTTTTGCTCCACAAGCGCGGCAAGCGATTTCGCTATAACCTCATTGGTTTCTTCGAGCTTCTCAATATGCTCCGCGAGGGCTTTCAACACCGGGGTGGCGTCCTCGACTTTTTCCTCGTCATCATCATCGTCGCCGTCATCGTCGTCACCGCCCGCTCCCTGTTCGAGTTTGTCAGGGTCAACATCGTCATCGCCGGTCCCGCCCAAGGCTTTTCTTAATCGCCCTGCCGCTCCGGCTATCTCATCCCAAAGACTACCTTTTGCCATAGGTAACACCTCCATAAATTCTTCGCTGTTTTCAACAATCCCCCGGATCATTTCACGGGCGACCGCTTTAGAAATACCGTAACCGTTGAGGAATTCTTCGGCTTCCTCCAAGTCCTCAACATCGCCATCCGCAATGGCTCCGACAAGGCTTGCTATAACCGCTTCGTCGTTTAGACGTGGATTGACTTTTTCATGTCCGACATCCTCCTTCTGTAACGCCCGACCCCCGCTGAATGTCGCGGCATCGGTCCCATGCCCAGCGGAGAGCGATTTTACAAACTCAAAACTGGACAGGGACTTCACCAGCACAGCCGGACCTACCGTTGGATTTACCGGAGCGATTGTCAACGCGAGGTCATTCCATAACACGGAGACCACATCGCCGACATCCACCCCGTTTTCTTTTCGCTTCACGACTTTTGGGAAAAGCCCGCCCACGCTCGCCTTCACCCTCGTGGAGTTGTCATTAAGCAGTTTGGCAAATTCCTGGGCATACTCGTTTGATTTATACAAACATCCCTGTACCCTGACTTTGCCGTCCTGTACATACACCTTTTTAGGCTCGCCGATTACATAGGATTCATCATAAAAGATTTTCCCGCCTTCATGCGTCCTTTGGTGCAGGTGATCTTTCGACACCACGCCGTTTGTCAAAAAATAATCTTTGGAGTTGAGCAAGGCGTTTTGCAAGACGCGCTGCCCTTCAAAATCAAGATTTTCATTGCTCGCCTCAACGTCAAACACCCAATTTCCGTTGTCATCCGTACCGAGGGAGCCCTTTTTAAGCTCCATTTGGAGGAAAACTTGATCGTGTCCGTCAAGGTCAAAAACCCTATCCATGCCTAAACCCCGCTTGCGCTCCATTATGAGCGCAAAAAACAAAAAAGGCCGGACTTCCCCAAATGGGAAATCCGGCCTGTGTTTTCAATTCAGCGCCGCTTTTCGCGCTTATACTGTCATAAAGTTACCAAAAGGTTAAAAACCTGTCAATAACGCTTTTTTAATTAAACAAAATATCGTTGAAAATGTCAACCCTTCATGCAAAAACTTCTTGGGCCAATAATTCCAATTCCTGATACATTCCATAATCCTGAAGTTCAGACAACTCTTTGACAATCGATCCATAGTACCAACAAATATCTTCTTTCCCGGCGTTAAATCTTCTCCAGAGCTTTTCGCCGACAAGAGCCTGGTCGGAAGCCATGGACCGCAGATTGGCAAGTTTATCAGCGCAACATACCAGCCTGGCTTCAAAGGAATCTTCCGCCAGATGATCAATCGTCGCCTGTTTTCGCTCTTTCCACGTTTTTGACTTATCCTCCGATTCGGCGGAAACAATCCGCAGCACATCGTCCCCGAAAAGATTTTTTATCTCTGCCGGACTTGTGTCGGTATCCTCCAGGGTGTCATGCAGTACCCCCGCAATGATAACCGTTTCGGGGCAACTGTTTTCGGTCAAAATCTGCATGACTTCCATCGGATGGGCAATATAGGGTATATCGGTCCCTTTTCTCGCCTGCCCGGAGTGTTTTCGGGCGGCGAAGGTTATGGCCTCATGGATCAGGTTATTTGAGTTCAACGCCCGCCTCTTTAAATAACCCATTCATAAACTTTTCAGTATGAGAGTCAAGTTTTGCGGAGTCTTCTTTGTAGGAACGGCAGTCATATTCCCAATTGTCCGGGTCACTGTAGTACCTTTCAATATCTTCGCCTGTCATTTCCTTGTTTCCTTCCATGACCAAGCCTCCATCTACATTATCCGCCTTTTTCAAGTAAAAATCAATGCCTGCAAGCGATTTTTTTATAGATTTCCGGCTTTCCGAGATAAGAATAGGCGGCTCCCCGCGGTTGACATTGTTGTCCCTGAATGACCACGCATCCACCATGCCTTTTACACGATCAAAGGTCTCCTCATTGGTTGCCATGCCCAAGACAGCCTTAACCGGCACGTAGCGACCCTGATAGTCCCCATCTTCCTTGCCATTTCTGTACCGCATTACGGCTCGCTTTGCGGCTTCCTGCTTGGGAAGGTGCATATAATGAACCTCTGTTTTATATCCTTTGGCAATAAATTGCGCCAGTTTTTCCGCAGCCTTTTCAGGGGACTTCATGGTTGCGTCCAAAACCACATTAAGCCCTTGTTCAAGGCATTTTTGCAGAATTTTCTCTAAAATATCGGTACTTTCCTCATGGACCTGGTTTGCGTTCCATCCGTCATATTCCGGGATTTCCTCTTTAATGGAATCAGCGTCAAGAATTACAAATTTATTGGGATCATATATATTATTCTTGAACCAGCTTTTACCGCTTCCCCCGCGTCCTCCCAGCATCATGAAGGTTGGCATCTCTCCAACAGGGGGTTTTGCCGAATGAATTTTATCAGGGGCTAATATTTCCCGTTCAATTTTATCATGTAATTTCTGCCTTTCTTTGGCGTAAACGGAAGAAGGGCCCTCCCCGCTTTTTCTGTGCAACTGGTAAGTCAACTGTTTTGAATAAATCAACTCATAGTTTTTTGCATCGGTCTCTTTAACATGCTGTTCAATTTCTTCTTTGAGATTTCCGAAATTATTCATAATATACTCAACCCCCTTATCATCTTTTGTGGCCCTTAAATCATCCCATTGGCGCCTCCATTCTACTGCATTAAAACCAACCGGATCAACCCATTTCTTGCCCGATGTATTATTCGGAGTTTCCGTTTTCGGTTTTGCCGCTTTTGGTTTGTCAACCTTTTTAACCCGCTCCCAGGGCACTTTATATTGCATACCCTGATCCAGTACCAGCAAACCATCCTTTCCGCCTCGCCCGGCGGCCTGCCCGGTAAAAGACGTTCCTTCCCATTCAAATGAAACAGTGTCGCCCGCCTCAATATTGTGCATGCCATATTTCTGACCGTTTGCGGGCGGCTTCTCTGCCTTTGTGCTGCCGCCCATCTTTGCGGCATCCTGCGGGTTTACCCATACGGTTTGCATAAAGGATTTCCCACCCCGCGTAATCTGTTTCTTAACAGGGACCAGATCGCCGCGTCGCTGCGCTTTGAGCAGCAAAACAAGTTTCATAATCGCCCCCTCAACTTCTTGCCCTTGTTTTTCGGATCAAATGCCTTTTCTTTGAACGTCTCAATGTCCATTTTCACGATGTCTCCGAAAAAGCCGGGGCGGTCATATTGTTTGAGGTATGCCGCTTTAGCATCCTCCTCACTGTTAAAGCCTAACATGACCTTCTGTTCATCAAAATCGCCTGTTGTCGGATCATTCTGGTTTACAATATAAACAATTTCTGATTCGGGGTTTGGCCCTACATAAACGTCAATGTGATCTTTGTCCTTCCCCACGGTTCCCCTAATATAGCCGTAATCGAAATTCATAAGAACATTCCATTCATGGCCGTCTTTATCGGTTCCGCTGCGGGCGCTGCCTTTTTTATTCTCGATGGATATGTCCATACCGTGTACTTTCGTGCGTCCTTGAAGGGGATAGCCGGAATAAGTAAGCGATTTTCCCATTGCTCCATAGGGAACCCCTGATGATATTTCAACTTCACATTCCATAGGATGATTCCATGAACAACGAATGCCATTTATTGTCGAGAACGAAACCCCATTATTAAGCCTAATTTTATAGGCGGCTCTTAACCCTTCATATATTCCATCAGGAAGATCAATTATTTCATCGGATATAGGAGGACCTCTCCTCTCCGTCCACGGCTTAAATTCCTCGATCCGTTTGAGCGTTTCTTCCCAATCCCCATTGAACGGAATAGCCCTGTCATCTATGTACATATCCGCTATTGGCTTTTGGTCGGTTACTTCAATGGTGTCTGCAAGCTCGTTGTTTTCGGTATGCTTGCGGAGGTATTCGCGGATGGTGTCTATTCCCTCCTGCGTGTTCGCCCTCGTGGAGAAAATGATAACCTTGTAACCGCGATTATAGAGCGTTTTAAGCGATTCCGCCGCGCTCAATACCGGCGCGTCTGTTTCTGTCGGCCCTTTCCAGCCGCTTATGTATGAATTGATCACACCGTCAAAATCTACGGCCACCACCTTTTCGCCTGTATTGGAAACAATCGCTTCTTCAACATACGGAGCTATGCCTTCGATAGATTCCTGCATCCACCGCTCCGAAAGCTCGGTTTCGCCGTTTCCGCCCTGTATCGGCACGGACTTTTTTATAAAGCGCGGGCCTTTACCGGCGCGTAGATTTCTGAAAAAATCAATCACAGTGTTTATGGCTTTTTTGAGATTCAACATGCGGGCTATACTGCTTTAGGCATGAAGATATCATCAGGCAGCCGGTATAAAAACATCGGTGAACAACTGAAAGTTCTCCGAAATAAGGGAGGCTGTTTCTTTCTTATACTTCCCCTTCGATCC
>JAISCC010000099.1 GCA_031265845.1 Treponema sp.
CAGAATGTATGTTCTGTAAAATCTTTTGAGAAAATGGAGTTTTGAAAATGAAAAACAAATGGTTTTTGGTTCCTGTGGTTCTGTTGGTTGTTGGTTTTATGGTTGTTGGTTGTGATAACGGCGAGGAAACGGGTCCTTTGGTCGGCACTTCGTGGGAAAGGAAATATACAACTTCAGATATAAATCAAACGAACACCTATTCCTTTACCGGATCGTCAACCGGAAAATTTACCCGAACCGGCTGGTATAAACTCAATAACAAAATTACCAATTACAATGGAAGTGCGGATTATAATTTTACCTATAATTATTCCCCCGAAATGAAAACGGGCGCAATAATACGGAACGGTGCAACGACCGGGGTATTTAGTATTTCAGCGGATTCTAAAACGTTGCGTTTTACCAGCGGAGACCCTTATACCCGCAAATGACGCAAACCGTTCCGGGAACGCAGTAGCGCCGGGCGCCTTTCTGCGTTCCTTTGGTAGCAAGGCGTTACTCGCATGAGCGGAGAACGGACAAACGCCATAAGGCGTTTGTCTCACAATTTTGTCGGCGGGACATAAAAACCGCAAAGGAGTTTATAATGACGAAGAAAAGTTTTTTTGTTGGAATATCGGTCATGGCACTGGTATTCGGAATGACGATTGTTGGCTGTGATGACGGCTCAACAAATGGCAATGGAAACGATGGTGATAACAACGGCAACAAATCGCCAGTCGCCTTGACCTGGACCGCGGTAGCGGACAGCACGTTCGGCTTTTTCGACATCAACGGCGTAACTTACGGCGGGGGCACGTTCGTCGCGGTCAGCTATGCCAACAGTAATAACAGCAAGATGGCGTATTCTTCAGACGGCGAAACATGGACTGCGGTAGCGAACAGCACGTTCGGCAACGCCGACATCCATTGCGTAGCCTATGGCGGCGGCAAGTTCGTCGCGGGCGGCAACGACGGTAAGATGGCGTATTCCGCGGATGGGGTAACCTGGACTGCGGTAGCGGACAGCACATTCGGCTCTTCCTCCGTCAGCGGCATAGCCTACGGCGGGGGCAAGTTCGTCGCAGGTGGTGGCGCCGGCAAGATGGCGTATTCTGCGGACGGGGTAACCTGGACCGCGGTAGCGGACAGCACATTCGGCTCTTCCTCCATTCGCGTAGGCTATGGCGGGGACAAGTTCGTTGCGGTCGGCAATAACGGCAAGATGGCGTATTCCGCAGACGGGGTAACCTGGACTGCGGTAGCGGACAGCACATTCGGCTCTTCCTCCGTCAATGGCGTAGGCTACGGCGGGAGCAGGTTCGTTGCGGTCGGCAATAACGGCAAGATGGCGTACTCCGCGGACGGCGTAACCTGGACCGCGGTAGCGGACAGCGCGTTCGGCGCTTCCCCCATCTACGGCATAGCCTATGGCGGAGGCAGGTTCGTCGCGGGCGGGGGTTACCCTGTCGGCAAGATGGCATATTCCACGGACGGCGCAACATGGACTGTAGTAGCGGACAGCACGTTCAGCTACCCCATCTACGGTGTAGCCTACGGTGAGGGCAGGTTCGTCGCAGTCGGCTATAACGGCAAGATAGCGTATTCCAACAAGCAAGAATAAGCGCTTGTTCATGGACACGCAGGAGTCGTTCCCGCGTGTCCCGGAGACTCTCCCGCGTGTCCGGGAGTCGCTCCCATGTATGAGGGAAGCCCCTCCCGCGTGTCCGAGAGAGTCTCCCGTATGTCCGAGAGTCGTTCCCGCGTGTCCCGGAGACTCTCCCATCTATCCAAGAATCGCTCCCGCCTCTGCGGGAGCGGCTTAATGTTTAGCGGGGAACAGCATCATATAACGCTTTCCCCTTCAAAAGGAGTTATTTATGGCTCATTATCGCAATTTTCTTGACGCTGGAGACGCCGCTTTCAACAACGGTCTCGAAAACCTCGTGGATTACGTCATCGAAAAGACGAGCGGGACTCCGCCCGCCTGGTCACACATCCCTCCAAGCGCGGTGACCGCTCTTGAGTCCGCGCGCGCCAACTGGCGTACGGCGTACCAAAAGACTTTCGGCGCCCACACTCCGGTTGACACTGAGGCGAAAAACGACGCGCACAAAGCCGCGACCGCCGTTACCCGTCCTTTCATCGCCCAATATCTCATGTTCCCCCCGGTCACCAACGAAGACCGCGCCGCTGGGCGTTCACACCAAGGACACGCATCCTACGCCTATCGGCGAGCCGACGACGCGCCCGGTCATCACGGATATTCGCGCAATCGGCGGGTTTCAAGTGAAGATATGGTTTCGCGACGAGGCGACGCCTGAAAGCCGCGCCATCCCCTACGGGGACAACGGCTGCCTGCTCTTCTTCACATGGGGCAAGGAACAGGCGAGCGGCATTTCCGCGTTGACCCAGACAAAATTGTTGACCCACTCCCCGTTCACGCTCACCTTCCCGCCCGAATCCCAGTCCTGTTTCCTCTCCTGCGCCGCGTGTTGGCAAAACGAGAAAGGCGAACTGGGTCCCTGGAGCGGCATTCAACACGTCGTCATCGGCTAACAGGCAGGCTCCGTGTGTTAGCCGACTTCGCATGAAGCGGTTTGACGGTTCCGCTGTCCCCGTCTTGACGGATGAGGGCTGCTACATAGTGTCAGACACCGCTCATATATCACCAAGGATAGGCTCGTCTAATAAGTCAGATTGCCGATGCAACCGGTGATATAGGCTTCCGAATATCCATTCCGCGGCTCGTTCCACGAGACCCGCCTTCACGGGATTCTCCGCTATGTACTCCCGCGTCCGAAAAAAGTCCGCCATCCCGTTGATTATACGCGAATACAAGTGTTCCCCCATACGTGTCCCTTGCGCCCGTGCATCTTGTTCCACGCCTTGGCGAAATTGCTCTTTATCCACTGCATTATTACCGACAGATTAGCGTCTTTCCCCGGCTTTATCAAGAAATGAATATGATTTCCCATGATGCAGAAATCCCACAAGCGGAAATGGAACTTCCGCTTCGCCTTCTCGACGAAAAAGAGGAATAACATCTTGAATTGGGGTTCAAGAAGGCTCATATCGTCGTGGTCTATTTTCGACGTAACGTGGAAAAAACCCGAAGCGTTTTTTACCTTGCCTCCCTCTCCGTTTCACCCTCGATTCGCCCTCATTGTGGAAAAAACCCGAAGCGTTTTTTACCTTGCCTCCCTCTCCGTTTCACCTTCAATTCGCCCTCATTGTGGAAAAAACGCGAAGCATTATAAAAGTCTCTTGACATTCTATTCTTTTGCTCTTATAGTTAAACAAATTATAGGAGGTCTTATGCATAAGCATAGCACTTTTGGAGTTTGCGCGGCCATTATCGCAGTGGTCGTCTTTGTCGGATGCGGAGGTGGGGCTGCAAAAATTGATTACCGCATGAATATCGCGGGACTTGACGCGAATAGTTACTTCAACTGGAACGCGAAGAATGTTTCAGTGCAGGATGGGTTTGACGCCGCTACAGGGGCGAGCAAGGCGAAATCGACCACACGGTTCGATCAAGTCGTAACCTATGACATCCCTGAAAACGCGGCGAAACGTACGGGGAGCACCATACCGGGCGGTTTGCGCTCCCTGTTCCTGTATCCGGTCGCGGCGGACAGCACCCGCTCCGATGACGACCTTACGGTAACGGCTAACGGCAAACAGGTCGTCATCCGCTACGTGCATCGTGATTCGGCGTATGAGATCGCCACCGACGCGAACGGCAAGCTGGATGTTCTGACCGGTTGTAAAGTCGCCCGCGGCATTGCCACCACCGAGGATCAACATTCGTTCACTTTGAAGCCCGAATTCTCCAAGACCGGACAGGCGTCCGGCAATATGAAGGATCTCGACTGGTCAAAAACGACGTTGACTCCCGATGTTTTCAACCCCAGCGCGACCCGGCATTACACCGGCGCTTTGGACGTAGCGTATACAAACAACTATCTTACCATCAAAGGCTCATTGAAAGAAGTTAAATGAGGAAACTTCAATACCCCGGAGCTTTGCTCCGGGTGTTCTTCATTAACAACCCATTCGTAAAACTTTCATCCCCGCGTATAAGGACTGGACAAGAGACGAAGATAGGGATGTTGCCAACAACAAAGTTGTCCAACGCCCCTATACACCGTTTTTCCCCATTTTAAACAATGAAACATCAGGAAAATGAAAAATTTATTCTTATGACGACGGCGCCGGTGGAAGGGCTGGTCATGAGAATGGCTGTTCCGACCATCACCATTATGCTGGTGTCGGCTATGTACAATATGGCGGACACCTATTTTGTAGGCTCCCTCGGCACGAGCCAGACCGCCGCAGTGGGGATCGCCTTTTCGCTCATGGCAATCATCCAGGCGATTGGCTTCTTCTTTGGGCAGGGCGCGGGCAACTACATATCACGCGCATTGGGCGAAAAGAACATGCAAGGCGCGGGACGCATGGCGGCGACCGGCTTTTTCACCGCATTTGGGCTGGGTTGCATCCTCTCCATAACCGGCTGCCTGTTTATCACGCCGCTCGCCAGACTGTTGGGCGCGACAGACACCATGCTGCCATACGCCCGCGCATACTTACAGTTCATCCTGCTTGGCGCTCCCTTTATGATAAGCTCCTTCATGTTGAACAACCTCCTCCGTTTTCAGGGGAACGCCTCGCTTTCCATGATCGGCATGGTGTCCGGCGCGGCGCTCAACATCGGGTTGGACCCACTTTTCATATTCGTGTTTCATTTGGGAGTGATGGGCGCGTCCCTCGCCACCATGATAAGCCAGATCGCAAGCTGCTCGATCCTTTTTGTTATATGTTGCGCCGGAAAAGACACGGTGCATATTCTGCCCCGGAATTTCTCTCCAACCCGGTCTGTCTACGCGGAAATCATGAAGGGCGGACTGCCTTCCCTCTTGCGCCAAGTGTTGGTAAGCGTGGCGACCATTTTCTTAAACCACGCCGCCGGCGGGTTCGGGGATCATACGGTGGCGGCAATCGCCATTGTCAACCGCGTGACGCTCATGTCCGGGTCTGTGGTTCTGGGCGTGGGGCAAGGCTTCCAGCCTGTATGCGGGTTTAATTACGGGGCGAAAAAATTTGACCGCGTGAAAAGAGCGTTCTGGTTTTCGGCGCGCTCAACGACGATCCTGCTTGCCGCAGTCGCCGCCGCGTCCTTTATATTCGCGCCGCAGGTTATCGCGTGGTTCAGGAAAGACGACGCCGATGTGATCACAATCGGCGCGCTCGCCCTGCGCTTCCAGTGTTTCGCCCTTCCATTCGGCGCGTGGATAGTGCTTAACAACATGCTCCTGCAAACCATCGGCAACGCTCTTTCGGCAAGCGTGTTAGCCTTCGCCCGCCAGGGTCTGTTTCTCATCCCCCTGATCTTCATCCTTACGCCACTTATGGGCGTACGGGGCATACAGCTTGCGACTCCCATTGCGGATATATGCACGTTTATATTGGCGATTCCGCTTGGGGTCAAGGCGTTGCAGGACATGGGGCGGTGTTAGACCCGCCGCAAATTGCAATCAATTCCGGCAAATTCCGCGCCATAAGAAATCGCGCCGTCCCGTATGAATTGACCGAAACCTCTGACACCCGCGCATCAGTGAACGCCTATGGCGCCAAGCGCCCTTGCATTTATCCACCGAACCAGCGTTAACTGCAAAAATGGCGCCTGGCGCCCCCGCGATTTAACTCTCCCCCTCTTTTTACAGGCGTTTTCTCCAACACATTAGGCGCGCCACGTGAAAGCGCGCGTTTGCATGATTCCTAATGAGAAAAGCGCAATACAGGTTACTCTGTATTCTCCGCTATTTCACCAACCAATTTTTCGGTCATAGCTCGGCTCTGTTCCGCCAATTCTTCGAGATTTTGCAGAGAACCAGTTAGCGCCGCAATGTCATTCATAAAATCTTTAGCCATCCGCATGACTTGCTGTGATTCAGTAGCTATGGTATTTACCACTGTCCGCACCTTATCCGAGTACTCACTTTGGCGGACGAGATTATCGCGTATAACAAACGAGGCGCTCGCAAGGGTTTCTATATCCTGTTGTATCTCGGCGCTCGTCTGCTTCTGTTTATAGCTTTCCGTCATAACCGCGCCGATCTGTGTTACCGCCGCTCCCGCGCCAGAATCGATCTTCAAGAGAAACTCACGTAGCTTTACCGCCTGCTCCGCCCCGGTATGTATCTGGTCTACGATGCCGGTGATACTCCCACGGACACCGCTCACTTGTTGTTTCTGCGATTCCGCAAGCTTCTTGATCTCCCCGGCGATAATGGCAAAACCCCGCCCTGTAGTTCCAGCATGAGCCGCCTCAATAGCCGCATTCATGGCAAGTAAATTCGTGCGCTCCGCAAAATCTTCCACCGTGTTGATGACTTGAGAGATATTCTTCGAGGAATCCAAGATCATTTTCATGGCGTCATCCATAGCAATAGTCGCCTGCTTGCCTGCTTCGGTCATGGTTACCAAAGAACTGGTAAACCGAGTGGTATTTTCTATATTTTGCGTAATAATATCCGCTCCAGACAAAAGCAGGTCTGCGGATTCTGTCGTGTGAGAGAGCCGATCAGACTGGGACTCAAGATTTTTGGCAATATGGCTTATCGATAAGACAAAATCGTTTACCAACGTATCGGCGTTACTTGCCTCTTTGACTTGCAGTTCCGTCTCTTTCTCAATAGAAATACCTCGATTCGAAGATGCGCGGACAACCTCCACCGTTTTATCAATGGATATATGTAATTCATGTTCCAAAGTAGCAAGCGACCTGCTTACATGACGCATATTATCAATGGACTGAACTAATTCTTTAGTTTTCTGTTCCACTTCCCATGCATATCGTTCAACGCTGGCTTTGACGCGGGACTGCCGGGCGGACAGCACAGCAAAAATAGCGATGTTAAGTAACATGATGCCTATTCCTTGAAGCCATACCAGCGGCGCAGTCCCGTTAAAAGAATAATAGGTGTCATGTACGGCAAAGGCGATGCCGGCCAATAGTGTGATCAACACAAGGATCGCCTCTTTTGATCCTCTCCGTAAAGCGCGCGCCGATACAATGACGCTAAATAAAATAGCTAAAAAAACAATGCCACAGGCGATGTTAAAAGCCATACTAAGCGATGTTTCACTGCGGGCGGCAAGAAGAAAGACGCAGAGCATAACGGCAAATACGGTCAAACAAACCGGCAGGATTATCCGGCTCCTCATCATCTTAAAAAAGGTCGCAAAGAAAGGCGGCAGAAATAGTAAGGAGCCAAGGATAGAAAACCGTGCGACAGCGCGAGCGTAAAGACCAAAATGCCAAGCGCTGGCGCCAATCTCACCGAAATACAGGGTTATAAAGAACATTACCAGGGCAAAATAAAGATATTCGATGTCGGTCCGCCGAAATAAGAATTGACAGAAACTGTAAAAACTTATAAAAAGACACAGTACCGCAAGAGCGATAAAGAATTCGGCGTTCCAAAAATTATCAACTTCCATATCAAAATTCTTCGCCGCTTCGTCCTTTATGCGATATATAGGTATCGCCATCTTTGAGCCGTTAAATGCGCAACGGAGTGCAATGGTAACGGTAGTTCCAGACACTACAGCGTCGTCTGGAAACATCACAGCAGATGAACGATGGCGTACATCAATATCTGGTGAAATCCGCCCATGGGAACCGACATACTGTCCGTTGATATACAGATCAAAAGCCATAAGTCCCTCTTTGCTGGAAAGAAACCACAGACGAGAAGAAGCGCGGTCAGGGACAGTATACTGGGTGCGAAGCCAGAATTCCGAGCGTACCCCGCCGGGTTGTACCGAAACAGGCAGCGTCAGACGCCGCCATGACGAATCATCAAAATCACTTCTTGCCCACTGTACATTGTCGCCGGCGGCATAACGCCAATTGATAATATCAACGCTTTCCGCATAAACCAAAGGCGCAATTATAAGCGTGGATACAAAAATCCCAATTTTTACTGTTTTCATAATATGAACCTTTTTAATGGGAATCTTTAAAACCTTGGCTGGAATTTCAGAGATTCACTATTACTATTTATATAAAAGCGAATTTTTCCAAAAACTACAATTTTGAGAAGGCGTCCCAACAAAGCTATTGAAAAACTAACGTGACACTATACTAATCTTTATTATTTTATTCAAGCGCACACGCCAAGCGTGTTTAAATACTTCACATGGGGCAAGCGTGGAGGCGCCACGCGCCAAATTGCGCCGGGAACGCGCCCGCTTGGTCTTGAGGAAATTGTGTTCCTCTTTGAGCTTGTCGATCTCAAGCCGCTGTGTTTCGACCGTCTCAACAAGGCCGCCGCAAGACGGCGCCCCGGCATGGAGCGGGTTTCCTCACATTCCATTTCGCTCTCAAAGCCAACCCCCGCTTCCAGAAA
>JAISCC010000137.1 GCA_031265845.1 Treponema sp.
GCCCATATCTCGTCAGCCGCCGCTTTCCATTCCGGTATACGTTGTGTCGTCTCCATAATGACCTCCGCCTTAACCTTACGTTATTTCCGGCCTTTTGTAAAGGGCGCGCTCTTTTGCCATGGATGACATTCATCGCCGCTAGGATCAGGAGCTTACCCCTTTTTATAAAAAAACAAGCTCATCCTTCGATTGCTCCTCATCACGCCTTGACGCAGCCCTTCGCTTCTTCGGCGGGCTCTCCGTTATCTTATGCGTAACGGTACGCTCGCAGGCGCAGCCACAGGCTGTCTCCTGACTTCGGCGTTGTGTCAAAGGCGGCGCAAGCGCAGCCCGACTCTTCGTCTCCAGGAAGCGCGGCGCAACCGCCTTACATCGCGCCTTGACGCACCGTTGCGTCCTGCCGCGTTACCGCCCAGTAACGCGCCTCGTTACCGCTCTATAACGTGTCGCGTTATAGAGCGGACTCGCGCCCGCTTTATTCCACGGCAAGGGTCAGGGCGTAGATTATAGTACGGGGTTCCTGCACCAGCACCTTTGAATTGGAAAAGCGGGTCGCCACCTTGAGCGTGTACGAGCCTGCGGCAAGGTTCGGGACGCGGACTATCAGCTTCTTGGGCAGGTTCTCCGTTATCTTGTGCATAACCGGATGCTCCGCGCCTTGCGCGTCGACAAAGAACACGCCCAGACCGCCCTCCCCTTCCGGGGCTATTTTTATCTTGTCCCCGGTTATCAGAATGTCTTCGTCCGGCGTTATCGCGCCGTCCGTCCTGCCGGTGGCTATGTCCGTGACCAGAGCGATGTAGCCCGCGCTGTCCTTTTCGCCCAGCACTTCGACGCCCACGGTTTCGAGCGCGGCCCGCATGTCCGCCGTGAGGCTCGCGTCAACGCCGATCTTGTGGGTCTGGGGGTCGAAGGCGTGGGAGGCGCCGAGCCACGAGCCGCTCACGCGGGGGGACATGCGGACACAGCCGTCCTGCACCGCTGTCCCCTGCAAGAGGGTTTTGCGGACGATTTCGTCCCGGGCCGTGAGGATGCTGAGGATGGTTTCGAGGCGGAGTTCCGAACGCTCGGCGACGATGCGGGACGCGATGTCCTTGTTGTGGATGGTGGAGCCCGCTGTGGAGACTTCGGCGATGAAGTCGTTTTCAATGTCTTTGGTGAGGCGGTTCGGCGTGAGCCAGACCTTCCAATAGGTCTCTTTTGCCATACTGTTTTCCTTCTTTACGCTATAAAATAACGGAGGGGACTCGCGCCTCTCCGTGGTGAACTGAATAACGGGGCGGTGTCAGACACATACTGTCTGATGCCCGCCAGCCGGAACTTGATGTCTTGGTGTCAGACACTCTCGCCGTAATTGGTGTCAGACACCAGCCAGACATAGTTTCGTGCATGACGAAACTCGGTGTCTGACACCCGCTAGCCATAACTCAGTGTATGAATAATCGGTGTCAGACACCCCGCTGTAACTCAGACGTCCGCCACCGCTTGCGTTTACAATTTGGCGCATGGCATTGCGGTTACCCCACAGTGTCAGACACCCACGAGGACAGCCTCCGCCGGACTGGAGTTTTGCGAAGCGAAACCCCAAGCTATTGAGCCGCTTCAGCCGCTCAATAGCCCCTATTCCCAGCCGCCTGCGGAGCCGGGGACGCGGCTGTCAAGGTTGACCCCTGGGCCTGCGGTGGTGTCGCGTTGCTTGTATCCATCAGATACAAACACCACCTTTCCATGCTGCGCCGAGTTGGTATTGTCAATAGTACCCCCGCCGCTTTTGACGAACATCCCGCCGGACACATCCACCCCGCCGCCGAAGGAGCCGAGAGCAGTGGTGTTCCCGCTTATGGTTCCGCCTGACATCGTAAAGGTACCGTCGGACATAGCCACGCCGCCGCCGCCGAAGCCGGGAGAGGAAGTGGTATTCCCGCTTATGGTTCCGCCTGACATCGTAAAGGTACCCTTGTACACCGCCACGCCGCCGCCGCCGCTGGAGGAACTGGTATTCCCGCTTATGGCACCGCCTGACATCGTAAAGGTGCCATAGGACACAGACACACCGCCGCCGAGGGAGGCGGTATTCCCGCTTATGGTTCCGCCTGACATCGTAAACGTACCGCCATCTACAAACACGCCGCCGCCGCCGAAGGAAGCGGAATTCCCACTTATATTCCCGCCTGACATCGTAAAGGTACCGCTGAGCACCCACACGCCCCCCTTTTTAGAGCCGCGCACCGTTGATCCGCTCTTCATACTAAGCGCTCCGCCGGATATGTCCACAATATGATACTCTTTATTATTGCCGTTTAGCGTAACATTGTTGTCCAGCACCAAGGTTATACCCTCCGGCAAGTAAAATAGATTTCTACCCCCGTTATTCGAAATGGTGCGGACGTTCGCATCCCCTTTAATAGTGATGGTTTTGGCGGGGTATCCGGTAAAGGTGCTTCCGGTAAAGGAAACAGGATTACTATTAAAACTGTTGCTGAGGGTAATGGTATAGGAACCGCCGGTACTGTCGCTGTTAATGGCGGCGATTGCCTGGGTGAAAGATGTGACGTTACTTACAACAAGCGTCGCCGCCTTTGCCGCTGCGACCAGACGTTCCTGCTCCGCCTGCGCTCTCGCCCTTTCCGCCGCCTGACGCTCCCCTTCCGCCACCAGTCTCGCCGCTTTCGCCATCGCCACTTTATCAGGATCGGTAAGTCTCAGCGCCAGTTCTTCCATCGCCTTCATCCCGTCGTTGAGGCTTTGATAATTCACGGTGTCCCCGGCTTCCTGTATCCCCGTCTCAAGATTGATGATCGCCGCGTTGAACATATTGCGGTTGCCCAGCCGCCGCGCCGTTACGGACAGCACGAGGCGCGGATTATCCGCCCTCCCTATATTAGGCAGATACTCGTCCGCCGTATCGCCGTCAAACTGGTTGCCGTACTCCTCCTGCACCTGCTCAAGGCTCTTGGTTCGCGGATACACCGCGTATTTGCCGCTTCGTATGAGGTTCACCGCCAGAATCTGCGCCAGCGCGTCCGCCTCACGGCTGTCCGCCCCGCCCGCCAGTTGCACCGGAGGCAACGCGAGGAAGGGCAATTTCGACGTGTCCGTCTTGACCGCCGCCGCGACGTTCCACGCCATGTCGAACAGCTTCTCGTCTATCT
This sequence comes from Treponema sp., assembly GCA_031265845.1. Lineage (GTDB taxonomy): Bacteria > Spirochaetota > Spirochaetia > Treponematales > Breznakiellaceae > JAIRKH01. Next base: position 3,153 of record JAISCC010000137.1, read on the forward strand.
CCTCAATAGTCCGGTAGGTTTGGATGTCCCCTGCTATCTGCTGGAGGTTTTCCGTGTGCAGGATGGCGATGATCAGCAGGTTTTGATCGCCCAGCTTGGTGATGGTTCCGGCGACAACGTAGGTCGCGCCCAACTGCTTGCCGAGAGACGCTATGGTGTCCGGGTCAGTCATGCCGGACTCCATCTGGAAGCCCTGTTCGCCGCGTATGGCGCGGTTGATGCTGGTGCGCGGCACGGGGCTAAAGACGGCGGTCAGGCCTTTCTGAAAGGAGAAGAGTTCGGCGATGGTCTCGCCGTCCGTTCCCTGCGCTCCGGTGAAGGGGAGGATGGCGAGCGTGTCTTTCGCCTGCGCCTCTGCGGCGGTCAGGGCGAAAAGAAAAAAGAGGAGACTACAAAGAAAACGCCTTATGCATAGCGGCGCTGTGGAGACTTCGGCGACGAAGTCGTTTTCAATGTCTTTGGTGAGGCGGTTTGGCGTGAGCCAGACCTTCCAATAGGTTTCTTTTGCCATACTGTTTTCCTTAAGCTATAAAATAACGGAGGGGACTCGCGCCCCTCCGGGGTGAACTGAATATCGGGCTGGTGTCAGACACCCACGCTATAACTTGGTGTCTGACACCAGCCTCCACACACGCCGCCTACCTTCGCGGCTTAAAACTTTCGCACGGTACGAGTATAGCGCGTGTAGGTGTAAAGGTAGGTTGTTACGTCTCCATCTCTAAATTTGACGTATGAGCCTTCTTCTGAAGACAAGTAGACATCATAGCTACCATTCTTAAAATTACCCATCCCTTTCTTGTACAGGTTATCGCGCATCCATTTGAGTTCCTTTACGGAAGGCAAATACCAATCCTCATAACCGCCGAAACTATAGTTATTATCTTCGGGGGCGCATTCCAGATAACGCCAGCCGCCTGAATACTCGCCTTTGTCATAGAACACATAGCCGCCCGCAGGTCCCGGGACGCCGCCTTCCAGCGCGCAGGAACACAGCAGAAACACGAATGGCAATACGCCGTAATAGTATGCTTTCATCATATTCTCCTTTCTTATTCTTTTTTTCCAAATCTATAGACTAAGCCCATAGAAAGTTTGTGATTAACGCCTATGTCGCTTATCCGCACTGAATAACTCAGGTCAATGGCGTTAATGAGCAAAAAGCCCATAGCAACATCAAAGGCGTGAGCCACCGCTCGGTTGTCATAGTCGCCGAACCTGTAATCGGCTATCATGCAGCCGTAGCCAAGTCCGACGTGGAAACCGAACTTGCTGGCAAGATCATCATACCAATCACCGAAAGGTATAAACGCGCTCGCCCGTATGTAGGGGTAGTATGAGTTATAGGACAAGTCTTTGATATAATCGGCGTTGCTAAAAAAGCCGAAGTCACAGCCCAGATCAAAATAGCCGATTGCAACAACAGGGATGGTTATAGCGGGGCTTATGGTCAAACCCGGCGTTGTAAACGTGGATCCCACATTCAGACTTACGCTCCAGTATGACTTGGGATAATACTCCTCCATGACTTCAACCGCGTCCGACTTAAAATTCTCCCATTTCTGCCGCGCCGCCGTCTTTTTCCGCGCGGCTTCCGCATCCGCCGCCTGCTTCTTTCGCGCCGCCTCATCCGCGTCACTACGCGCTTGCACCGCCTCATCTTGTCCGGTAAGTCTCAGCGCAAGCTCTTCCATCACCTGCATACCGTCATTAAGGCTCTTGTAATCCACCGTATCCCCGGCTTCCTGCTCGCCGGTTACAAGATTGATGACCGCCGCATTGAACATATTTATGGCGCCCAGCCGCCGCGCCGTTACGGACAGCACGAGCCGCGGGTTTGTCCCCTTCCCTACATCGGGCAGGTACTCGTCCGCTGTGTCCCCGTTAAACTGATTGCCGTATTCCTCCTGCACCTGCTCAAGGCTCTTGGTGCGCGGATACACTGCGTATGCGCCGCTCTGTATAAGGTGTACCGCTAGTATCTGCGCCAGCGCGTCCGCCTCACGGCTGTCCGTCCCGTCCCCAAGCCGCACCGGAGGGAGCGCGAGCAGGGGCAGGCGCGACGTGTCTATCTTGACCGCCGCGGCGACGTTCCGCGCCATAGCGGGCAGTTTGCCCCGTATCTCTTCGATGGTGGCGTAGGTTTGAATGTCCCCGGCTATCTGCCGGAGGTTTTCCATCTGCAGTATGGCGACAATCAGCAGATTCTGGTTGCCCAGTTTGGTGATGGTTCCGGCGACAACGTAGGTCGCGCCCAGTTGCTTGCCGAGAGCCGCGATGGTGTCCGGGTCTGTCATGCCCGATTCTATCTGAAAGCCCTGTTCATTGCGTATCACGCTGGCGATGCTGGTGCGCGGCACCGGGCTGAAGAGGTCGGTCAGGTCTTTCTGAAAGGAGAAGAGTTCGGCGATGGTCTCGCCGTCTTCGCCCTGCGCTCCGGTGAAGGGGAGGATGGCGAGCGTCGCCTTGGTCTGTGCGCCTGCGGGGGTTAGGACGAAAAGAAGGAGGAGGAGATTACAGAGAAGACACCCCACGCGGGGGGGGGGGGGGCAAAGCAGAAACTGGTTTATACATAAAAAGCCTCCTTTGGAGGGATTGTCAAGATGCGCCCCGCTACGGAGGCGGCTTCTTTTAGAAGCGGCGCTTCTGGAAGCTACGCTAAAAAAGCGGTTTCAAGCATAGCATGGTTTGTTGTTTTTTGCAAGGCTGGCTCTCCTGTACCTGCGTTTGCCCCGCATGAGCGGACGCTTTGCGCGACGCAAAGTAAGGCGCTTTGCGCCGCTTTTCTATAATCCGCAACAGGAAAAAGACCGAAAAGATAGGCAATGACAACTGTGGTAGTATTGCAAGCCCGCCTTGACTCAACGCGGCTTCCCAACAAGGCGTTGCTTCCCTTGCGCGGCGCGACTAATCAAGAGCCGCTCATATACCGGGTGATGGACGCCCTTGCGTTTATTCTGTAACTCGGTGTCAGACACCCACGGGGACAGCCCACGTGCATAGCGCTTGCGGCGACCCCGCCCGAAATTTGGCGCTTGGCATCCTTGCGTTTACCTTAAGTACGCTATAAAATAACGGACGGGACTCGCGCCTCTCCGAGGTGAACTGAATATCGGGCTGGTGTCAGACACTCTCACCGCAATTCGGTGTCAGACACCCGCCGGACTGGCGTTTTTGGCACTTTGCGAAGCAAATTCATAAGCTCAATAAGCCTTACTACCAGCCGCCGCGTCTGCCGGAGACGCGGCTGTCAAGGTTGACGCTTGGACCGGCTGCGGCGTTGCGCCGTCCGCCTCCATCAACAATAGCCACACGTCCCTTCTTCGCCGAGTTGGTCTTGTCAATGGTACCTCCACCGTTTTTGATGAACGTACCATTATTGATGACAAACACGCCGCCGCCGTTGTTGATAGCAGCATTCCCGCTTATCGTCCCGCTTGACATCGTAAAGGTACTGCTCCGTATATATACGCCGCCGCCCCATGAGGCGGAATTCCCGCTTATCGTCCCGCCTGACATCGTAAAGCTACTGTTGCTGCCAAGCACATACACGCCGCCGCCGTCAGGGGAAGCGGAATTCCCGCTTATCGTCCCGCCGCTCATTGTAAAGGTACTGTCGCTGTTCACATACACGCCGCCGCCATAGGAAGCGGAATTCCCGCTTATCGTCCCGCCTGACATCATAAAGGTACTGTTGCTCTTCACATACACGCCGCCGCCGTCAGGGGAAGCGGAATTCTCGCTTATGATTCCGCCGCTCATTGTAAAAGCGCCGTTCTCCACAATCACGCCGCCGCCATAGGAAGTGGAATTCCCGCTTATGGTTCCGCCGCTCATTGTAAAGGCGCCGTTCTCCACAATCACGCCGCCGCCGCCTTGAGAGCCGCGCACTATCGAGCCGTTCTTCATAACAAGAGTCCCGCCTGCCACCCACACAATCACATTCTTCTTATTATTACTACCGTTCAGCGTGATGTTGTTGTCCAGCGCCAAGGTTATACCTTCCGGTACGGTAAACAGTACGCCGCTCCTGTTATTCGAAATGGTGCGGACGCTCGCATCCCCTTTAATGGCAATGGTTTTGACGGCATTGCCGGTAAAGGTAACAGGAGGACTGGTAAAACTCCCGTTTAGGGTAATGGTATACGTGCTATTGTCCGTCTTGTCATTATTGATGGCGATGATCGCCTGGGTAAAAGAGGCGTTGTCACTTACGGCAAAATTATATCGCGCCGCGCTTGCTTCCGCCGCCAAACGCGCTTGCTCCGCTCGCGCTTTTGCGGCGGCTTCTTGCTCCGCCCGCGCTCTCGCCGCTTCCGCCGCCGCCGCTTTCTCCGGGTCGATGAGCTTCAGCGCGAGATCTTCCATCGCCTTCATCCCGTCGTTGAGGCTTTGATAATTCACCGTGTCCCCGGCTTCCTGTATCCCGCTCTCAAGATTGATGATCGCCGCGTTGAACATGTTTCGGCTGCCCAGCCGCCGCGCCGTTACGGACAGCACGAGGCGCGGATTATTCGCCCTCCCTACATCGGGCAGGTACTCGTCCGCCGTGTCGCCGTTAAACTGGTTGCCGTACTCTTCCAACACCTGCTCAAGGCTCTTGGTGCGCGGATACACCGCGTATTTGCCGCTTCGTATCAGATGCATCGCCAGTATCTGCGCCAGCGCGTCCGCTTCCCGCCCGTTCGCCCCGTCCAGCAACTGCACCGGAGGAAGCGCGAGCAGGGGCAATTTCGACGTGTCCATGCCGACGGCCGCCGCGATGTTCCGCGCCATAGCCGGCAATTTGCCCTCTATATCCGTGATAGTGTTGTAGGCTTGAATGTCTCCGGCTATCTGCTGGAGGCTTTCCGTGTGCAGTATGGCGATAATCAACAGGTTTTGATTGCCCAGTTTGGCGATAGTCCCAGCGACCACGTAGGTCGCGCCCAGCCGTTTTCCGAGCGCGGCGATGGTGTCCGGGTCCGTCATGCCGGACTCCATCTGGAAGCCCTGTTCGCCCCGTATGGCGCTGGCGATGCTGGTGCGCGGCACCGGACTGAAGACGGCGGTCAGGTCTCTCTGAAAGGAGAAGAGTTCGGCGATGGTCTCACCGTCTTCCCCCTGCGCTCCGGTGAAGGGGAGGATGGCGAGCGTGTCCTTCGCTTGCGCGTTCGCTGCGGAGGTTAAGGCGAAAAGAAAAAGGAGACCACAGAGAAAACGCCCCATGCGTAACGGGAAGCGCGGAGACGATGCCGGGTTATACATAAAAACCTCCTTTGGAGGGATTGTCAAGATGCGCCTCGCTACGGAGGCGGCTTCTTTGCGGAAGCGGCGCTTCTGGAAGCTATGCTAAAAAAGCGGTTTCAGCATACTATAGTTTGCGGCATGTTGCAAGGCTGGCTCTACCGTACATGCGTTTGCCTCGCATGAGCGGACACTTTGCGCCGCTTTTCTATAATCCGTTGCCAAAAAAAGACCGAAAAGATAGGTAATGACAACTGCGGTAGTATTGCAAGCCCGCCTTGACTCAACGCGGCTTCCCAACAAGGCGCTGCTTCCCTTGCGCGGCGCGACTGACCAAGAGCCGCTCATATATCGGGTGATGGACGCCCTGCGATCCGTACCTTGCGACCTCTATGTACTCGCCTGCCCGCCGGATTGCGTTTCCGCGTTCACTCCTTTCGCGGAACGATCAGGCTTTGAGCTATGCGCCGGCTCAAAGGAAGACGTGCTTGCGCGGTATTGCGGCGCGATTCGGACGTTCGCCATTGACCGCGTGATCCGCGCTACGGGCGACAACCCGTTTGTCTTTGCGGACGCGGCGCTCGCGCTTGACCGCGAGGCGCAGAGCCTCAACGCCGATTACGCGGGGTACGCCGCCCTCCCCTACGGCGCGGGCGTTGAGTCGGTGTCCGCCGAAGCCCTGCTCCGCGCCGGACGGGAAGCCTCGGCGGACGCGGAGCGCGAGCATGTGTGTCCGTATATATACAACCACCCGGAACGCTTCCGGTTGCACAGACCCCTGGCGCCCCGCGTTTGGCAGGCGCCGGACATGCGGATCACGGTTGACACGAAGGAAGACTATGAACGGGCGTCCGCGCTGTACCGCGATCTTTCGCGTGTCAAGCGGGAAGAACGGTTTAACGGGGCGAGCGTTGTCAAAGCGTATAAAACGCGCTTCGGTACGGCGGCGCCCCGCTTATGATGAGGCGTGATGAAACCCATTCTTATTGTTCCTTCTTATAAAAAAGGACGCGGAGGCGGACACCTCGCCCGTTGCGCCGCGCTTGCGGAGGAGTTGCGCTCTCTGGGCAGGGAAACGCGCCTTTACGCGCCGAATACGCAGGATACGCCGCTTGCCACGCCGGAAGGCGGCTTCGCCTTCATCGTCCTTGACTGTTTTAGAACATCATTGGCTGATTTTCTCACGTGGCGGCGGCTTGCGCCGGTTGTTGGCATTGACGAGGGCGGTTCGTGCAGAAACTGCGCTGACTTTCTGATAGACCTCTTGCCGAATCTCGAAAGAACGCCTCCCAATGTCCGCGATCCCGGTCTGTTGCGGTTCCCCGCAAACAGGCGTCCGGCGTGGGAGGAGCCGCGCATACGCGAGGCGGCGCAAAGCGGACGCGCGCCGTTGCGCGTTCTGATCACATTTGGCGCGGAAGACAGCGCAGGGCTTTCCGTTCCTGCCGCCGCCGCGCTTGCCGCCAAAAACGGGCTTGAGGTCGCCGTTGTCTTCGGCGCGTTGAACCGGATCGCATTGCCAGAGATGCAAGAGCGTAAAGACGCGCTGCGGAAAAAAAACGTGATCGTTTTGGAATACGTCCCGAATTTGAGCGAGCGTCTTGCGGAATACGATCTGGTGGTTACGCATTTTGGACTGACCGCATTTGAAAGTCTGTACGCCCGCGTACCGGTATTGCTCGCGTCTCCTACGGCGTACCATGAAAAGCTCGCCCGCAACGCGGGTTTTTTCACGGTTGGGCGAGGCAAGAAGGGCGTTCGGCGCCTCAAGAAGCTGGAGCTTGCCGGAGAGCCGCTCGCCGCGTTACGGCGGCAATGCCGGGAAATCGCGGAGCGATACGGCGTTGAGAACGCGGCGTCATCTGCGGAGCCATCCACAGACGGCTCCGCTGGAAAGAGTCTCGCCCATGCGTTGAATTCCGTCGCCATACATGCGGCGGACTGCCCCGTATGCGGCGACGGTCTGGAGCGTTTCTCCCCAGCCCTCGCCCGCTTTCATGATCGCACCTACCGCGCCTGTCCGGTTTGCGGCATAACCTACATGAGCCGCTCTTCGCCGCCGCCCATAGAATACGCAAAAGACTACTTTTTTGATTTTTACAAAAAGCAATACGGCAAAACGTATATTGAAGACTTTCCGAATTTAGCGCAGGTCGGCAGGAAACGGCTTTCCCATATTGTTTCCGTGATGAAGGCCCTGACGGCTTGTCCTGCGGATCGCGGAAAGCCTCAGTTGCTGGACATAGGCTGCGCGTACGGCCCATTTCTGTCCGCCGCGAGGGAAGCGGGCTTTGCCCCAACCGGCATTGAAGCGGCGGAAGACGCGGTGTCCTATGTGACACACGAGCTTGGAATGCCTTGTTTCCAGGGCTGTTTCCCCCCGCCACACGACAACGCCCCCTTTTCAGACGGGCAGTTCGATGTCATCTCGCTATGGTACGTGATTGAGCATTTCGAGAACGTCGGCGCGGCGCTGACCGCGATCAACAGGCTGCTTAAAAAAGGGGGAGTTCTCGCGTTTTCAACCCCTTCGTATGAGGGCGTTTCAGCGCGGGGCGCTCGCGCCACCTTCCTTGAAAAAAGTCCGCCGGATCATTACACGGTTTGGAGTCCCTCAAAAACACGAGGCGTTCTTGGAAAGTTCGGCTTTGAGCTTAAAAAAATCGTCATTACAGGCCATCATCCTGAGCGGTTTCCCTTTTTGGGAAAGTTCGTCATCGGCAAAAACGGCGTCCAGCAAGGAGCGGCGTACCACGCCCTGCTTGCGGCAAGCCGCTTGTTTGGTTTGGGCGATACGTTTGAGGCTTATGCCGTGAAAATGTAAACGCGAACCTCACGAAAGAAATGTGGGAAGGAAAACATAAAAAAGGCTTGTTAAAGATGAACGGCAATCTGTTCCGCATTCTATAATTTATGACTGTTGAAACGTTTTTTTGTTGACAGGCAGAGCGCCGCCTATGAGCATTGAGCGGGCGGAACGCCAGAAGAAGCCTCCCGCAAGCGGCTTTCACCGGACGGCGCCGGAGGCTTCCCCTTCATTACACCATTATTCTTGAGAAATGCTCAACAGCTTTTGAGAAGTCCGCTATGGTCTTCTCAACGTTTCCATGTTCGATCCCTTCTTTAACGCAGTGGTTCAAATGCCCTTCCAGAATCACTTGCCCCACCTTATGCAACGCGACATGCGCCGCATTAACCTGTATCAATAGGTCTTCGCAGGGTATATCCGTGTCAATGGCTTTGTCAATCGCTTTTATTTGCCCAAAAATTTTGTTCAGCCGGCTGTGTAGATTGTCTGCATCCATACATTGTCGCATAGTACAACTCCTTCCTTACCATAGTATGTCATTACTATACCATCATTCAGCAATAAATGGAACCGTATTTCTTTATTTTTTGGCGCAAGCGCCGCAACGAGCGCGCCGCCAGAAAACCCTGATCGCGCCCTCCCCTTCCCTTTCGCTTGCCTCTATGACATCACCCCATAAGGTGGCGCCTCTAAAGCGCGTTTTCCAAAAGCCGCACTTGTCAATCTTTCTGTAATATATTACATTATGTTTATGTTAAATAAGATTGCTAAAGCGTTGTTCGGGTCCCAGCATGAACGGGATCTGAAAAAATTGCTGCCGGTGTTGCATATGGTGAATGAAAAAGAAGCCTGGGCCGCAAGCCTTCCTCCTGAAGAATTTCCCAAAATGACCGCCGCTTTTCGTGAGCGTTACAATAAAGGCGAAAGCCTTGACGAACTTCTTCCTGAAGCCTTCGCACTGGCGCGTGAAGCCGCGCGCCGCACTTTGGGAGAACGTCCCTATGACGTGCAGGTTATCGGGTCCATCGTGCTTCATCAGGGAAAAATCGTTGAGATGAAAACGGGTGAAGGCAAGACGCTTATGAGCGTGTCCGCAACCTACCTCAACGCCATTCCGGGCGAGGGCATACACGTTGTCACCGTGAACGATTACCTTGCGGAGCGGGACGCGGACTGGATGAGACCCATATTCACCTATTTAGGACTTACGGTCGGAACTATTCTGTCTAATATGGACAATGCGCGACGCAAGGAAAACTATGCCGCAGACGTTACGTACGGCACCAATAACGAGTTCGGCTTCGACTACCTCCGCGACAACATGTGTCCCTCCCTGGAATTGCGTGTGCAGCGCGGACACAATTTTTGTATCGTTGATGAAATCGACTCGATCCTGATTGACGAAGCCCGTACGCCGCTCATCATTTCCGGCGCGGCGGAAGACGACACGTTCAAGTTCGCCGAGGTTGACAGGTTGTTGGGATCGCTTGAGGAAGTGAAGAAGAAAAGCAATGGCGATTATCCCGATGAAACCCAGGGCGAGGAAGTCATCGGTGATTACAAATTAAACGAAAAGAACAAAAATATTTCCTTTACCAATGATGGCCTTGCTAAAATTGAAAAATTGCTCCAGAAACGCGGACTTATCAAGGGAGCTATTGTTGACGAGGAGAATTTCGAGTATCTCCACTACTTTACCCAGGCGTTGCGGGCGCATAAACTCTTTCATCTTGACACCGAATATGTGGTGCAGGATGGGCAGGTGCAGATCGTGGATGAGTTCACCGGACGCATTTTGCACGGACGCCGGTATTCGGATGGGCTTCATCAGGCGATTGAAGCGAAAGAGCATATCAAGATAGCCCAGCGCAACCGCACTTTGGCGACCATCACGTTCCAGAACTATTTCAGGCTGTACGCAAAAATTTCCGGTATGACCGGCACTGCGGACACCGAAGCGGTTGAGTTCAACAAAATCTACAAATTAGATGTGGTGGTTGTCCCCACCAACCTGCCTGTGGCGCGGCAAGATGAAAACGATGTCATCTATTTGACCGAAAAAGACAAATTCGAAGCGCTCTGCAATGAAATATCCGCAGTTCACAAAAAAGGACAGCCCATGCTCATTGGTACCGTATCTATCGAAAAATCCGAAAAACTCGACGCCATGCTCACAAGGCGCGGCGTCAAGCACGAGGTGCTTAACGCGAAAAACCACGCCCGCGAGGCGCTCATCATCGCCGAAGCGGGCGCGAAGGGAGCGGTAACCATAGCAACCAATATGGCGGGGCGCGGCACCGACATCAAGCTCGGAGGCAGTCCCGAACACCGCGCCCGCAAACGCGCCGGCACCGAGGCAAGCCCCGAAAAATACGCGGAAATTTATGCTGATGAATATAAAAAATGGCTCAAAGACTACGAAGAAGTGAAGAAGTTCGGCGGCTTATATGTCATCGGCACGGAGCGCCATGAAAGTCGGCGCATTGACAACCAGCTTCGCGGGCGGTCGGGACGACAGGGCGATCCAGGACGGTCGAAGTTCTTTATCTCTATGGACGATGAGTTAATGCGGCTTTTCGGCGGTGATCGCATGAAAAACCTGATGACGCGGCTTATGAGTTCTGACGAATCGCTTAAAACTGAACCGCTTGAACACCCGTGGCTTAACAGGAGCATAGAGCAGGCTCAAAAGAAAGTGGAAGAGCGCAACTTTGAAATCCGCAAGCATCTGTTGGAATACGATGATGTTCTCAACCAGCAACGCAAGTTTATCTACGAGCAACGAGACGCGATTCTTTTGGACACAGACCTTAAAAAGCGGGTGAACGACGCCACCTCCGATATGGTGGCCGCCGCTCTTGATGATCTCAAAGGGGCTGTGCGGCATGACGCGCTTGCAGCGGCGCGGCAGTTAGCCGAGCGTCTCAAAACCAAGTTCGGATTCGCGTTTGACGTAGAAGAAGCGGCGAAAGCGGATCCGCAACAGCTTGTGGAGAAAATCAACACAGCCTTGCAACAGGATATCGCCGATAAGATTGCGCTGGTAGGTGAAAACAACCTCAACGCCTTTATCCGTATGCAGTACCTCAACTCAATAGATAGGCGTTGGCTCGATCATCTTGAAAATATGGAAGCGTTGCGGGAGGCGGTGTATCTACGCAGTTACGCCCAGAAAAACCCCCTTACCGAATACAAAATCGAAGGGTTTCAGATATTCGACACCATGATAGATCAGATACGGGAAGAAATCGCATCGCGCACACATCTTGTACACATACAGATCGGGGCGGAACGCGCCGCCAAAACGGTGGGTACCGCCCAATCAGCGAGCCACAGCAATGTGGGCGCGTTCGCCGCCGCCGGAAGCGCAACACCCGCCGGAAGCCACGCTTCCGGCGGCGCACAGGAAGGCGCCGCAGTCACCGTGGTACGCGCCCACCCCAAGGTCGGACGCAACGATCCATGCCCTTGCGGTTCAGGCAAAAAGTACAAGCAATGCCACGGACGTTAGCCCAAGCCACAGCCGCGACAGCCGACGATACGCAACGCTGAACCGGTACAAAGGAGGCGGCGCGACAATCCGCGACTATGCGGCCGCGCTTGCGTCCTTTGTCTGCGTATTGTGACTGTCTTCAAGCATACTCCTATCCCTGTAAATCATCGCAAGCGCTTCTAAAATTTCTTCGAAATTCAAAGTTTCCGGTAAACCTGCCACAATATGCGCTATCGCTTCTTTTGCTGACATATTCATTCTCCTCCAAAGTATGGATGTATAGGGCTTTCCCAAAGCTCTTTCGGAATCAGCCTTGTGAAAGGCCGACATGTAAAATCATTTTCCAACCCAGACAAAAGCGTCGCTCCAGCCTTTCTCTTTGTACTGCCGCAACAGTTGATTGCTTTCACTGTAGCTTAGCGGACCAATCAGAATGCGGTAAAGCTGTTTTCCAGACAATTCCGTCATCTGCACAACCACATTGTGTTGTTTTTCAATTTTCACCAATTCGCTCTCCACTAATTCGGGCCTGCTGTATGACCGCAATTGCACGTAATACATTCCCTTTTCCATGATTGTAATCATAGGAGCCGAAAAACTGGCGCGCGCAACCGCCGCAACATTCTGTGGTTGAGACGCCGCGAGCGCATCTTCAAGAGAAGTGATAAAATCAGCCGTATCCGGAATTTGCTCCTGTTCCTGATGCGTTGCTACGGGCGCAATTTGTTCATCAAGAGGAATGTCAACGCCTTTTCCCTCCGGCGCACGTTTTTCCGCTGGAATAAGAGCCAGATTGTAATCATCTGAATAAACCACAGGCGATTCATGTCCCGCAGGCGCAACGTCCTCCGCAAGCGCGGACTGCTTCCCTTCAGGAACCAGCGGCGGCGTCTCATCTTCCTCTGCGACAGCCACGCCTTCATCCTCGGCGTCAGGCGCACCATCCTCCGCAAGCGCGGACTGCTCCCCTTCAGGAACCGGCGCGGGGGGATTTTGCGGGGCCGCATTGATTCGCGCCATTGGATCGTAGTCGGGATCTCCATTTGAAAGCCTGTCCTCCAGAGGAGGAAGCATCGTTATGGGATCCACAGCTTCCATTACGCGCACCCTACCCGGATAATCCGCAGACAGGGCTATAGCATCGGCGGCCTCTCTGGAGAGGAGTATCAATACACTGGAATTATCTAATGTCGCAACAACTGTAACATGGACAGTTTTCCCATTCTCAAGATTAGTAACAATCACCGCAGTATTTCTCGGAAAAGAGTTGATGGCCGCGTAATAACCGGTATTAGGCAAAACGCCGTCAGGCGCAACCACCGCAGTTCCTTCCCATATAGAAGCGCCGATAAACATCCCACTAGCGAGGAGAAAAAAAAGGACAATGACAACTACCTTGAAAACTAACTTCATATTACTATTTTATCGACAAAGAAAATGCAAGTCTAAAGAGTTCCCGCCAACGCTCCGCTGTTTTTACGAGCCGCCGCAAACCGCCCGCAAACGGCCGCATAACTCATAACTTGACTTTTATATACAATCATCTTATTATTGGTACAATTATGATAAATACAGAGGACTCTCCACATTTATCGGCTTCTTTTTCCAACACCACCACCTATTCTTCAAATGCGCGTGATTTTATCATTGATAACGCAAATATAGGCGTTTGGGAAATGAGTCTCTCCGATAAAACATGTTCATACAGCGGGCAATATGAAAAAATACTTGGATATGATGAAGGCGAATTCGTCCGTAAAAACGAAGTGTGGGAAAATCTCGTGATGCCTGAAGATTTTGACAGGATAAACCAGTTGATGGATGAGTATCTCGCCGGCAAAGCCGCTTCGTTCAAGACGCAGTACCGCATCCTCCATAAGAACGGCAGTTTTATCTGGGTGCATGACCAAGCTTTTATTGTGGAACGGGACGCGCAAGGGAATCCATCGCGGATACTTGGCATGATTGAAGATATAACCCACCTTAAAACCGATGAAGAGCAGATTAAAGAGCAGAAATATCAGATAGACTTCATCTTAAAAATAGCGGGTTTTTCATATTGGGAATTGGATATTGCCACGGGGACAATCTCGTTCAAAGGGCGCTGGAATGTCGGATCCATAGTCGCCGTCTCTAAAGAGAACGTACATGCGCTTCAGGCGTGGTTTGACGCCGTACACGATGAAGATAAAGAACGAATAAACTGCGCGTTCTCCTCTTTGCTGGCTGGCGAGACCGACTGTCTTAATGAAGAAATCAGATTTTACACCGCGACCAACCCAGACGCCTACATCTGGAGTCAGGTTGTCATTCAAATCGTTGAATGGGGGGAGAAAGGCGTACCGACTCGCGCGCTCGGCGCCACCATTGATATTGACAAACTCAAACGAACCGAGGAGCAACTCCATGCGGCGCTCATTCAAAAAGAGCATTACAATGAACACCTCAAGACAGATATAGATACGGCGATGAAAAGGCTGGAGGAAACCCAGGAATTCAATCAGCTTCTCCTTGACACCAATCCCGAACTCAACTTGATTTTTAATGATAAATTTAAGCTTATCGACTGCAATCCGGCCACAGTAAAAATGTTCGGTGGTTCCAGCAAAGAGGAAATGCTACAAAACGGATCAGCAATCATCGCCAGTTGCATACCTAAATATCAGGCGGACGGGCGGCTTTCAATACCGCTTGCGGAGCGGCTCATTACTGTCGCCCAGACCGGCAGCCTTGATTTCGAGACCGAATTGATCGTGCGCGGCAAACCGTATTCTCTTCGCACCATTTTCAAAAAAGTGCCGCACAAAGGAACGTTTGTCATTGTTTGTCTCGGGCTTGATGTAACCCTTGTCAAGAAAGCGAAACGGGAACTGCTTCATCAGGACAAACTTTTGCGGATCATCAATGCGGAAGCGTCCCGCATAGTGATGACCGATGCCGCGCATTTTGACGAGGTGGTGTGGGAGTTCCTAAAAAACATTGGGCAAGGCGTTGAGACGAACCGCATCCTTATATGGAAGAATTGTGTCAATGAAAACGACAGGTTGTGCGCCAGCGCTATTTTTGAATGGTTTGAAGGCGTTTCTCCTTATACAGACCGTCAATCTTGCGTCAAAGTGGACTATTTAAGAGACGCGCCGACATGGTATGTCGCGGCAAGCAAAAACAAGTATGTAAATCAAACTACGGAAGACTATCCGAGCGTTGCGGAGCGCGCGCGGTTTGAACAGCGCGGCGCAAAATCTACGCTGGGAATCCCCATTTACTTCAAGAATGAATTCTGGGGCTTTTTCAGCTTTGACGACTGCAAGACCGAACGTATTTTTTCCCAGCAAGAGGTGAGCATCCTTCATTCCGCGGCGATTCTTCTTGTTGCCGCCATTTTGAAGAACGAGACAACGATCAGCCTCATGAAAAGCAGGGAAGAGGCTATTTCCGCGTCAAGGGCAAAAACCGACTTTCTTTCCCGCATGAGCCACGAAATTCGTACGCCCATGAACGCCATTATCGGGATGACTACCATAGCAAAAAAAACGACCGACACGAAACGTTTGCAATACTGTCTTGATAGGGTTGACATGGCTTCCAAGCAGCTTCTGGGGCTTATCAACGACATTCTCGACATGTCAAAAATTGAAGCGAACAAACTTGAGATCGTCGCAAAGGAATTCGACTTTGAGAAAATGATCCAAAACGCGATAACCGTCATGCATGTCAAGTTTGAAGAGAAGCGCCAGAAACTTATCGTTGACTTTGATTCGTTGTTTACACGCGCCGTTGTGGGCGATGAGTTGCGTTTCTCTCAGGTTTTGCTTAACTTGTTGTCAAACGCGAACAAATTCACGCCTGAGCACGGAACCATTATCATCAAGATCATCCACACGCCAGCCAGCGATACGCATGTAAACCTCCACGTTGAGGTGGCTGACAATGGAATCGGCATATCGCCCGAACAGCAGGCGAAACTCTTCCATTCTTTTGAACAGGCGGACAACAGCATCACCCGTAAATTCGGCGGCACAGGACTCGGATTAGCCCTGTGCAAAAAAATTCTGCAACTCATGGACGGGGATATTTGGATAGAAAGCGAGCTGGGAAAAGGAACGTCCTTTATTTTTGAATTGACGCTTCCCTACGGCAAAGATTCGATACAGGAAGTCGCCCTGAAGCAACCCGCCGGCATTAAGGCGCTGGTTATTGATGACAGCCAGGATGCGCTTGAATATTTCGCCCATATACTCGCGACGTTCTCAATACGGTGCGACACCGCTCTTTCCGGCGCAAAAGGCATTGAACTGGCTAAAAAAAGCTGTGAAAGCGGAGACGCATACACCATCGTGTTCGCGGATTGGCAGCTTCCCAATGAAAATGGGGTGGATGTGTTGCGCGAAATACGGCGCATTGACACATGCGCCGCCCTTGTACTTATGTCGGTCGCTGATTGGTCGGATATAGAAAAGACTATCAGCCCCGCAATAGCCATCGACCATTTCCTGCCAAAGCCCGCGTTGCCGTCAACAGTGTACAATACTATCGTGAATCTTTCGAATCATGGCGGAATCACCGGACAAAAAACCACTTCCAATTCCAATGTCGATCTCACCGGAAAACTTGAAGGCAAACTGGCGCTTGTCGTTGAAGACATTGAAATCAACCAGGAAATCTTGGGCAGCATCCTTGAAGAAACCAAAATTTCCCTTGAATTTGCCAATAATGGAATCAAGGCGGTTGATAAATTCAAGGAAAAAGGCGAACAGTACGATTTGATACTTATGGACATGCAAATGCCGGAACTTGACGGGATCGGCGCGACTCAACGGATACGCTCATTAGGCACGGACATTGCGGCGAATATTCCCATTATCGCTATGACGGCCAACGCATTCAATGAGGATATTACCGCATGCCTCGCTGCGGGAATGAACGGACATCTGGCGAAACCCATTGATGTCAATGAGTTGATGACAACGCTGGAACAGTATCTGTGCCGCTGAACCGGTCGTCAGGGACAGCCTCTTAATTTCGGGTCGAAGGTTCGATCCCGTCACGGCTCACGTTGCAACTCTTTGCAACATAAGAGCGTAGGTACTAGCCGCCGGAAGATCCGGCGCTATGCTTTTTTAATCTATGCAAAAGACTTGACAAACGGATTGAAACGCGTTATCTGCGGGTTGTGCGGAGGGGGAATGCTATGCGGCGGAAGTTTATGTGCACAAGCGGGCCGCTGTACCAGATTGACGCGTCCGGCTGTTTCATCAGAGTTTCCATCGTCCGTACAAACCGGTTTTCAAGCCGGATAGCATGAAAATCCAGACCGTCACATTCGTCCGCCATATCGAAACGTTTCCCCTGCGCCATATCCCCCCTCCCATAGTTTTCGATTTGTATGGGAGAATTATAGCGCTGGCTGTACAAATTGTGGGGCACGTGTAGCGTTCAGGGCGGGGAGGTTCATTCTTATCGAGTTCCTTACAACACTCGTTTGCCAACGGCGCCTAGAGCGGCGCCAGTCAGCCTGTCGGCGGCACCAGCTTCAGGCTCCCCACGCCGTCGCGCATGGATGGCCGCGCCCGCCCACGCCCAGCGCCATTGTCATGGCGCGAAACCCCGGGCGGGTCTTTCGGGACGGCGCGATGCGCCCGCGTACGGGTCGCGTCACATTTTCCGGTAAAAATCGCCGACAGGGGGCTTGCAAAAGAAACCCATTGCCGCAGTCATGCGCCCGCCGCCTCCGGCCTTGTTTTTGAAATTCAAAGAAATTTTCTTGAAAGAGCGTTGACAACCGCTCATAAACGGTATATAGTGTTTTGTACAATAACAGCGCTTTCAAAAGGAGTATGCATACATAAAAATGAACAAACCGTATGACGCAAACAGCCGCGGCAGCGGAAGGATTGGGGGGGCGGGCCCCCCCCCCCCCGCGGCGCGGGCGGCGCCGGTAAGCCGAGGGGGGGGGGCCCCCCCCACCCCCCACCCCCCACGAGGAGGAT